>NZ_JAAMFG010000036.1:0-300000 GCF_011064545.1 Wenzhouxiangella sp. XN24
TGGCCGGAACCGCTAAGGCGCGCAGAACCAATGACATCCCGTTTCCCTGGCAGCCCTTGAACAACTGGGGCACGCAGTATAAGTCGGTCCCCGTGTACTTTGCCCTGTTAGCTCGGCTCATAATCTGTTGGTTCCAGGTTCGCCCTCGAGCCTTAGGCGAGAGAACGATGCCTCATCGAGGCGCCGAAGATGCCTGGCGGGCCCACCATGCTTTTCAAAAGGTTGGAGTTTTATGCCGGGAGGCGAAGGGATTGGAATCCCTTGGTGTGGGGCATAGCGAGCCTGGGCGGCGACGCGTGGAAGAGAACGCTGCACGCATGTACCGGCGTCGGTGAGGAGCGGGCACCAGCCAGCGGAAAGGTGGTATATACGGCTTACACTCTTTGTTGCTGCCGTGCTGGAGGCCTTCGGCATGACCGAGTTCGCGACTTTCATCCGTCGTGACGACCGAGTCGCTGGCGCTCCCACCCGATTTCATCCCTGAAGGAGAACACGATGCCTGCAAAACCCGCCACCCTCGCCCAAGTTCTTCTGCGCACGCGCCGCTTTCGCACACGACGCTTTACAGGCATAAACCGCTTCCTGCTTGCTCTCTTCGCCGTCGTGCTTTGCACACCTGTCCTCGCGCAGGAGCACGACAACCGCGCGATCGTCGAAACCGCCTACGCCAACTTCGCGCGCGGCGACGTCCCGGCCTTCCTGGACATCCTCGATCCGGGCGTCACGTGGGTCGCCGCCGAGGGCTACCCCTACGCCGGTACGTACGTCGGCCCTGATGCCCTCCTTGAGGGCCTCATCGCGCGCATCGGCGCGGAATGGGACAACTACTCGGTGGTCATCAATACTTACGTCGCCGAAGGCGACCGCGTGGTCGCGCTCGGTTACTACAGCGGCACCTACAAGGCCACCGGTCACAGCGTCGAGGCGCCGTTTGCCCACGTGTGGCAATTCGTGGATGGCAAGGTCGTCAGCTTCCGCACATACACCGACGGCCCGCCCTGGCAGCGCGCCGTTTCGCCGACGCCTGGCGACTGAGTGACGCAGTTGGTTATGGCGGGAGGTGAAGGGATTGGAACCCATTGACCTCTGCATAGCCCTGCCCTGGATCTGTGATGCCTGACGCCTGGTTGAGCCGCGTCGCGAACCAGCGTCCGATTGAATGAATCGTCACCCGGCATACGCGCGACGAAGCCGCTTTGCTCGGCTCCGCCGCCGCGCCGCGATCAAGGAGGCCAACAGGCGGGAACTGGTCTCTCAGCCAGTTGTAAGTGAGTAGCGCCACGAGGTGGACAAAGAAACAGGCTGCGAAACCAAGGCCCCACCACCTGCGGTCGCGCATCAGCGCCATGGTCCAGGGGCGCCGGTACAGTCGCAGGATTGACGAGGCGACGAAGGTGACGAGGAAGAATGGAAAAGACGCGCGGGCGGTAGATCGCGCGGCCAGCTGCCAGTCCTCCTGTAGATCTGCCCCGGCCAACAAGCCCGCTGCCAGAGCCGCAAGCCCAGCAAGCAAGCCCAACCATGTTGGCCAAGTTTTCACAACCCTTCCCCTCTCAAGCGGCAACGCAGATGACAGGCGAGAGAACGGTGTCTCACCGAGGCGCCGGGGATGCCTGGCGGGCCCACCATGTGGCATAGGTTACCGCGCCTGCACCGATCATCGGTATGCCAGCTGCCCAAATCCCGGGCATCGAAGATCCCGACCGACAACCCCTGACGTCTGCCTTGGAATCGCTCAACTGGCCGAGACCGGCCAACAGCAGTCCTTTCGATCTGTGCCTTTCTTAGCAGCCGCGTCAGCCAAGGCCTAGCAGGCTCTTGACGAAATCTTTGAACAGATCGATGAATGTGGGCCCGAAAACTGAAATGCCGACCACCAGAAGAAGAATCCACGCACTGCCGATGGCCAGACCTGCAAGAACAAGTAGCCCGTCACGGGTTATAAGTCCGATGGACGCGATGGCGATACCTATGCCAGGAACAGTGTTAGTTGCTGGTAACGGTATCAAGATGCTGGCAATGAACACGACAAAGACCGCGCCCACCAACCGTTCCGCAGTGGGTCCTGACAGCAGCAGTAACTGCGGGCGGGCAATGCGCTCGAGCCATCCGAAGTACTTTTCCGCCCCTGCCGCCATTTTCTGCAATCCTTCTTTACTCAGCAGCCGTGCACCGAAACGCCGGGGCACCCAGGGTTCGGGGCGACCGATGGCCATCTGCAACGCAATGGCCATCATCGGCAGCGCAACGATCTGTGGAATGCCGTACAACAGCGGGATGGAGACCGGCAACGACAAGGCGAACAGCATCAAGCCGAAGGCCCGTTCGCCGAGGGCTTGCGTGAAGTCGTGCAATGTCAATCCGGAGGCTGGCGCTTCATCAGCTATGACCTTTAATGCGGCGACCAATCCGCCGCTCGGTGCGACCTCGTCTGATACAACTTCGACGGATTTTTTGTTCATTTGGAATGAGCCTGCGACTTGCTCGAGTGTCGAGAGGGTATTGGCGAGTTAATGTGCCTGGACCGCAGCAATCAGCGACTTGGTTTCAAGCGACTGGATAACTTCGCAACTTGTCCGCAGGCAGCCCAGCCAGGGCCAGAGATCCTGGCGGCTCAGGAAGTCACTCACCAGCAGGGCGCAGCAGCCGATGATGCGCGGTCTGGAATCCTCCTCGCAGTCGACAAGCACGCCCCGGATCACGCGAGGAACCTCCTCACCACGAGCGCCCAGGTCAGGATCGAGACCAGGAACCAGGTGCTCAGGAAACGGTGGAAGACATCCGACTTGATGAGGTAGCCCGCGCCTGACAGCACGATGTAGTGCCCGACGAAAGGCAGGTAGTACCAGGGCTCGAACAGGGTTCCGCGCATCGCCGTCTGCGCGATGTCGAACAACCCCGTCATGACGAACGCCAGCAGGAACAGGTGCAGTTCGAACCGACTGTCCGATTCCCGGTCATCGGGTCGATACAAGGTAATCGCCACAGCGTAGTGAGATATGGCCCAGAGCACCAGCACCAGGAAAATCTCGAAGCTCCAGACCTCGTTGTTCCGCCAGCTGAAAAACACCCACCAGTTCAGGACGAGAACGACGACAAAGAACGCGGCATACGAAAGACGGAGATCCAGGGCCTGCTTGCGGAAGATCTGGCTGACGGAGCCTCTCAGGATATGAGTGAGCCCGAAACCGAAGATGATCGACACCAGGACCGCTAAAAACTCGAACTCGCTCATGGGGTTGATTCCGCCTGGCTCAAAGTCCAGGCATTATCGGCAACATCGCCGCGCAGGGAAACCGCCAGGCTTTACGCCCTGCATGGATGTGATTCTATGAACTTACGGAGTTATGGCGGGAGGTGAAGGGATTCACCGTCCCTCGGTGCGGGGCATAGGTGAGGCGCGCGCTCATTCCCCCCAGGTTCTGCGCAACATGAGGAGCGCCACCTCGCAGCCTTGTAATCGCCGAAGAGGACACTAAATTCAAGGTGAGTGGATTGCAAAATTTCAGGTCCGATGAAAACTGCGTCGCGAATTTCCATGCGTCTTGCATTCGTCGTTCTGGCTGTCGCGTTCAGCGCCTGCTCCGTTGTGTCCCAAGAGGGTATTCAATCCGTCTCGATGGCGCCGCACGATGATCGTTGTGTTTTCAGCTACCGAAAGGGTGACGACAGCCTGATAGCGACGAGGAATTTGAACGAGCCGGTTTCATCGATCGTCGTCGAATCCGAAGACGGCACGATTTATGAAAGGCCCGTATTTTCCAATGATGGTCAGAAACTGTATTTCATCGCCAGGAAGAAACCCGACCGGAGTGATTTATTCTCTGTAGCCATCGATGGCTCTGAGATGACCCAGATCACTCATGGCCAAGAAGGCGCACAAAACATCCAGGATCTGGCCTTGTCACAAGATGGCAACACGATCTACTACATCAACTCCGGGTACTTTGGGCATTCTTCTCCGATTGCCACATCGCGCCCCCACCGCATGGATTTTTTCTCGATACGCACAGACGGGGAAGAATTGGAAAGATTAAGCTATGGCAATGTTTATGTTCTTCACGGCCTGTCGGTGTCGCCATCTGGCAACGAGATATATTCCCGCTCGAAAATCCTGCATCTGGACAAGCCGCGCTACTTCACGGATTTTGATCCTTCCCCCTTCATAGTATTCACCTCTACGTATCCAGTTTCAGAATTCACAGACGATGGGAAATTCGTGCTCGCAAGCGCCAAGGTGGAAGAACGAAAGCCGGGGTACAGCTCTCGCGGGGCGCTCAATTTGGGGGAGTATTCCGCAGTTTATGGCTTTGGGCTGTTCCTGATCGACACCAATAATGAAACTGTGCGGGAAATCATTCACCTGCACTCCTACCTCGACAGCCCCGCACTGTCCCATGATCGAAAACGAATTCTCTTTGTCAGTAATGACACCGTTTATGGTGGCCAGGCAGGACGAGAACTGTGGAGCGTCGACCTGGATGGTTCAAACCTGCAAAAGATTGATTTGGGGATCGAAAAGTAAACTGGCTGCGTAAAGCCTGCAAATTGGAACCCCGGCGATACCGTACAGCCCACCAGCGTCCATGCGCCTGTCGTTGCGGCCTTTTGCCAATGCCCCTCCGGGACAATCGCCTGCGGCAACTGCCCTGCACCAATACCAGGTCCGAGATGCTGATCTACGGCCGGACCCTCCAATGTTGGCGCGCATGACAAAATCAGCGACGCGCCGGCATAATAGTGCCAGATTTCAACGGCATCGACCGCGTGCCAATGGGTTTCCTGCCCAGCCTTGAGCAGGAAATAGATGCAGGTACCGGTGGCACGCCCTGCGTTCCCGGCAATCAGTAAGCCAGATCAAGGAGCAGCGCCATGGGGCAGAAATCAATGGGTGTGGACCGGAACGTTGCCGGCTTGCTCGCCTACGCGCTCGGCTGGATAAGCGGGCTGATCGTGATCCTGGTGGAAAAAAACAACGATTTTGTTCGTTTTCACGCCATGCAGTCGATTGTAACGTTCGGCGCCTTGACGGTCTTGAACCTCGTGCTCGGCAGCCTGCTGGGGTTTTTCCTGTTTCTCATTCCATTTTTGAATTTGCTGGGCGTCGTATTATGGATACTGCTGATGATCAAGGCCTACCAGGGAGAGCGATACAAGCTGCCGGTTATCGGCGACCTGGCTGAGGAATGGTCGCGAAAAGTAGACCTTTAAAAGGTGTCGCAACCTTCAATGCCACAGATTCGTTTTCGACTGGAACTCGATCGTGCCGAGGTGATGCGCTACTACAGGGGCTCGGCGAGGCGCGTGCGTGTGCTCGCTGAGGATGGACGCGTTGTCGACTTCGACGCTCGCCTGCTGCGCATGATGATCCGGGACGGCGGCATAAACGGTCGCTTCGAGATTGAAGTCGACGAACAAGGCCGCTTTCGCAACCTTCGCCAGTTAGGGTGAGCATGACCCATTCATCACTCAACTTTGGGTCAATTGCAGCTCACGGCACGTACTCGATCGTTGGCGCGATTGTTCACAAGAGTTTGCGATACGGCATGATGTACATTAATTTTCATGTATGAAAACCATCACGATCAATGTATCTGAGCCGGTCCACGCGGAATTTCAGGCCGCTTCCAAATCAGCCGGCCGGCCCACCCCTGAACTGATCCGCGAGGCCATGGAGCTGTACCGACGCGAACGTCTCCGTCCGGTCAGCGACTTGGCCGCATTCCGGCCGCGCTCGGCCGGCCGGGTGCTTCGTCCGCTGACCGCCGCCGATGACCTGCTCGATGAAATGCTGGATCGCAATTCGTGATCGGACTGGATACCAGCTTTCTGGTCGGCCTGGCGATCCGCGAGCATCCTGCCCATTCGGCCTGCCTGGAACTGTTTGAAACCGGCATCGACTCAGGCGCAAGCGCGTTCTCGATACCCTGCTTGCCGCGAATTATCACAGCGCGGGCATCAAGCGAACCGCGACCACCGACTGGCGCGATTTCAGTATATTCGGCGTGTTCGACATCGTTCATTTGACGAGCGTTTAGCCATAGCTGGCCTGACGGGATTCGAGCGAGGCTAGATCACTGCCTCCAGCCCCTTCCGCTCGATCAGGTTCAACAGCTTCAGCGAAGGTGATCGCGGCAATGGATACGGGTACCGGCCGTCGAAACGGCGCGTTGCACTGCTTATACTCCCGTCCAGCATGAGTAATCCCAGACAAGCCGTCTTCCTGAGTTATGCATCGCAGGACACGGACGCCGCCCGGCGCATCCACGACGCGCTGTGTGCTGCGGGGATCGAGGTGTGGTTCGACCAGAGCGAGCTGCGCAGCGGCGACGCGTGGGATGCTGCGATTCGCCGGCAGGTCCGGGAATGCGCGCTGTTCATCGCGGTGATCTCGGCCAACACCAATGCGCGCAGCGAAGGCTATTTCCGTCGCGAGTGGAATCTCGCGGTGCGCCGGATGCTGGACATGGCCGACGACCAGGTGTTCCTGCTGCCGGTGCTCATCGACGACACTCCGGAACCCGCGGCGCGCTTGCCGGATCGCTTCCGCGAGCGGCAGTGGACGCGACTGCCGGGAGGCGAAGTGGCTGCCGAATTCGTCGAACGAGCGGCATGCCTGCTTGCTGGCGGACCAGTAATTGCTGCGGCGACACCCGCCCGGGCTCACCCGTCCGTGGCGGTGACCGGAGCAACTCGCCGGGACGACGGCTTCTGGGTCGCCGTGCTGCCCTTTGCCCACGGCGGCACCGACCCGGGCGCTGCCGCAGTTGCCGATGGACTGTCCGAAGGCATCGTCACCGGGATGTCGCGCTTCTCATACCTGCGCGTCGTGGCGCGCGGGGCCACGCTGCGCTACGCCAGCACGGCGGCCGACACCCGCTCCGTGAGCCGCGAACTCGGTGCCCGCTACCTGATGGAGGGAAGCGTGCGTCAGGCCGGCAACAAGGTGCGCATAGCGGTGCAGCTGGTCGACGGGAATTCAGGCGCCACTCTCTGGGCTGAGGCCTACGATCGGCCCTACGACCCCGCAGCCGTCTTCGACCTGCAGGACGAACTGGTGCCTCGAATCGTCGCAACAGTTGCCGACATGCACGGCATCCTGCCCCGGAGCATGAGCGCCGCTTTGCGCAGCCGGGACCCCACGCAGTTGAGCCCGTACGAGGCCGTGGTGCGCAGTTTTGCCTACTCGGAGCGGGTCACCGCGGACGAGCTCGTCATCGCGCGGCAGGGCGTGGAGCTGGCGGTGCGTAGCGCACCGGACTATGCCGATGCCTGGGCGATGCTGGCGTGGCTGTGCCTGCAGGATCATGCGCAGGGCTTCGGCATCCAGGCGGATTCCCTGGCCCAGGGATTGGCCGCTGCGCGTCGAGCCGTGGAAGCCGCGCCGTCGAATCACCTGGCGCACTTCGCCCTGGCCCAGGCGTTCTATTTCAGCAAGGACCTGGAGAGTTTTCGCAATGCGGCGGCGCGTGCCGTCACCCTCAACTCCATGGACGGCTACTCGATCGCTTTTCTCGGTGAGCTGTTGACCTATTCGGGCGACTGGCAGCGCGGGCTCGAGCTGGCGGGGTGCGCCAAGCAGCTTAATCCCCACCACCCGGGATGGTACTGGTACGCCGACGTCTACCACGCCTTCAGCCAGCACGATTTCCGCGCCACAATCGCCTTCGTGCTGCGCGCCAACATGCCGGGCCACTGGGGCTTCCACGCGATGCTCGCGGCAGCTCACGGCCACCTCGGGGAACGGGATGCGGCGGGCAAAGCTTTGCAGGAACTACTCAAGCTGCGGCCGAACATTGCCGCCTCGGTTCGCGCGGAGTTTGCCAAGTGGTGGAACCCCCAATACGCGGAGCTCTTCATCGACGGCCTCCGCAAGGCCGGGCTCGAGATTCCGCCCGGGCCACCTGTGGTGTCGGTATAGCCGTGAATTGGACGGGTCAGCCAGGCGCTGCCGGCGAACGGCAAATACCCGACAGTTACCCGATATCCGGAATAGAGAAGGTGTCGACCTGGCGCTGCAGGTCAGCTTCGATGAGCGTGAGGATGTCCTGGTACGCAGGTAGCTCGCGCAGCGAATCGTGACTCGGATTCAGGTTGGTGTCGAAATGCCACAGGACTCGCCAGCCATCGTCAGCCAGTTCTCGAAGGCGCGTCACCGCCTCCTCTTCGCGGCCTAACAACGCGAGCGCATCGACAACCGCTATACCCAACGGATAATTGGCTGACCCCAGGGTGTACTGCTGCTCATAAGCGGCGATCGCTGCGTGCAGCAACTCTGTCGCTTGCTGGTCGGGCCCGGCCCGCTGCAGCAATGACGCGAGGTCCACGGCCTTGCGCAAGTTCCCGGCGGTGATCTGCGGCGGTGATTCGAACAACCCAGGCTCGTACTTCTGGAACAGGGCGAGCGCCTCGTCGAACTCGCCGGCATCCAGCGCTGCATTTCGGACCAGCCTCAGGAACACGAAGTGCGACCCCCACCGGTCTTCCAGGTCTCTCGCCAGGGCGCCGCGCGCCATTGCCACGGCTTTCTGCGTTTCCCCGGTCATCGCGAGCAACAGCGCTTTTGACGACAGGGGATACGGTTCCGCCGGGCCCATCTCGAGCGCCAAGTCTGCATGCCGGCGCGCCGACTCGTAATCTCCAAAGCTCGCGTATATGACCACGCAGGTTGCCGGATTCTCGAAATCGTCGGCATCCTTCGACAGGGCCTGCTCTGACCAATACGCGGCCTCGACGAGGTCGCCGCTGAGAATTGTCGCGGTGGCTGCGCCGTGGGCGGCATACGGGTTTCCTGGACTTAGCTGGGCGATTCGCTCAAAAGCCTCGAGGGCTGGCTCGAACTGGCCGAGCGCCAGGTGCATGCGCCCGAGGTCGTGGTACAGCGGTGCCGATAACGGGTCCAGGTCCAGTGCCTGCCGAAGTACTTCCAGCGCTTCCTCGCCGCGCCGCTGGATTCGAAGATACGTCGCATAGATGCTGAGCACGTCGACATCGTTCGGCGCGGCGACAGTGGCCGCCTTCATGACCGCGTCGGCTTCCGGATCATCTGCGAGGCTTAGATACCTGCCGCGGACTGCCTGTACGAACGGATTATCGGCATAGAGTTCCACGGCACGGTCGAGGTGTGACTGGCCTTGAGCCAGCGCTTCGGCGGGTGTAATTGCCCCCGTCACGGCGAGCTGTGCGAACGTGTTGGCCAGCGCGGCGTGGGCCAGCACATACTGCGGGTCGATTTCCAGCGCCCTCTGGAAATGGTCGACTGCCTCGCGCAGCGCCGCAAACGAGGCAATATCGACTTGCTGCTTCCCGTACGTGTATTCGCGAAACGCATCGAGATTGTCGGTACGGTCCCGGCCGATGCGCCTGCGTTCTTCGGCCGTAAGCTCCATCTTGAGCTGAGCTGCGATGGTCTCCACGATCTCGCTCTGGATAGCAAACACGTTCTGCGCGGTCAGCGCGCGATCGTAGGTATGAGCCCAGACATGGCCGTCTGTCCGCGAATCGATAAGCTGCACATTGATACGAACATTTTCGCCGGCCTGTTGCACGCCGCCCTCGAGAACAAATGCGACGCCAAGTTCGTTGCCGATCTCCGGGATGCTCTTTTCAGTATCGCGGTATCTCAGCACCGAAGTTCTCGAAATGACCCTCATTGACATGACTTTTGCCAGAGAGGTCAGGAGGTCGTCGTGGACGCCGTCGGCAAAGAAAGCCGTATCGGCGACACTGCTACGCGTCGCGAAAGGCAACACAGCGATCGAGGCAGGATCAATCGCGCGGGCAATGATGTTCTCTCGTGACTCGTCTTTGTTGCCTGCTACCTGCTCGACCGTCCACCAACCACTCAGCGCAGCAACGGCAACCAGGGCAGACAGGATGACGAAGTCCGGTGTCTTCAGGGACAGGTCAGCGCTGCCAGTCGCGGGCGGCGTTCGCACGATGCCATGCGCGGTGATGTCGTAGCGCCAGCCGAATACGAGTGCGACCGGAAACAACAGCAGCGCGGCGATCCACACGAAGCGCAAAGCGCTGGATGGCACGCCCCACGACTCGAAGCCAAGATCGGCGACCTGCAAAACCACCCAGGCCGCGACAATGTACAACCCGGCGACGCGGAACACGTGTCGGCGCCGCAGTTCGCTGAAGAAGGACATTGGCATCAGCCGCCTTGGATCGGAAGCGGTCATTCTACTTCGTTCCCGGCGCTTGGCCTTGCCTCTCGATCAAATCAACCAGGGTATCCTTGAGTTCGAGGAGATGGTCCCGTCGTTCCGCCACGAAACCGATCAGCACTTTTGCCCGAGACCGAAGCGAGGCCAGTTCCCGCTCGTGAGCGTCGATCAGCGATCGAGTCTCCTCGAACAGGCGAACCATTAACACGCCTTCTTCGACTCGCTCCTTGCGGGAGTCATTCCAGTCCTGGACCTGCAGGCCGACGAACACGCCGACTACGACGATGACGAAGTCGAGGCCGACCGCGAACCAGTTTTGCGCTTTCACATGCTTAGTGATCCTGCGGAGCAACATGGGCGCGCCTCTTTAGTGGAGCTGGGCCGAGTATATGCGACTGTGCCTCATCGAGGCTGCGGCGGTCCCTGGCGGGGCGAACCTCGTCACCGGATGTCACAGTGCCTCGCAGCGACAAGCGCATTTCTCTCGGCCCGCCGTACTTCAAGCTATCCTCTTTATTATTCTTTTCCACATCCAGGCCTGTTCATGCCCAACCACCTCAAAACCTACCTCGCTGACCATGCCGCCCTCACGCTTGCCGCGCTGGAACTGGCCAAACGGGCCAGGAACAGCAACCCCGAGGGCGAACTGGGCGAGTTCCTGACCGGGGTCATCCCGACTTTGGAGGCGGAGCGGAAGACTCTCAAGGAAATGCTCCGCCGGATCAAAGCCTCTGATTCTTCCCTCAAAAACTTCGCCGCCTGGGGCGCGGAAAAGGCGGGCCGCTTCAAGCTCAACGACAGCCTGTTCACCTACTCCGACCTCTCCCGCGTAGTGGAGCTCGAAGCCCTGCTCGCCGCCACCGAAATCAAGACCGCCATGTGGGACGCCCTGGGAACCCTTGCCATGACTCGATCCGATTTCCGGGACCTGGACCTCGGCGGGTACCTCCGCAAAAACAAATCCATGGGCGAAAAGCTCCAAGCCTTTCACCGAACCGCCGCGCACCGGGCGCTCCACCGTGCCATCACGTGCTGCGCTGTCGCCGTCTTTGCGTTCGTGGGCTACGGGCTTCCGCTGCCCGCAACCGCGTCCGGAGTCGAGGACGCTGACTCGCCCCGTCGTGGCGCCCTCGTGCTGGAAACCGGGCCGGTCTGGTTTTCTCGCAATGACGTGCGCATCCCCGGGGACTCGGGCACCCGATTCGACATGCTCGAGCTCACCGGCAACGGACCGGAGGCCTTCGCCCGGCTCGAGGGCACCTGGGACTTCAACGAGCGTCACGGGATACGACTCCTGGTCGCGCCCCTCGAGGTCTCCGGCACGGGCGACCTGCCACGGGACACCCAGTTCGCCGGCGAGACGTTTGCAGCCGGTCCGACCAGCGGCACCTACAAGTTCAATACCTACCGGGTCACGTATCGATACACGTTCCATGACCACGGCCCATGGCGCTGGCGGGTCGGCGGGACGGTGCTGGTGCGCGACGCGAACATCGAGCTGCGGCAGGGCTCGCTCCAGGCCAACGACGACGACCTGGGTTTCGTTCCGGTGCTGTACTTGCACGGGGAGTATGCCCTGGGCGAACGCTGGCGACTGGCGCTGGACTTCGACGGGCTGGCGGGCGGGCCCGGCCGCGCTTTCGACGTGGCGCTCAAGGGTACCTACGAGCTCGGTTCCGGCTGGCGGATCGGCGCCGGCTACCGGCTGCTCGAAGGGGGCGTTGATACCGACGACGTCTACAATTTCGCCTGGCTGCACTACGCTGTCGCAAGCTTGGAGTACCACTTCTAGGGAGGCAGTGCCCAGCCAAATGATGGCGCTCTCAGTCCGGGTGGTGACTTGAGATCAGGAGACGCACTTCGGCCTCGCAGGCATTGCGTCCTGCGGCGTCTTCAGCGTCACCTTGGAAATGGATTCATTATTCTTGATGGTCTGGCGCTGCGGCAGGTAATTAAGCAGGATTTTGGTTTCCTTCAGGACCGCCTCGTAGCACTCGCAGCTGAGCGTTTCGAGCTTTGGCCGGTCAAGCACCTCGAGCAAGCCGCGGTGATAGGAAATCACGCCCAGGTTTCGCAATTTCGTTGCTGCCTGGGTGACACCCTCGCGACGCACACCGAGCATGTTGCCGATAAATGCCTGGGTCATGGTCAAGCGATTGTGCGACAGGCGATCCATCGAAAGGAGCAGCCAGCGGCAGAGCTGCTGGTCAATCGTATGGTGCCGATTGCACACCGCGGTCTGAGCCACGTGGGTGATGAGGGCCTGCGTATAGCGGAACATCAGCAACATGAACTCGCCGTGGCGATTGAACTCCTCCATCACCCGCTTCCTGGGGAGGCGGTAGGCGTAGCCGGCGCTCTGCACCAGCGATCGGCTCGGTGCGCTGTCCTCACCCATCGACAACGTGACGCCAAGCAATCCTTCGTTGCCCACGACCAGGATCGCAGTCGAGGCGCCGTCCTGCATCAAGTACTGCACGGAGATGATGGAGTCCGTCGGAAAATAAACGTGACGCCGGGGGCGCCCGCATTCGTACAATATGCCGCGCAGTGGCATAGTCACGAGTTCCAGGTGCGGGAACAAACGGTCCTGAGCCTCAGGCGGCAAGGCTGCCAGGAGGTGGTTATGTTCGGGCAGCGGTTTGACGTACATGCTGGCGCCGTTGACCTGTGACGTGCTTAGTCACCGTAGGCTCTATGACGCACGATTTCAATACGGGGAATCTACCACCGGACGTCTTGCCTCGACCGGGGTTCGGCCCGTTCGGACGGGCGAATTCGACTGATGCGGGCGGTGAAAAGGCCCTTGCGTTTCTTCTCATTATCTAACGCGAACCCGCGCGACGAGGCTGGTGACCACGAAGCGCGGAATCGCCTTGTCGCCGGTATGCCCCCGGAGTAAAGTTGTGCGTTGCGGAAGGCGCTTACAGGCCGTCTCCCACAGTCCCGGCCGTGATGGCCGGCAGTATTTTCCAGTTCCCAAACAGGGGTAACGTATGTCCACTCGTCACAAGATGCTCGCACTTGCCGTGGCGGCCGCGCTTAGCGCGCCAGCCGCAGCTGGGGCCCAGGATTTCAGCTTCACTTACCTCGAAGGCGGCTTCATCGCCGGCTTCGTCAACGACGTGGAGGGGTCCGGGACAATCACGGAGAACGGCAGCACGTTCGACCTCGAGACCGATGCCGGCGGCGGCGGCTTCATCGGCGGCGCGTGGGAGTTCGGGGAGAACATGCACCTGTTCGGTGACTATGCGGTGACCAGCCAGGACCTCGAGGTCAGCGACGGCATCGACACCGTCGAAGGTGATTTCGACGTGGTGCGCTGGCGTATCGGGGTCGGCTATGCATACCCATTCTCGCCCACGATGAACTTCTACGGCCGCCTCAGCTTTGACAGCATCGAGTTCAAGGACGTGCAGGTCGCCGGCTTCAATCTCGACGCCGACGTCGACGACGACGGCATCGGCGGCGAGGTCGGCATGATCTGGGCGGCGACGCCGGCGCTCCACCTGCAGGGCCATGTGCGCTACACCTCGGTCGGCGAGGTCGCCGGCGATGGCTCCGATGCCTTCGACTCCGACATCCTGCTCGCCCTGAACGGGCGCTGGTACTTCCGGCCTGACATCGCGCTGGTCACCGGCTACGAGTTCGGCAAGATCACCTTCTGGAACGTGGGCGTGCGATTCACGTTCTGACTTTTCCAAGGCCGCTGCATATCCCCCTGGAGCGGGTTACACCGACTCGACGCGAACATAGGTCTGGCTGACCGGATAAAGCACGTCGATGCAGTCGACCGTGTGGTCGTTACTGCACGGCCATACGATGCGCCTTGACTGTGCCGTTCACGAACGGCTTCAAACCACGGGCGATGTCCTGCAGTGCCGCGGCGTTGTACCTGATGTTGTCGAGGTCGATGCCGTTGTGGAACACCGGCTTGCTATTGACGCTGACACTCAGCAGATCGAGTTCTGCCCGCAGAATGTGCGCCGAGACCTCCTCGCAGTTCTTCCACCGCTCGAGCGGAAGCTAAGCTTTGAGTGACGCGCTGTTCAGTAGAGGTAGACGGCGCCACTGCCTGGGAGGGCGTTGTCGTCCTGGTTGCCGCCGATACCGGTGGCACTGCCATCTTCGTTGGTCGCTCCCGCTGCCAGGGTCGTACCGTCGCCCGACAGCGCCACGTCGAATCCGAACGCATCGCCCTGGTCGGTGTTGGCGGCCTTGACGTAGGCCTGCTGGGCCCAGATGGTGCCGGTGCGCGCGAAGACGTACACGGCCCCGCTCCCGCTCGTGGTGTTGTCCTCGGCCTGGTCGCCGCCGATACCCGTGGCGTTGCTGCCTTCGCCCGTGGCCCCGACCACCAGCGCGTTGCCGTTGTCCGACAGCGCCAGGCTATGCCCGAAAACGTCGTTCAGGCCGGGGTTGGAGGCCTTCACGTACGCCTGCTGTGACCAGCTGGTGCCGCTGCGGGTGTAGACGTAGACGGCGCCGCTGCCGAATACATTGTCGTCGTCCCCGTTGCCGTCGATGCCGGTGGCGCTGCTGTCCTCGGCGACGGCCCCAACCGCCAGGGTCTCGCCATCGCCCGACAGTGCTACGGCGCGGCCGAACATGTCTTGCTGGCCGGTGTTGGACGCCTTTATGTAGGCCTGCTGTGACCAGCTGGTGCCGTCGCGGGTAAAGACGTAAGCGGCGCCGCTGCCGGGTGCGTTGTTGTCGCTACCGTTACCGTTGACGCCGGTGGTGTTGCCGTCTTCGCCCCGGGCGCCCACGGCGAGCGTGCTGCCGTCGTCCGACAGCGCAACGGCGGTACCGAACTCGTCGTCCTGATCGGTGTTGGCGGCTTTGACGTAAGCCTGCTGGGACCAGCTCGTGCCGCTGCGGGTAAAGACGTAGACGGCACCGCTGTCGGGTGCATTGTCGTCGCCCTGGTTGCTCTCGATACCCGTGTCGCTGCTGCTCTCGCCGACAGCCCCCACGGCGAGCGTGTCGCCGTCGCCCGAGAGCGCCACGCTGGTGCCGAACTCGTCGTCCTGGCCGGTGTTGGAGGCCTTGATATAGGCCTGCTGGGACCAGCTGGTGCCGCTGCGGGTGTAGACATAGACAGCGCCGCTTTCGGGTGCACTGTCGTCGCCCTCGTCGGCATTGACGCCGGTGGCGTTGCTGTCTTCGTCCCACGCCCCCACGGCCAGCGTGCTGCCGTCGTCCGACAGCGCGATGGCGGCGCCGAACTCGTCGTTCGTGCCGGTGTTCGACGCCTTGACATAGGCCTGCTGCATCCAGCTGGCGCCATCGCGGATGAATACGTAGACGGAGCCGCTGTTGACGACGCTGTCGTCGCCCTGGTTACCGTCGATACCGATGGCGTTGCTGTCTTCCTGCCTGGCCGCCACGGCAAGCGTGGTGCCGTCGCCGGACAAGGCAAGGCTGACGCCGAAAGCGTCGAAGAGTCCCGTATTCGACGCCTTGACATAGCCCACGGCCTCGGCGAGCGTGCCGCTGACGAACACGGTGTTGGAGTCGGTGCAGCCGCCGCTGTTGCAGGCCTCGAGGATGTAGCTGGCGTTGACGCGTCCGGGCAGGAAGACCTCGAGATCGAGACCCGTGTCGGTGCCGGGGGCGGTGGCCACCTGGGTGTAACCGGAGCCACCGTCGGGGTTCTCGAACAGCCGGTACTCGGAGGCGCCGGGCACGGCGGCCCAGCTGAAGGCGAAGGTCTTGATGGCCTCGGGCGTGAGGGTCAGGGCCGGGGCGGCCGGGAGTGCCTCGAAGGTGGCGGAGACGGTGCAGTTGGCGGTGATGGCCGCGGTGGTGAAGGTATTGCCGGCGAGCGTGCCGCCACAGCCGGTCACGGCGGCGATGCCGAAACCGCTGGCGGGGGTAATGGTAAAGCTTGTGACCTGGCCCTGGGTGACGGTCTGTGCGGTCGCCGGGGCGATGCTGCCGTTGGCGCCTGCGGATGGCGTGACGGTGAAACTGGGGGTGCCGCCACCACCACCGCCACCGCCGCATGCGGCGAGGCCCAGGCAGCTGATGAGCGCAAGCGCAGCGAGCCGGGGTAACGGGGAGTGAATGCCGGACCGACGACCCGCGCTGCCGCGGGCGACGAGCAGGGTTTGTGAGTCTTCCATCGGAGATCTCCTTGTGCTGATTCGGGGGCCTCCGGCCTGCACCGGCCTTGCGCGCGCCCTGCCAGACTAACCCAGTTTGGGTTTCATGGTCTAACGGACTCAAGTATCCCAAGGTCGAACGTCATCCCGTGGTCCCGGGTTCGCCCTCAAGCCATCGGGGGGTAGGCAAAGGGCTACGCTAGCGGGAGGCGGCGGTCACTGCAGGTCACCATGGTCGGCTATGCGGGACGATCCGGCCGGGCAGCGGGCGTACTTCATGCCTGTGCAAATTCTGCCCCCCCTTCGATCACACTATTCCATGGTGGCTACAAAAAGGCGAAGCGAAAGCCCGCCATGAAAAAGAGCTGTGCGGAATCTTCCCCATTGGCCTCCGCGATGCGGTCAGTGTCTCCAACGAGAAACTGGGAGCGAACGCCGAAATAGGCAGCAAACTCGCGCTTGATCTCGTAACGCAGGCGGACGTCGAGCTTGACGTCGGTCATGCCTGCGCCAAGGCTGCGTTCGGGAATATCCTGAAAGGCAAATCCCATTTCAGTTCGCGGCTGAAGCACGAGGCGCTGGGTGATGCGGAGGTCGTACTCGGCTTCGATCGCCAAAGTGACGTCACCGTCCTCGGAGATGTAGAGCGAGTTATCAAGCTCGAACATGTAGGGAGCCAGGCCCTGCAGCGCGATCACGCCGGACCACCGGTCCTCGTAGTCGCCACTGTGCCACTCGTTGGCGTATTGCACGCCCGCCTGGAAGTTCCAGAACGGCGTGACCAGGCGAGAATAGAGCAGATCGGTTTCCGTTTCTCCCTCGTCCGGACCCTCGAAAACCGCCTCGCCCTCGTTCTTCCACCAGAACTTGTTGAAGTCGCCGCCGATCCACCCCTGCGCCTCCCACCCGAGCTGGTCGGCCGCCTCGTCTGTCGCGACCCTGTATTCCAGCTGCTCGAAGAGGGTGAAGACATAGATCCTGTCATCGGGCACCGGTTCGGGGAAGTCGGCGGGCGGCGGTGACTCGGCGAAGTCGAACACCTCATCCAGGGTCATGCCTGGTGGGATTGCCGGTTCGTTCTCCGGTGCGCGGGGCGCCGACTCATCGTGCTGCGCGGCCGATTCGCCATGCATCGGGCGATCCGCCGTGCTCGGTATGGCGTCGTCCTGGGCCCATGCCGGGGCGGCGAATGCCGGCAGCATGGCGAGCACGATCATGTTCCAGGGGCTGAGTTTAGGACGTGACATTGATCGGAGCTGCTTCCAGCGAGCGGACGACGGCCACGGTGCGGAACATGCCGGCCTCCATGTGATAGAGCAGGTGGCAATGGAACGCCCACTGTCCCGGGGCGTCGACGCTGATGTCCACGGTGAGCAACTCCGCCGGCTGGACGATCACCGTGTGCTTGCGTGGGTTGTCGCCATAGTTCTCGGCCCCCGCGTAGAGATCCATCCACATGCCGTGCAGGTGAATCGGGTGGCTCATCATGGTGTCGTTGATCATGTTGATCCGGACTCGCTCGCCGTACTGCAGGCGAATCATGTCCGACTGGGACCACTTCTTGCCGTCGAAGCCCCAAATGTACTTGTGCATATTGCCGGTCAGGTGCAGGTCGAACTGGCGCGTGGGCGGCCGCCGATCATAGGGTTCTTCCAGCGCCCGCAACTGGCTGTAGGTCAGCACACGCCAGCCGTCGTTTCCAAGTCCGGCGCCGGGATAGTCGAGCCGGCGATATGCCGTTTGAGCCATGGTGATGCTGGCCGGGCCGTGCTGGTCGGGGCCGTGCTCGATACGCTCGACGAGGTTGGTCGTCGGCAGTTCCGTTCCATGCCCGTGGCCGGGTGCGCGCTGCGGCATCTCGTGTCCCATGCCGGCATGGTTCTCGTCGTCCATGCCGTCCATGCCGTCCATGTCACCGTGCATCATCATGCCCATGTCGGCCATGGTGAGCATGGGCCGGCGTCGCTGTTCGGGCACGGCCGCCGACATTCCCGGTCTCGGGGCCAGCGTGCCGCGTGCATGACCGCTGCGGTCCATGGTCTCCGCGAACAGGGTGTATGCGCGTGCGTCCGGCAGCGTCACGATCACGTCATAGGTTTCGGCCACTCCGATCCGAAGCTCGTCGGTCTCTACCGGCTTGATGTTCTGGCCATCTGCCTGCACGACAGTCATTGGCAGGCCCGGGATGCGGATGTCGTAGAACGTCATCGTCGAGGCGTTGACGATCCGCAGGCGCACGCGTTGGCCGGGCCTGGCGACGAAGGTAGGGTTCTCGTGGGCCGCCTTGCCGTTCATCAGGTACGTGTAGGTCGCGCCGGTAATGTCGGCGATGTCGGTGGGGTCCATCCGCATCCGGTCCCACGCCAATCGTTTCTCCAGCACCTCGCTCAGCGACATACCTGTCGCTTTCATCTGGTCGTCGATATTCGCCAGCGTCGGACGCTGGAAGTTGTAGTAGCCCTCCATGGTCTTGAGCTTTTTCAGGACACGATGCGGATCCTCGAAAGTCCAGTCGGACAGAACGATCGAATGCTCCACGTCGTAGCCCACCGGGTCCGGTTCGGCGGGCTCGACGATCAGCTGGCCGTAATGCCCGAGCTGTTCCTGCAGGCCGGTGTGGCTGTGATACCAGTAGGTGCCGTTCTGCCGGACGGGGTAGCGGTAGGTAAATGTTTCGCCGGCGGGAATGCCGGGGAAGCTGATGCCCGGGACACCGTCCATGTTGAACGGCAGCAATATCCCGTGCCAGTGAATCGACGTAGATTCGCCCAGCCGGTTGTGGACGCGGATCAGCGCCTCTTTGCCTTCCTGCATCCGGATGACCGGCCCGGGAATGGATCCGTTGATCGCGATCGCCCAGCCGGGTTTACCGCCGATCAGCAGGTCCTGGCGTTCGAGGTAAAGGTCGATGCCGGCAGGATCGGTCGCGGTCAGTTCGCCAAACTCGCCGGCACGCCTGGTGGCTGGCTGGGCCGCCCAGAACGGACGTAAGGAGGGCAACAACATGCTGGTGGAAACCAGGCACGTCGTGCAGAGGAACTCCCTTCGCGACAAGGTCTTTGTTTGGGGGCGATCTTTCATGATACGTGTGAAAGCAAGGCCAGGAGGGACGCCATGCGCTCCTCGCAGCCTGCTATATGGTCGGGTCGAGGATCAGTCGACTTCCCGGCTCCACTCGTCGACTTCGCGCTCGGCCTGGTCCCTGGTCTTGCCGTAGCGCTCCTGGATCTTGCCCACGAGTTCCTCCCGTTTCCCCTCGATGGTATCCAGATCGTCATCCGTGAGATCGCCCCATTGTTGACGAGCCTTGCCCTTGATCTGCTTCCAGTTTCCCTTGATACGATCCCAGTTCATTGTCGATCTCCTCAGAAATTTCAGGTTTGCCCTGCTACTTCAGTCTAGGTCAAGGCAACCCGGAGCGCTGGTTGAGGAGGGGCGCAATGCACCGGTCGTCCGCGCGAGCGTTATTAATCGGCACCGACGCTTTGCACTGCTTACACTCAGGATGTGAGACACCTGGTAGGCCTGCTTGCATTGCTCTGTCCTGTCGGCCTCGGCGCGGCTGACCTGGAAAGTATCGGCATCGTCGGCGACAGCGTCTCCACCGGCGCGCTCACGGGGAAGGGCTTTACGGCGACTTCAGGCGCCTTGGTAGGGCACACAGTCCGGGGACACCTCGAGATGGCGGCGCCGTTCGCCACCCCGGGCAACACGCCGGTTTACGACGCATATGCCGATCCGGCGGCATTCAACATCCGCCGACCCATCTGGCCTCCCACGCGCTTGTGGATGAGCCACGGTGAACCGCCCGATGTCTCCCGTAGCACCGGCAGCGATCGCCTCCGGACCATGATCATCGACACGGAGCAGTACAGCTGGGGTTACCTGCTCGGACGCAAGCTCGGCGTGCTGCCCCGTCATATTTACCTGGCGGCGAGACATGGCAGCGGCGCCAGGAATCTCCAGTACCAGTTCGCGGCGCTGCAGATGCGCGCTCCTGCAATGCCTGCCGTGCTCCCCGGGCACCAGCCTGAGCTCGTGCTGGTGATGATGAACCTGTACGAGACGTGCGACTTTCCCGCCGGCCTCGAGCAGGATCCGCATTACCGTCGCGCGTTCCTGGACACGTATGCGCAGGAATTCCTTGGCGGATTCGTTACGGCGCTGGAACAAATCGCGCCTCATCCCAAGGGGACGGCGATCGTCGTCCTCTCACCGGTGAACCTGCTGCAAACCTCCAGGCGTGACGACCTGCTGGACCGCCGGGTACGATACGAGGATGCCGAGGTCACCTGCCGTGACATCCGGTCGGGGGAGCTGCGGCCCTTGCGATGGATGGGCCGCGATCTGTTCGACATGTCGAATATCTGCAGGGGTGTGCTGGGCATCCCGTGGCATGCCGGTGAGAGGCTCGACGCCATCGAGTCGCTGGCCCGCGAAATGGCCGACATCCAGCGGCGCGTGACGCTGGAACTTGCCGCGCACCCGCCGGAAGGAACGAGGATCGCCTTCATCGAGGAGACCGCGTCGATCCGCTTCGAGGCCGAGGATTTTGTAGACGACTGTTGGCACCCCTCCTTGCGGGGCGCGGAAAAAATAGCCCGCACAACTCATAAAGCGCTCGAAGAAAAAGGCATCATGAGCACGCTGACACCACCCGCCGCGCCGCCCGGGCGCGCATCCCGCCCATGACACTGCGCAGCATGATCGGCCTGGCGCGGTCGATGTGGACCTACCGCCGGCCCGGACGGCTGCACGGACTGCTGGCGCTGTATCGCCCGTTCGTACCGGACGGCGGCCTGGTGTTCGACATCGGAGCCCACCTTGGCGATCGCACGCGAGCCTTTCGCCGCCTGGGCGCCCGGGTCGTCGCACTCGAGCCCCAGCCAGCATTGATGCGCTGGCTCGAGCGCTTTCACGGCGGCGACGCCGGCGTCGTCCTGGTCGATCGCGCAGCCGGCGCCGAACCGGGGCGGGCCCGGCTGGCCATCAGCGAAATGCACCCGGCGGTCGCCTCGCTTTCGACTCGCTGGCGCGCCGAAGTCAGCGATAGCCACGCCGGGTTCGCCGCAGTTCGCTGGCCGCACTCGATCGAGGTGACCGTGACGACCCTCGACGAACTGGTCGATCGCCACGGCCTGCCGGATTTCTGCAAGATCGATGTCGAGGGCCACGAAAGCGAGGTGCTCGAGGGCCTGTCGCAGCCTTTGCCGGCGCTTTCGGTCGAGTTCGTCGCAGGCGCCCTGCACCGCGCGCGGGCCTGCATCGACCGCCTGTCGGCCCTGGGGGACTACCGATACAATGCAGTGGCCGGCGAGCAGCGGGAATACCTTTGGTCCGAGTGGGCGGAACCGGAAACGGTTCGCAGCTGGCTGGCCGCCGGCGCCGACGGGCTGAGATCGGGTGATCTCTATGCCGTTCACCGCCCGAGGGGAAGCTGACACCATGCGATATGACTGGGGCGATCTCACCAGCACCGATCTTGCCGCATTGGCCGCGAGAAAACCGGTCGCGGCGCTCGTGCTCGGCGCGATCGAGCAGCATGGGCCGCACCTGCCGCTGGCAACCGACCTCATCATCGGCGAGGGCCTGCTGAGCCTTGCCGGCGAACGACTGGAAGAGGATTTTCCGCTGCTGGTATTGCCCTCGCTCTCGCTCGGCGCAAGCGCTGAGCACGCCGGCTTTGCCGGCACCCTGGTTCTCTCCCCGGAACAGATGAAGCACCAGGTCGTGGCCATCGGCGACGGGCTCGCCCGCTCCGGCTTCGAGCGCCTCGTGCTCGTCAATGCGCACGGCGGGAATATCGGCTGGATGAATGACGCCGCGCTCGAATTGCGCCGCCGCCTGGGCCTGCTGGCAGTCAAGGCCAGCTACATGCAGTTCGAGCCGCCCGCCGAACTGCTATCCGCCGCCGAGCTGCGCGACGGCCTGCATGGCGGACTGGCCGAAACGGCCATGATGCTGCACATCGCACCCGAGCTGGTGCGCATGGAGCGTGCGCGGGACTTCCGGCCGAATTACCCGCACGGAAGTCCGCTGGCGCCCCAGGGCGAAGCGGCCTGGGCCTGGCTGGCCGAAGACCTGCACGCCGCCGGCGTGGTCGGCGACGCCGCCTCGGCCGACGCGGCACTGGGCGAACGCCTGCTCAGCCATTACGCCAACCGGCTGGCGCGAATCATCGAGGCCAGCCGGGACCTGGTGTGGCCCCCACCTGCATGAGCCAGGACCTGGACCAGGCCGACCGGCCGAGGCGCAAGTCACTGTTCGTCCAGCACGTCCCTCAACAGGTGGCCCGAGCGGCGGGCCTTGGCTTCGAGGTAGCACCGGTTCTGCCGCGTGACCCGGCCGTAAACGCTGCCCCGCGCGCTCACCTCGATTCCGCCCTCGGCAAGCGCGTGGATCTTGTTGGGATTGTTGGTCAGCAGCTTGACGCGTTTTATGGAAAGCGCGGCGAGGATATCAACCGCCGCGCGATAGCGCCGCTCGTCCTCGCCGAAGCCGAGAACCTGGTCGGCATCGACGGTGTCCAGCCCGGCGTCCTGCAAATCGTAGGCTCGCAGCTTGTTGGCCAGGCCGATGCCGCGCCCTTCCTGCGCCAGGTACAGCAGCAAACCGCCGCCGAGCTTGAGTATGGTTCGCACCCCGTTCTGCAGCTGCTCGCCGCAATCGCAGCGCAGGCTCCCGAACAGGTCGCCGGTCAGGCAGGCCGAGTGCAGGCGCACGGGCACTTCATCCGGCCAGTTTTCGGCATCACCGATCGCCACCGCGACATGCTCGCGCAGGCCGTCGGGTTCGCGAAACAGGATGAAGCGGGAGCGGACCGACTCGACGAGCGGGATGTCAGCCTCGCTGACACGGCGGAGCATACCAGTGCCGGATTCGAAGCAGCGCTCGGCCGCGCGCGCCGACACGCGCAAGATCCTGCCGTCGGCGACCAAGGAATCAAGCGCGGTACGCCTGCTGGCGTCGATGCCCGCGGTGATCGCCGCGGGCACCAGCAAGGCACGCCGCATCAGCGCCAGCGCAGCGCGTTCGCTGGTGCCGGCCGGTCGCGGGTCGCCGAACAAGCGGGCCCCGATCCCGTCGCTGGCCACCGCGGCGAGGTAGAGCGCTTCGGCGCGCAGGCCGTCGGCCCGCCGCAACGGCAGGCAAGCCGCCTCGGCCTGGGTTGAAAAACCCATCGCTTCCATGCGGTGGCGGGTGACGGTCAGGGCCGGCGCGCCTCCGACCAGTTCGAGGGTCTCCCGCAATTCCGCATCCGCGATGGATTCGACCGGATAGACCAGCACGCCGGCATCAGAGGGTTCCCGGTCGTCGTGTATGACGACCGCCAGTCCCCGGCGAAGATCGAAAATAGCGCGTTCTACCTGGTACATGGTTTCTTTTCAGCTTATGCCATCATCATGGCACGCGATTGAGGCGTTCGCGACCTGCAGCTGGTCTGTGCGAATTGCCTGGCGGTACGCCCGGAGCGATGTGAATGACCACGGACACTGAATCAATCTGGCGAGCTTTGCTCGACGCGCGCAGCCTGGATTGGATCGATCGCAGCAGCTGGTGCCGATCCACCCCGGCCGGCAGAGTCACGTTGTTCGGCTCGGGTACCTGGCAGGCCGACTTCACGCTCGATGAAGAGGCCCGCACGTTGCTTGACTCACTGGCTCCGTTGGCAACCGCGGCCCGGCTGGTCGTGGGCCAGCTCGGCCAGAGTCTCGACGGACGCATCGCCACCGAAAGCGGGCACTCCCACTACATCAACGGCCCGGTCGCTCTCAAGCACCTCCACCGCCTGCGCGCACTCGTCGACGCGGTAGTGATCGGCGCCAACACCGCCTGCGCCGATTGTCCGCAGCTGACCGTTCGCCGCGTGACCGGGCCCAACCCGGTACGGGTCGTCATCGACCCGCGTGCGCGCGTGCCGGCCCGGGGCCCGCTGTTCGATGCTGACGGGGACCCGCCCCCTGTTCTCCATGTCATTGGTCCAGAGGCGTCGCCCGAGCCGGCGCCCGGGCATGTCGAGCGCCTCAGGCTGGCTACAGGCGAACGCGGTTTTTCGCCCGCTGCCGTGCTTGCCGCGCTAAAGGAGCGCGGCCTGCATCGGATCCTGGTCGAAGGCGGGGCCGAGACGATCTCGCGCTTCATCCACGCCGAGGCGCTCGACCGGCTGCACCTGCTTATCGCGCCGCTGATCATCGGCTCGGGCCGCAACGGGCTGGACCTGCCCGTGATCGAACGGCTCGATGAGGCACGCCGGCCCCGCATGCGAAGCTTTTCGCTCGACGGCGAACTGCTGGTCGACGTGGATCTGCGCTTGTCCCAGGGCTGAATGGACGACGCCTTCCAGGCTGCGCCTGGTAATGCCTGCAGTCACTTCGCTTGCGGCAGGGCCAGGATATCGACGTGCCCGACGACCAGGCCGACACGTCCACGCTCCAGGTCGGCGCGGCGGGCTCGGTACCAGGCCTCGATCCACGCTGCATCATGCGGCGATTGCGCGACGGCAGCCTGCATCCAGTCCTGCAGCAGCGCCGCGCCGAGCGCGGGCGTATGCGCCTGGCCGGCGTCGAGCCGCCAATCGGCCCTGGCCATCCAGGTCCTCAGGCCCGCCTTTTCAAGCAGTGCCGGCAACACGTCGGCGGCCTCCGGCCCGAGGGCTTCGCCCATGCCCTTGCGCCGTTGCTGGTGCCGGTTGAACAGTGCCTCCAGGCGCGCATCACGTTCGTCTTCCAGACGCCGGCCGCGTTCGTCGACGAACCCGCGCCGGCCATCCACGGTCAGGGCGAACAGCGCGGCCGCCCCGCAACCAGCGATCCGCCCGGCCAACGCTTCGATCCAGTCCTTCGAGACCAGGTCGAAAATCGCCGCGGCGGTGACCAGGCCGGCATTGTCGAACAACTCGCGCGGCAATCCGCCCAGGTCCATGCAGCGGGTGCTGATCCGCACGGCCCGTCCACCGGCGTCTGCGACAACCGGAGCCTGCCGTGCCATCGCCAGCAGCGCGTCGTCATGGTCGATCAGCAACCAGTCCTGCTCGACGTCAAGCCGCGGTGCGAGCCAGCGCAGGTTGCTGCCGGTGCCCGCGCCCAGGTCGATCACCCGCAGCCTGTCCCTGTCCCGGAGCCACTCGGCAAGCTGGTCGGCGAAGCGCGCCACTCGCGCGGCATGATCGGCCGGTTCGCGCAGCGCGAGCCAATCCCCGGCAAAACGAGCCGCCTCGTGCGCCATCAGCCTGCGCCGCCCTCCAGCGCGGCGGCGAAGGCGCGCCCCGCCTCCGGCCAGCTGCGCAAGGTTGCGCGCCGCTCGGCGGCACTGCGCGTCAGGCGTCGGCGCAGGGCGGCATCATCCAGCCACCGGGCCAGGGCTTGGGCCAGCGCGCCGATGTTGCCGGGTTCGACCCGGAGGCAACAGTCTTCCGGCGCGGTCTGCGCCAGGGCCCCACCGGTGGTCGTGATCATCGGCAGCCCCCGCGCCAGCGCTTCGCTGACCACCATGCCGTAGCCCTCGTAATGCGACGGCAGCAGGCACACGCCGGCGCGGCGATACTCGGCATCGAGCGTGGCCTGGTCGCACTCGCCGATGCAATCGATCCGGTCCGCCAGGCCGGCTTCCCGAACCAGGCCAGCGACACGTTCGGCAAAGGCAGGGTCACGCGCGCTCGAACCGAGCAGGGTGCAGTGCCAGTCACGGTCAGCCAGTTGCGCCAGGGCCCGGACAAGCAGGTCCTGGCCCTTCCGCGGCGTCAGGCTGGCGACGCAGAGCAATCGCTCCGGCCCCTCCGGCTCGCGGCCTTGCAGGCGCGCCGCGACCGCTGCGGCCAGTTCTGCGCCGTTCACGCCCGGCTCGACGACGCGCGGCGTTCTTTGCTCGAAACCCAGCTCCCGCAGCCGGCGGGCCGTGAAAGGGCTGGTGACGATGACCCTGCGGCAGGCGGCAAGCGCGCGCGTTTCGCGCAAGAGCAATCGTTCGCGTACCGCCGCATCGAGGCCGGTTTCGTCGGCCAGGGGATGATGCACCAACGCGTTGATGTCCAGGCGCCCGGCATGCGCAGCGACTTCATCAGGCAGCCCGCCCAGTGCGAGCCCGTCGATGACCAAGCGCGCACCGTCGGGCAATCTCCCCAGCGCGTGATGCATCGCCGTGGCAGCGCGATCGTCGGTGTCGGGGAAGCGCCCCTCGAGCCCGATCACGTCGACCGTCCAGCCCAGCTCTCGAAGCTCGCGCGCCATGTGCGCGTCATACAGGTACCCGCCGGTGCGCTGTCCCGGCTCGCCGGGAATGATCATGTACAGGTGCCGGCTCACACCGCTCCTTCGAAGCTGGCCGAGGCCTGGTGCGATTCCTTGAGCTTGACCTTCAGGCGCGTCAGCCCGCCGGCCGCGGGGCCGAGTCGCCCGTCCGAAATGGCGCGGACCAGGCGGTCGAAGATCGCCCGGGCCATGAACTCGGTGGTCGTGTTCCGCCCCGAGAACTCGTCGAGATCATCGAGATTGCGGTAGTTGAATTCGGCCAGGATCTCGCCGAGCACCTTTCCGGCCAGGCCGATATCGACCACCAGTCCGTCGTCGTCGAGTTCGGGACGCATGAAACTCGCATCAACGACGTAGGTGGCCCCGTGCAGGCGCTGTGCCGGCCCGAATATCTCGCCGGAGAAACTGTGGGCGATCATGAAGTGATCGCGAACGGTCAATGTGTACATGCTGTCCTTCCTCGAACTATGGGCTGCCGTACTCGACACGATGGCACAACACGTCATTCGCTGCCGCCAGCACTTCGGGCATGTCTTCGGCCAGGGTCGCGAACCGGCTCGTGCCCGAGACCAGGTGATCGAGAGCCGGATCGGTCAATAAGCGCAGCGCCAGTTCCAGTCGTCGCCGGTGCGTCCAGCGCGGCTGCCGAGCGGGCGGAAGCTGTCCGACCTGGCTGGCGATCAGCGACAGCCGGCGCGAGTGGAAGGCTTCACCCAGCGGAACCGCCGGACGATTTGTGCCGTACCAACTCATCTCGACCACGCGCGCCTGGTTCCCGGCCAGGGCCAGCGCGGTGGCCAGCCCGGCCTCGCTGGCGCTCGCGTGCACGACCACGTCGCAAGCTCCTTCAGCGTCCTGCGGCAGGGCGAAATCCACCCCCAGTCGCGAGGCGAGCCGCGCGCGATCGGACCGCACATCGACCAGCGTCACCTGCGTGCCGGGAATGCGCCCGGCCAGCCACGCAGTCAGCGCGCCGATGACGCCGGCGCCGATGACCGCCACACGATCACCGGGACCGATTCCGGCGTCCCAGGCAGCGTTGACCGCGGTTTCCATGTTGGCCGCCAGCACGGCGCGCCCGGCCGGTACGCCTTCGGGCAGCCCGACGACCGATGCGGCGGGCACGATGAACCGATCCTGGTGCGGATGCAGGCTGAAAACCTGGCGTCCCTGCAACGCTTCCGGCCCGTCCTCGACGACACCCACCGCGCTGTAGCCATACTTGACCGGGCCGGGGAACTCGCCCTGCTGGAAGGGCGCGCGCATGCGCTCGTATTCCGATGGCGGCACTTGTCCATTGAACACCAGCGCCTCGGTGCCGCGGCTGATGCCGGAGAAAAGCGTGCGCACGAGCACCTGGTCGCCGGCCACATCCGGCAACGACTCGCCACGAATCTCGCCGCTGCCGGGAGCGACGATCCAGAAAGCTCGGGCAGTTCCGCTCATCAGCGTGTCTCACTCCAAAAATGCCGCACATCATCACGATAACTTAGTAGCGCTGATGTTGATGTGCCCGATCGAGCCATTATGCGATCATCAGGCTTCAGAAAAACGAGCAGTTTCCGATGACAAGCCGCTTGATCAAGGCGGAACTGGCTGTGGGTGCGCTGGCCACGGGCGGGCTCGCGATGTTGGTTTCGGCCTCGCCAGGCCCGAGCTGGCAACCCCCGGCCGCGGCCGTTTTCGTTTACGGCATCGTTGCTTCGATCCTGGTCATGGCACTGGCAGGCAAGCACGGCCTCGGCTGGGCCAACCGGGTCACCCTGCTGCGCGCCGCGATCACCTGCGCCCTCGCCGGCGCTCTCGTTCAACCCAGCCTGTTCGATGAGCGAGCGGGATTGATAGTCAGCCTGGCGCTGGTCTCGCTGGTGCTGGACGGCGTCGATGGCTGGCTGGCACGGCGCAACGGCGAGTCCAGCGCATTCGGGGCGCGTTTCGACATGGAGACCGACGGCGCGCTCATCCTCGTGTTGTGTGCCGGCCTATGGCTTTCCGGCCTCGCCCCGGCCTGGGTACTGGCCATCGGCCTGATGCGCCCGGCCTTTCTCGCCGGCGCCCTGATCTGGCCCTGGCTGTCGAAACCCCTTCCCGACAGCTTCCGCCGCAAACTGGTCTGCGTGGTCCAGGTTGCCGTATTGCTGATCGCTCTTGTGCCATTCGTGACGGCATTAATGCGCGTGGCCCTGCTGGCCGTCGCGCTGCTCGCCCTGTCAATTTCCTTCGCCACAGACATAGCCTGGCTGCTCAGGACTCGCCAGGCCTCGAAACATACGGAGCGGACCATTCCATGAATACGACACCTGCCATTCGCGGCCTGCTGGCCGCGCTTATCGTCGGCGTCTCGAACGCATCGTTCGCCGAGCCGGCAAACTTCGAAATCGACAAGGAGCACTTCTCCATTGCCTTCTTGGTCGAGCACGTGGGTTACGCCAATACGATCGGCCAGTTCCTCGAGGCCGAGGGCCGCTTCGTCTACGACGAATCAGCCAATCAACTGAGCGCAGGCGAGGTGATCATCGCGGCCGACAGCGTGTTCACGAATCACCGGCGCCGGGACAAGCACCTGAGAAGCGACGACTTCCTCGACGCCGACCGTCACGAGGCGATCCGCTTCGAGGCAACCCAATGGCGTCCCGCAGGCAAGCGAAAAGGCACGCTCGCAGGAGATCTCACCCTGCTCGGCCAAACGCGTGCAGTAGAACTGGGCGTAACCATCAACAAGTCCGCCAAATACCCCTTTGGCCACGGACGGCACACGCTCGGCATCTCGGCCCGCACGACCATCAAGCGCAGCGAGTGGGGCATGACCTACGGCGTCGAAGACGGCCTGGTCGGCGACGAAGTCGAACTGATTCTCGAGTTCGAGGCGATTCGGCAGTAACGCATGCAGGCTCTCCCGTTTAACAGGTGTCCCCTGCTCCACTGCGCGCCATCAGTAGCCGGTCGGACTGCCACCATTCCGGGTGGTGGTCTCGTATCCAGTCGCCCATGGCTTCTCGCAGGCGCATCTCCATCAGCCAGGTATCGGCCGGATTGCTGCCAGTGGCGACGAAAGAGATCTCCTGGTAGTCCTCGTTATGCTCCGTCACCAGCGTCAGTGTCATCCCGCCATCGACGGCATCGTCATCCTCGGCCACGATTTTCTCGAACACGTCTCTCAGCTCGCCCGGCCGTGCGCAATGGTCGAGCCGCAGGGTGAACGTGCGCGTGATCCTGGCGTCGACCATCGACCAGTTTTCGAACGGGTAGGTGATGAAGTACTGAACGGGAACTACCAGGCGTCGGCCGTCCCATACGCGCAGGACAAGGAAGCTGTAGTAGATCGATTCGACGTAACCCCAGTAGTCCTGGTACTTCACCGTGTCACCGATGCGCACCGGTTTGGCAATGGCGATCTGAAAGCTCGCGAGGCCGCGAGACAAGGCTGCTGCAGCGGGCGATCGCGTGCAGGGTGCAACAACAGATGTGAAGGAGTCGGCGCAGCACGCCCGGGACAGCCTCGTGCAATTTTATCGCGAGCAACCGTTGCTCGCGGGAAGCCTCGGCATCGCGATCGGCGCCGCCCTGGGTGCACTGGTGCCGCCGACCGGAATGGAAGACCGGATTTACGGTGACGCGAGCGACCGAAGCGTCGATGCTGCGAAGGCCAACGCCGCGGAGAAGTACGACGACGTTCGGGAGTCGGTCAGGGCGGAATAAACCCCTGGCCGAACACGGGCTCCGACCTGGCCGCGACCAGGGACCGGCACGATCACGGCGTCGTGCGCATCAAATTCAACAAGAGCCGGTTTATACTCTCATGGCGCCCGGCACGTCTGCCTGGGGTGAGAGTAAGACCAGATGAGAATCGTCGCTGCCGTTGATCGTTCCGACTTCGCCGACCTCGTCGTGGGGATGGTGCGCCGCCTCGCGGCCGCCGAATCGACCGAAGTGCTGCTCCTCAACATTGCGCCGCGCGAGGCCGACGTACTCGGCCGGCAGTTGTCCCGCAAAGAGGTACTGGATCCAGTGCCCGAGGCCCTGCGAGACCGACGCGAATTACTCGATCGGCTGGCCGGGGAGCTTCAAGCCAGCGGTATTCGTTGCTCCACGCTGCTGCTCAGGGGCGTGCCGGCGAAAGCAATCGTCCAGGAGGCGAGCCGCTGGTCAGCCGACCTGATCGTCGTCGGCTCGCAGGGACGCGGGATGCTCTATCGTCGCGTCCTGGGCAGCGTCAGCGAGGAGGTGCTGGCCGCACGCCGCTTCCCGGTGCTGGTGGTGCCGCGCCAGGTCGATGCCTGAGCGGCTGGAGGCGCCCTGAGCGTGCGCGTGCGACGAGTGCAGGCCGTATAGAGCACCTGTTCGCTGGCCGGTGCCCGCTCCTCCCAACGGGGCCGATTCCCGCGAGACTCTCGGGATCCCGGCGATCAGGGAAGTTTGCCACGAGCATAGCCTGTGGAAACGGAGCGCGTCGGCTTGCTAGGATCAGCGCTCACGAAGCCAGAGGCTCGGCACCATGGCGCTCAAGCTTTCCCCGCAGGACGCGCCCGCCTTTTGCGCCTTCATTTCCTACAGCCACGCCGACGAGCGTCACGCCGCCTGGCTGCAGAAAGCACTGGAACGCTGGAAAGTCCCCCGGCGCCTGGTCGGCAGCGAGGGGCGTTTCGGGCCCATCCCGGAGCGCCTGGGAAAGGTCTTCCTCGACCGGGACGAATTGCCCTCCGCATCCAGCCTGACTGACGAGATCCAGGCGGCCCTCGCGGCCTCCGAGACGCTGGTCGTCATTTGTTCCCCCGCCGCCGCCCGGTCCCGCTGGGTGAACGAGGAGATCCGCAGCTTCAAGGCCCTGGGCAAGGCACAGCGTGTCCTGGCCATGATCGTCGACGGCGAGCCCTGGGCCTCCGACCAGCCGGACCGGGCCGACGAGGAATGTTTTCCGAAGGCCCTCCGTTACACGGTCGATGCCGCTGGCGAGCTGACCCTGGAACGCACCGAGCTGATCGCGGCGGACCTGCGCCCGGGCAAGGACGGCAAGCAGGCGGCGTTGCTCAAGATCGTCGCCGGCATCCTGGGCGTGGGCTTCGACGCGCTGCGCCAGCGCGAAGCCCAGCGCCGGCAGCGCCGGCTCGCGGCCGTGGCGGCGGCCGCCGTCGTGGGCATGGGCATCACGTCGTTGCTCGCGGCCAGCGCCTGGTTCGCGCGCATCGAGGCGGACGTGCAACGCGCCAAGGCGGAGGCCAACTTCGACCTTGCCCGCGACGCCGTCGACCGCTACCTGACCCGGGTCGCAGAAAATCCGGAGCTCAAGACCAGCGGCCTGACGACCCTCCGGCGGCAACTGCTGGAGACCGCCCGCGAGTTCTACCAGGACTTCGCGTCCCGCCAGGACGGCGAGGAGATCACGGCGGAACTCGCGCATGCGCACCACCGCCTCGCGAACATCAGCCGCATCATGGGTGATCTCGACGTGGCCGAAGCGGAGGTCCGCCTCGCGATCGACAACACCGAGCAGTTGCTCGCCAGGGAGCCGCAAGACGAGCTGCATGCTTTCAACCTGGCGAACATGACCAGCGAGCTCGGGCTGGTACTGGCGGACCGTGGCAAACCGGAGGCTGGCGCAGCTTACGCGGAAGCCCTCGAGCGCATGGAGGCGCTCGACCTGCGGCGCAGCGACAACCTCTTCCGCCGCTCCGCCCTCGCCAGCCTGCTCGACAACTACGGCCAGTGGATCGAAAGCCAAGGCCGGCCGGCGGAGGCCGAAACCCGGTTGCTGGAGGCGCTGCGACTGCGCCAGGGGCTGGTGCTGGCGGATCCGGACAACCTGGCATACCAGGGCCTGGTGATTTACAGCGCCATCAATCTCTCGGCGCTGTATGGTCGTACGGGACAACTGGAGGCCGGGCGGGACACGGCCCGGCTCGGCGTGGACCAGGGCGAGGCCCTGCTGCCCCGCCAACCCGACAACCCAGAGACGCGCATCAGCCTCAGCGCCGCCTACGAGAACCTGGGCGGCATCGAAATGCTGCTGGAGAACTACGACGCATCCGCTGCGGCCTACGACCGGTCGCGAGAACTCAAGGCGGCGCTGGTCATGGACCATCCCGCGGTGCTCGACTACCGCCTGAAGCTGGCCGGCACCTACACGAACCTCGGCGAGCTCGCCAGCCGCCAGGCGAATCATCAAGACGCGCTGCCCTGGTATGACCAGTCCACCGAACTGCTCCGGTGGATCCTCGGCCGCTCCCCGGACATGGCCCTGGCCCGCTTTTACCTAAGCTACACCTGCGGCTGGCAGGGGCGCGCCCTCGATGCGCTCGCGCGCCGCACCGAGGCCGTCGACGCGTGGCAATGCGCCGTCGAGAACGACCCCACCGGGGACGCATCGCTGGTCGAGTCGCTGGAGGCGGCGCGCGCGCGGTTGTGATTCGCTGCCGCTGCTTTTGTCAGCGGTGAACCGGGACAGCGTCCTTGAAGATTTTTCCATCCTTCATGATCACGATGAAATTCTTCTCGGCGTCCGCGACGAGGTCGATATTCTCGAGCGGGTTGCCGTCTACCAGCAGGAGATCGGCGAGCGCCCCTTCTTCAACGACGCCCAGCTTTCCTTCATAGGGACTGCGCAGGCCCGACAACGCCAGCAGCTCGGCATTTCCCGAGGTCGCGATCCGTAGTGCCTCGGCCGGGGTGAACCAGCGGACCATGCCGGCCAGTTGCGCGCCCTGCGTCGCCGCCGTCTCGGCGTTGAACAGCGTGTCGGTGCCCCACGCGATCTTGAGCTTGTGTTTCTTTGCCAGTGCGTAGGCCCTATCCGTGCCGGCGAACATCGCGAGCTGCTTGCGGCGATTCGCCGAACCCTCCGGATACGGCGAGCGGCCGGTGTCCACGAACGGCTGCAGGCTCCACCAGGTGCCCTTGCGTGCCATCAGCTTGACGGTGTCCTCGTCGAGCATCTGGCCGTGGTCGATACATTTCACGCCGGCCTCGATCGCCTGCCGGACCGCCCGGGGCGTGTAGGCGTGCACGGTCACGTAGGTACCCCAGTTTTCGGCCGCCTCCACTGCCGCACGCAGTTCCGGCACGGTGTACTGGGTGACGTCGAGCGGATCGAAGCTGGAGGCGACGCCGCCCCCGGCCATCAGCTTGATCTGCGATGCGCCCAGCGCCAGTTGCTCGCGCGCGCGTAAACGGACCGCGTCGGGGTTATCGGCGATCGCGGCCGCGCCCACCCGCTCGCTGAAAGAGAAACTGCCCGGCGCCGCCGGAAGTTCGTTGGGCAGACGGAAATCGCCATGGCCGCCCGACTGCGAAATGAATGCGCCCGAAGGCCAGATCCGCGGCCCGGGTACCAGGCCCAGGTCGATGCCGCGCTTGAGCCCGTACACGGGTCCGCCCAGGTCGCGGATGCTGGTGAAGCCCCGCAACAGCATGTCCTCGGCGGCGCGCGTGGCGGCGACATTCAGAAAGCCCACGTCACTGGTCAGGACGGCGAGCTGCGGCACGGTCGCGAACATGATGTGGGTGTGCGCATCGATCAGCCCCGGCATCAGCGTGCGGCCTTCGCCGTGGATGATGCGGGTCATCGCGCTGCGGTCCGTGGCGATCGGGTCAGGGGATATCTTCTCGATGCGATTGCCACGCACCAGCACATTCACCGCGGCGGACAAGCGCTCGGACTTGCCGTCGTAGACCCGGACATTCTCGAACAGGATCGTTGTCGGCTGCGTACCCTGGGCGGCCGACACGGAGGCCGCCAGGCCGCTTGCCACGAGCACGCCCGCGACCAGGATCGATGACAGGAACCTCATGGAAGCCTCCTTGGCGCACGCGGCGCGCGTAATCACGAAAAATCCCGTCACGCCTGGAGGTCACCCCGTTGCCGAGCCACCCAGTGTGATCGCGGTAATCGCCAGGTCGATGAAAACACCTGCGAAGGTGATACAGATGCCGAGGATGAAAAGCTTGAGCGTCCTGCCGTAGTACGCGCCGGCCTCATCGCGCGGGTAGTCGTGGCGCAGGATGCGGAACAGGGTCGCGATCATCGCGATCGTCCCGGCCAGCACGCAACTGCCGACCAGTAGCGCCTGGATGGCGCCGAACGGGTTGTCGGTCTGCACCCAGGTGGCGGCGAAGCCCAGCGTGAAGCCGAGCAAGAGCCCGGTCGCAGTCACCATCGGTTGCCGATACGAGGACAAGGGATCCGGCGTGGTCACGGGACCATCGCCAGGAAGAGAAACACGGCGAACACGACCAGGTGCACAGCGCCCTGCAATATGGTGGCGCGCCCGGGCAGGACGGTCATGGCCGTCAACAACAGCGTCAGGCCCAGCAGCACCATCTCCGTGGGCGGCAAGCCGAGGGTCAGCGGCAGTCCGAGGGCGATCGACGCGACGGCGACCGCGGGGATGGTCAGGCCGATCGTCGCGAGCGCGGAGCCGAGCCCGAGGTTCATGCTGGTCTGCAGCCGGCCGCGCCTCGCGGCACGCAAGGCCGACATGGATTCAGGCAGCAGCACCATCATCGCGATGGCGATGCCTACCACTGCGCGCGGCATATCGGCTGAATCGACCGCGCCTTCAATAGTCGGCGCCAGCACCTTGGCCAGGCCGACGACCGCGACCAGCCCGACGAGCAGCAAGCCAAGACTCAGCAGCGCTGCGCGCAGGGTCGGGGGGGTTGCATGTTCTTCCTCGGCGCCAGCGTCTTCCGGCAGGAAATAGCCGCGGTGGCGCACCGTCTGGACGAAGATGAAGACGGCATAGAGCAGCAGCGACACGATTCCTGCGAAGGCAAGCTGAGACGACGAGTAGGTCGGCCCATCGCTGGCCAGCGTGAACTGCGGGAGCACGAGCGTGAGTGTTGCAAGCGTGGCCAGCACCGCGACCGCGGGCGTCGTCCCCTCGGGTTTGAAGCTCACCACCCGGTGGCGCAGTCCGCCGACGAGAAGGGACAAGCCCAGCACACCGTTGCACACGATCATCACGGTGGCGAATACCGTGTCACGCGCAAGCTCGCTCGATTCGGCGCCGCCCGAGAACATGACCGAGACGATCAACGATCCCTCGATCACGGTGACGGCCAGGGCGAGCACGAGAGTGCCGAAAGGTTCGCCGACCTTCAGCGCGATGACCTCGGCGTGGTGAACCGAGGCGAAGACCGCGGCGAACAGGAGTATCGTCGAAACGATCACGACCACCGAGGCGGCCGCGGGCAGCAGCCCGGCGAGCTTTGCCGTCAACCAGGCGCATGCCACTGCAGGCACGATCCAGGTTGACGGAGGCAGGCGCTCGATGGCGCGGGCGTCACTGGACAAGTCGTTACTCCGCAAGGCTGGCGGCGGCCAGTCTAGCAGAGCGCCTGGCGACATGACCGCGCTAGTCCGCCTTGCTCGACAGCTTCAACTGGACCAGCGCCAGTTCGCGCAGGATGCGGTTGGCCTCGAAGTGGCTGCCCATGAAGCCGCGCAGGAAGGTACTGACCTGGACCAGCACCACCACCAGGACGCCCCATTGCACGGCCTGGACAGGATCGCCGGCAGCCATCAGCTGGAAAGCTGCCCAGACGGCGGCGCCGAACAGCGACAGCTGGACGACCATGACCGTCCACAACACCCAGCCCAGCCGGCCGCGAAACAGGCCGAAGGCCTGGCGCAGGTACCCGGGCTCGTCGCCCAGCTCCGTCCAGGCGGCGCGGTCCTGCTCCTCAAGAGTCTTGCGGATCATGTCATCAACATTGCTCATGGTGATTCTCCTTGCAAAAGAACGCGCATGCGATGGCGCGCATGCATCAGCCGGGTCTTCACAGTGCCCGGCGCAATTTCGAGCGCGGCGGCGATCTCTGTCACCGTCAGGCCTTCCAGGTAGAACAGCGCCAGCGTGGCGCGATGGTGGGCCGGCAAGCCGTCCAGCAGCGCATGCAACTCAGCGGCTGAAGCGCCCTGCTCGGGTGATGCAGTGGTTGACGCCACGTCATCGAAAGTCTCGGCAACATCCCGCCGGCGTCGGCCTTGTGCTTGACGGATACTGCCGGCGCAGCGGCGCGAGACGATCCGATAGGCCCATGCGGGAAAGGCGCGTGCTTCGCGAAGACCGGACAACCCACGCAGGATCTCCAGCCAGGCCTCCTGGGTCGCCTCGCGCGCCGGCTCTTCCTCGCCCAATAGACGCCAGGCGTGCTTCAGCAACTTCGGCTGCCAACGCTGCGCCAACTGGCCCAGTGCGCTTCTGTCTCCCGTGCGGGCCACGGTCACCAGGTAGTGATCGAGCGCAATGGATTGGTCTGTCCGCACGTGTTCCTCCCCTGGTTGAGCGCCAGCCTGCCAGCTGTCAGCAGCCTTTCTGACGGCGGGGATCGTTGCACCAGCGCCGAAAATAACCGTCAACAGTCTTAGGGTGTTCGTGGAGAGGGAAACGGTTCAACGGTGGCGGGAGAAACTTGTTGAACGGCGAATAAATTCAGGGAGGCCAGGGCGGGAAGTGACAGCTTACGCCTCAGAGCTTCATTTGCAGCGCTCGCCAGGCCGCGCGGATAAGAGAAGTGTCGCGGGCAGCTTGTCTTAATTCTTCAAGTATCACTTCATCCATCCAGTACCCGCCGAGCATCACGGCGGCCGGGAATTCAACCGCACTGATCCGAGTCAACGGATCGTCGCGAAGTAACACGAGATTGGCGCGGTAGCCCGGTGCAATCATTCCGGTTTGCTCAAACCCCAAAGTCTGTGCGCTTGTCCGCGTGGCTGATGCCAGCGCCTGGTGCGGGGAAAGCCCTGCCTCGACCATGAGCTCCAGCTCCCGGGCCATGGATGCCCCCGGTATCACAGCGAATACTCCTGCGTCGGTTCCCGCGACCAGGGGGACGCCTGCCTCGTGCAGCAATCGAGTGGCCGTAAGATAGAAGTCGGCGCGTGGCCCCTCGTAAGCCGACGGATCGGCCTCGCTCCAGAACCTCGCTTCGGCACGCTGTGCAATACGTATCAGCGGGTTGATGGTGTCGGAGCCGGGGCGATCCAGGTATGCGCCCCTGGTCTCTGCAATCAGCACCAATCGCTTGTGAGCAAGTAGCGTGGGTGTCACCGCTTCGCCCGACGCCGCTAACCTGGCAGCCACCTCACGCATCTGGTTCTCATCCAGCCGACCACGAAGACTGTGCCAGACGAGTGTTTCGACATGCTCGAATGTCGTGAAACCCCGCCCTAGCGAAGCTTCCCACGGGATTTCGAAAGGCTTGTCGCGAGGCATCCCGGCGCTACGCCGCCCTTCTGGCGAATGGCCCATAATTCGCATGCCGAGCACGGCGGCCTCGTCGAGAATGGCGTCGAAGGCATCGCGACTCAGATTCGAGTACAGCTTCAGCCTGCGATATCCCGCGTCATATTGAGCACGCACGGCGGCGCGCGCCTCAGCGGCCGTCGCGACGGTCTGCTGAAGGAGGTTTTCATTCGGTCCAGGGCTGTTGAGTATCGGACCAGTGGTAATAAAGTCCGGGCTGAGAATCAGCCCCTCCGCAATGCGCTCGGAGAGGCGCAAATGGAATGGGTAGCCCGACACGTTACGCAGGCCGGTAACCCCGTGAGCAAGATAGCCTGCCAACTCCGCCTCGTCACTAAGATGGATATGTGCATCGATCAGCCCCGGCATGAGACTGAGTCCGCGGGCGTTGACGATGCGCACGCCTTCCGGAGCCGATAATTCCCCGGCGGCGCCCACCTGGACGATGCGATCCCCGATGACCAGCACGGACCGTGCATCTTCGACATCCGGCGCCCCAGGGATCATCGAGATCAGCCGAACGTTGTCGATCAGCACGCCGGCAGGTTTATGCTGCGCCGGTTCGAGCGCCTGCGGAAAATCAGTCACGATCTGCCACAGCCAGGCGAGCGCTATGGTAAAGATTATCGCGATCGCGACGCCGGCCTTTCCGGTCCTCGTGAATCTCGTGTTCTGCATTTTTTTACCTGACCGGTCTGACATCTTGGAAAGATGTCATCACCTTGGCCGTCTTGCTGCTTTTTTTCGTCCGGTATCCGGATTTTGCACTTGCTGGCGCTGATATTGGCTTGGCGTCAGGCCGGTACTGGCTTTGAACAGCGTATTGAAAGTGGACTTGGAATTAAAACCGGCGGCAAAAGCGATTTCCAGAATGGGCGTTCGGCCGGGCAACTGCAGCTCTCGCTGCACATGCGCCAACCTGAGTTGATTGATGTAATCACAAAAACTGATGCCGGCTCCCCGATTGATGGCCCAGGACACATCTTTAGTCCCCAAACCGGTCAGTTCCGCCAGGTCGGCCACCGCCAGCCGGGGTTGCAGATACAACTGCTGCTGTTCGATCAGTTCAGCCAGTTCCATGAACACCGCCCGCGCCCGGGCATCCGTAGCCGTGGTCGTGCTCTCGGCCACCGCCGCATTCGTATCGAGCCCGTCGAAAAACTCCTGCTGCCGGCTGGCGCGCAATACCAGCAGGCAAATCAAGGCGAAAACCAGCAACTGCTGCAGGAAATACCACTGGTTACGGAGTTCATAAGGCAAATAGGGCTGTAGATTCAGCCGGACCAGGTCAGCCAGCAACAAGCCGGCCAGCGCCAGTAGCAGCCAGATCAGCCATTGAAGGCCCAGCCGATCGGCATCGGACCGTTCGGAGCGTAGCTTCTGTTGGTATTGCCACAATAGGTGCGCGGCTACCGCCAGATAGATCAGCTGGCTTGCGGTACCCAGTGCCAACACCAGCTGTACTTGCCCAGCCAGGGGCAACAACAGCACGGCAGGTATGGCATGTCTGCCATCACGCCATCGAAGTTGCGCATCAGAAAATGCCAGCTGGCGAACCAACAGATAACAAGCCGGCCCGATGAGCAGGCTGAAAGCCGGCGTGACCATTAGCACGTGGCGAGTGATGCCGGTTTCTTCCAGAAGATTGAACAACATCAGCCCGCTGTTCATTCCCAGCAACAATAACAGCCCACGTAGGCGCGGTTGCGGCCAGATCATCGCAGCCATCAGCAAACTGCCAAAGATGACAGTGACCTGCAGCACATTCACCGGAAGTAAAACCAGTGGCGAAATCAGCGGCGAAATCAGCGAGTCGGCCGCTGCGGCGTTTGAGATGGACTCAAACATGATCAGCAGTGGGGCCGGTCCATGTTGTCGTTGACTCAAGGACCGCTCGATCGCCCGCCGCACACGACAGGCATCGATTGTTCCTCGGGCTGGCCAAGATGTGTTTCATTATCGTTCTGAAGATGCTGAACGTGATGGCGAGTGACCGCCTGTACTTGAACGCGCCTTGCTGGTTCTTGCTCGACCTTGACTGGAGTATAAGCGCGAATCTCGAGGCCTTAAGCATCGCGACCTGCTTGTGGAAGAATAGGGAGCCTGACGTGGGAGGCCCGACACGATGCGTGACCTGGCGAGGCAGTTGACCCTTTTATTGAATGCGTCGGCCAGCGCCAACGTGGATTTTTGGGCGCTGTACGGAGAAGCAGCCAAAACATCGATCGGCTTCTTCTGGAAAGCGAACCGGACCTGTCTCGCCGTCATGCTGAGCGGACTCGTTCTCCACAATCCGGGCAGCGCCTGATCATGTTTTCCTTCTGGAGCTGGACGCTGGCGGCCGTGCTTGCACTGGCGTTTGCCCCGCTGGCCATGAAGATGGCGTTGTCGGTCGGCGGCTCCACGTTGCCGGTGGCACTGGTCACGGCCCTGGTCGCGGCCTTGCTGGTCTGCGGCTGGATGCTGGTGCGCGACAAGGCGCGCAGATTGCCGCGCATGCCGTGGCGCCAGCGCATGGCCCTGCTGCTGGTCGGTGCGCTCGGTTCCGGCCTGGTCCCGCTGTTCGGGATCCTGGCCATGACGGAGACCAGCGCGTCGAACCGTGCACTGTTCCAGTCGGCCTACCCGGCCGCGACCGCGCTGGCGGCCCGGTTCCTGCTCGGCGAACGCCTCGGGCCGTTGAGCTACGTGCTCATCGCACTGGTCTGCACCGGCCTCGTCTTGATGAACATCGAGCCGGGCGCGGGACTGTCGATGCTGAACTGGCCGTTCTGGCTGTTGCTGACCACCCTCCCCATGATCGGCCTGGCGGACGTGATCGCGAAGAAAAACCTGGTCGACCAGCCACCGGAAGTGGTGGCCGCCGGTCGCGCCGTGGGCGGGGTGCTCATTCTCGCGCTGGCGCTGCCGTGGGCCCTCGCCGACCTCGGCAACACCTTGCACGCAGCATGGCACTGGCTGTTGCTGGGCGGCGTGTGCATGGGCGTCTTTGCGGTGGCTCTCTACCAGGTGTTCGACCGCACAGAGGCCTCGCTGGCCGCGAGCCTGGTCGCGCTTGCGCCGGTGCTGACCCTGGCCGCCGAGGCCGCGTTGCTCGGGGTTTCACTGCATGCCTGGCAGTGGGCCGGCTTCGCGCTGGTGCTCGTTGCGCTGCTGTGGCTGGGCCGGCGAGTTTGAGCGCCGCGCCGGACCGGGCGGTTTTCCCCTGCTGCCCCCTGGGCATCGCATTCTGGCAGAATCCCGAACCATGCCGGACGGCAAATCATGATCATCGAGCGGGGAAACGCCATGCGCATTCATCATCAAAGTTCGTCTATCGGAATCCTGAAGGTGATTGCGCTCTCGGTTGCCGTGTCGGTCGGCGCTTCGATCGCCATGCCGGTCCATGCTGAAGTCGAGCAGGAGGCTGCCGCCCGAACAATCACGCTCGACGGCCTGGAATGGGCGCCCGCGAGCAGCGGCGAAGACATCAAGTGGCCCGAGGCCGTCGAATACTGTGCAGCGCTCTCGCTGGCCGGCCACGATGACTGGCGCCTGCCCACGCTGGCGGAACTGGCAGGGCTGCACGATGCGGACGGTGAGGGCGGAGAAGGCATCCGCAGTCCCTTCGTCATCGGAAGCTGTTGTTTGTGGAGCAGCGAATCGCTGGTCGATCGTCCGGCCGAGGACGGCGACGAGATCGCGGGACGACCGGAGATGTATCACTGGGGATTCATGTTCGACGGCGGTTTTCCCTACTACGCCGTGCATATTTTCGATGATGGTCGCGCGCTGTGTACGCGCGATGTCGAGGGCGCCGCGGAATAGGCCGCGCCATTCCCGGCCGGACTCACCAGTAGCCGATCATCCGGCCGCAGCTGATCACGGTCAGCCAGGTCAGCAGGGAAAGACTGCCGAAGCTCGCGAGAATCCTCTGGTCGCCGGGTTCGGACCGCAGCCCCGCTGCGGCCCGTCGCCAGGCCGCAAGACGCTGGATGATCGCGACGTTCAACAGTCCGAGCACGATGACCGGCAGCTTGATGTATAAGAACGGATTGCCGTGGTATTCGGTCGTGTTGAACGACAGCATCATGATGCCGCTGATTGCAGCGAGCACGAAGCCGAACGCGGCCAGCGGGACCGTGGGCCGGATCAGGCTGACTGCGGGAATCGAACGCCAGAGTCCCAGCAGTTTCAGGTCCAGCAACAGCACGGCGCCGAACAGGCTGCTGATGCCGATGATGTGGGCCAGGTTGAGCAGGCCGTAGGTCCAGATGCCCAGGCCGCGCAGGAACCCGGCCAGCGCCGAGCTTTCCAGCCAGGTCATCACCTCAAGCATGGGCGACGCCCCGGATGTCCAACTTACTCGGGCGGGTAGACGTCGAACACCTGGTCTTTCCAGACCACGCGCCGGACCTTGGCCTCGAAGACCTCCGGATCCTCGTTGCGCTCACCGAACACCGTCACCTCGGCGCCGACCGGAATGATGTCTTCGCGCAGGCCGGCGCGATGGGTACGCGGCCCCGGCGCCAGCGTGATGTCCCAGGTATTCCCGTCCGCATCCTTGATCTGCATCGTGCCATGCGCACCGGCCAGCCTGACGCCGGTCACCACCGTACCCGTCACTTCGACCTCGCCGGCGCTATTGCCCGACCAGCCATGATGCGCGAGAACGGGAACCGCGCTCGCGGCCAGCACCAGGAGCAGGAATCCTTTCAGAAGTGAGCGTTTCATCGGCGTACCAGCGAAGCTTGGGAAGGTGATTCCGATCCTACCAAGAATTCCGGTCGAGTTGGCTACGATACCGCCAGCGCTTTCAGAAGCGTCGCTTTATGGGTATCGTCTATCCATCTTTTGACCCGCTCCCGCTCGACGCCATCAATCATCCTGGGAACCCGACGATGCCTAAACTGACTGTCCTGTTCGCTGCCCTGCTGATCGCTCTCGGCGTCGGCGCGTTCCTCTTCTCCGGCAGCCGGACCGCGCTGCTGCCGGCCTACGCCGGCCTCGTGATCGGGATCCTCGGCGGGCTCGCACTCGCCTTCGAAGGCGGACGACGGCACCTGATGCACGTCGCCGCCGTGGTCGCGCTGCTCGGCGCGCTGGCCCCGGCCGCGACGCTCGTCATCCGGGCGGCGCAGATGAGCCCGCTCGCGCTGACGGTGAACATCGGTATGCTGGTGCTGTGCGGCGGGCTGCTCGCGCTGATGGTGCAGTCGTTCATCGCCGCGCGCCGGGCGGCCTGAGCCTACCGAAACCCGTAGATTGCGCGGTCGCGGTCCGCCTGCCAGGCGCGGTGCACCGCATCGAGCCCGCCGGCCTCGCTGATCGCCTCGGTGATCTCTTCGGGCCGGATCCGCTCGATGTCCAGCAGCCCCAGTGCCCAGCCGATGGCCGATTCCAGTCGTGCCAGCCCGGGACCGCCGAGACCGGGCCAGAACAACCGCGCAAGCGCCCCAATGGGCTTCTTTCGCGCGAACTCCAGCAAGCCCGCGTCGCTGAGCGTCCCCGCCCAGCGCTCCGGGTTACCCCGTGCCGCGACATAAAGCGTGACGGCACGGGCGACCTCCTCGACCCACCGTCGTTCGCGCGCCGCCAGCTCCGTTTCCAGGAGCTGGCCCGGGTCATCGAACAGCGCCGACGGTTCCGCATCGGCCGGCAGCAGGTCGAAGATCAGGTGAATCCGGTCCGCGCCGGAGTCGTTGCAGGCGTCATGCAGGGCCTTGTTGTCGAACCACCAGAGCTCGCCCTCGCGCATCCGCACCGATTCGCCACCCGCGTTGAGCACGCTGCCCTTCTCGCTCCGGATCACCAGGTGGTAACGGTCCCGCAGCCGGTAATATTCGCCGCGATCCACGTGCGGCAACACGGTTTTGCCGGCCGGCAGGCAGGCGAAACGCGCGCGGCCCGGCGTGGCACCCTGCTCGGCTGCGAACGCCTCGATGAAGGCGACGGTCGCGGAAAACTTCGCGGACAACGACGTCCAGCGGCTCTCGTGCACGTCCCGCCGGCGGCGCCCGCGGATGCAGGATCGCCGCAGGCCCCGGAGCGGGATCGCGTTGGTGTCACGCTGCGCCGGCGCCGTGAGCTGGCGGCCGACCTGGAGATCCCATGCGCTCGAGTGACGCCCCAGTTCCAGCCGCAGGGGCTCGAGATCGACGCCGGTACGGATGCGACGGAAATGCACCATGACCGTTCTCCTACAAGGCTGCCTGGAAGCGGAACATCAGGATCGAGCCGTCCTCGTCGATGCCGTCCCGGTTCGGCGCGGCGTCGTAGCGGCTGTAGTTGAGGCTGGTCCGCAGGTGCTCGTTCCAGTACAGCGACACGGCCGCCGTGACCTGGGTCTGCTCGCCGCCCGTCACGACGCCGTCGTCCAGGTCGAGCATGCTGTAGCGCAGGGAGAATTCGAGCGCACCCCAGTCGCCTTTCGGCCGCACGGCCGTCGGCACGCCGCGTGAACGGCTGTAGCGATAGCGCTCCCCGGTGACCAGCCAGCTCGCCTGGGCATAGCCGCCGCTGAAGTCCGCCGCCTCGGATCCACCGTCCAGGCTCATGAACATGTACTCGCCCTGCAGCCGCACGTTGTCGAGGATGCCCATCACTTCCAGCCCGGTGGTGGAGAGGCTGTCGATGCCGGCGAGGGAGCGGGTGTCAACCAGCCGTTCGTTCGCAAGGCGGGATTCGGGGCGCGCGCGGATACGCACATCGGCATTGGAATCGACCGAGCGGTACTCGTGGGCAATACCGAAGTGCAGTACCTGGCGCCTCTTGCGTATCGGCGCATAGGTGAAGCGGCCGATGATCGAGTTGCCGTCGACAGCGCGCCGGTCGAGATCGCTGAGCTCGTTGCCGAACACGCCCGCCGTCGCGCTCCAGTTGCTGCCCCAGGTCCTGGCCGAGGCACCCGTGAGCATCGCAGGACTCAACGCCGAGGCGAGAGAGCGCTCCATCAAGGCGAGATCGTTGGAACTCGAGAGCTCATCCAGCGAAAACGGCGCCACCTGGTTGCCGACCGTGACGCGCACGCGCTTCCAGCCGCCGTAGCGGACGTAAAGACTGCGCCAACCGTCCACCAAGCCCAGGTCGTAGTCGGCCCGGAATTGCCAGTCGTCATAGCCGGCGCGCAATATCAGGCGTGCGCGGCGGAAGTCCTGGTCGTCCTCGAGCAAGGTGACGTCGTCGCTGTAGCGCGCCACGTCATAGTGGATGCGTCCGCCGAGCCGCACGTAGCGATCGTCATCCCACTCCATCATCGCGCCGTCGTCGAGCGTGAACGAAGTCTCCGCCGCCTGGCTGGCCACCGCGGGCGCCAGGGCGAGAGCAGCGATCATCAGGTAACGATTCCAGGGACTTTGCATCATCATCTCCATGTGTTCGGCATAGGTGATCAGGGGGCGGCGACGCTGGTCGCGTCTGCGACCGGTTTGCATGGCTGCCCTGCATTGCAGACGTCGTCGAAGAAGCGGGCGACATGCTCGTGCATGCGCCCCTGCGCGTAACATTCCTGCCAGTCATGGCCCGCCTCCGGTACGACGACCAGCCGACAGGCGGAGGCCTGCCCGGCCTTGCTGGCGGCGCGCTCGAGCGCGGCCACCCAGGCGGTGGCGCGGGCGAGACGGTTGTCGCCCTGCTCACGGTCCAGTACCCGGTTGGAACGCAGCGCCGGGTCGCGCTCCACGTCCCGGTCGCCGACGAGCACGCATTTCGGCAATTGCAGAAAGGCCGGGAAGTCGATCGCGAGCGAGGCCGGCAGGCGCCCGGGCGAGAGTCCGTAGGGGAAGCTCGCCGCGACGGTCGGGAAGGTGTACCAGCCGGCCGCAGCCAGGGCGACGCCCGCGACACGCTCCGGCCGCACCAGTGCATACCGGTGGGCGAACTGGGCACCGCCCGAGAATCCGTACAACAGGCAAGGCCGGTCACCGACGGTCTCATCCAGCATCGCGTCCAGCGCTGCCACGGGGTGCAGCGTGCGGTTGGAGGACCTGAGCCGCTGGTAGCCGCGGTAACGTCGGCGATCGAACAGGGGCGCCAGCAGCTCGGTGCCGGTCCGCTCGGCCCAGTCGATGAATGCTTCCAGGTGGCCCTCCGCATCGCGACTGATGCCGTGTACGCAAACCAAGGGGGGACGTTGCGGATCCGGGTTGCCCGGCACGAACCGCAGGTAGCGGGTGCGGTGATCGGTTGCCAGGCGATGCTTGACCGGGGCGCCGGCCGGGACTGATGAGCGGGTCATGCAGCGCCTCCTAGGCCACGTCCGCCGCCGGCCGGCGGCGGTCGCTGACCACGGCCCCGTCCGCGCCCAGTTCCACCACGCGCTCTGCCGCATCCAGCAGGCGCGGGTCGTGGGTGACGACGATGACCGTGCCCGGGAAGGTGGCAATGACGCCGCGCAGCACCTCGAGGCTCTCGGGATCCAGGTGATTGTCGATCTCGTCCAGCAGCAGCACGCTGGGTTCGGGCCACAGCGCGCGAGCCAGTGCCAGGCGCTGGCGTTCCCCGCTGGACAGGTTGAGGCCGGCCTCCGCGATGCGGGCCGGCGAGTCGCTGTCGTTCTCGACGAGATGTTCCAGCCGGCAGCGCCCCATCAGCGTACGGAACGCCTCCGCCGTCATGCCACGACTGCGATAACTCGCATTGCGACGCACCGAACCGCGGATGAGCGGGAGATCCGGGCCGACGATCGCGATGTGTTGTCTCAGGTCGCGGTTGCGCACCTGGGCAAGGTCCTGGCCGCCGAGCCGTACCCGGCCGGCCAGCGGCGCCTGCAGGCGGGCCGTGACCGCGAGCAGCGAGCTCTTGCCGCAGCCGTTCGGGCCGGTGACGACGGTGACGCTGCCGGGCTCGAGGGCCAGGTCGATGGGCGTGCCGCCCGGGCAGGCCACCACGCCTTCGTAGCGGAGTTCGCCGCCGGGCCGGCGCAGCCGCCGGCCGTTGCGCACGCCGGGAAGCTGCGGCCAGCGAAAGAACGCGCTGATCCGCTCCCGGGCGACCGCTGCGGCCTGCCAGTATTCGAACACCCGCCCGAGATCCCGGATCGGTGTCGTGAGCCAGGCGACGATCGTGAGTGCGGCCACCATCTCGCCGGCCTGCAGTCGCGCAGCGCCAATGATGAGCACGGCCAGCAGGGCGCCCGAGCCGAGCAGCTGCACCAGGCTTCGTGCCCGCCCGACGAGCACGGCCCGGTCACAGGCGGCCTCGATGACCTTTTCACCGCGCGTATCGAGACGCCGCTGCTCGCGCAGCTCCTTGCCGTGCGCCTGCACCGAGGGGGCCGCGCCCATCATCTCGGTGACGAAACGTGCCAGCTGGCCGCGGCGGTTACGGAGTTCGCGGTTGGCGTCCGCCAGCGGGCGCGCCAGGAGAGCGGCGCCGATCGCGCCGGCGATCACCAGGGCGGCCGCCGTGATGCCGAGGACCGGGTCCATCCAGCCCAGCACGGCGACGGACGCCACGAGCATCGGCAGCGCCACGATCAGCTGCGCCAGGCCGCGGCTGATCCAGGACTTGATCGCCTGCAGGTCGCCCACGAAACGCACCAGCGCGCCTCCTTTCGGACGCTCGCTGAGATCCCGCGCCGGCACGGCCAGCAGGTGGTCGAACAGACGCAGGCGAACGTCGTGCACGAAGCGCTGGCCGAGCGCCTCGCCGTCGACGCGCTCGCGCCCGCGGAGCCAGGCGCCGCCGAGCGCGGCCGCGACGAGCACCGCCACCGTCGCCGTGCCCAGCCCGGAATTGATCGCCGCCCGGGCGCCGAGTGCGAGCGCCACGGTGCAGGCCGCCTGGGCGACGGCGTTGGCCAGCAGCGCCGCGAAGTGCCAGGGCGCGGCGGCCGCCGCCGCGCGGACGTCGAGAGGGAGCGACTCAGCCGGTGCAGGCATTGCGCAGCTCCACGCCGCGAGCGTCGCGGGCCAGGAGGGAACGGGAGACATAGCGATCTGACAGGCCATCAAGACCGATCACCGGTTGCTGCACCAGGTCACCCGCCTCCCGCATCGCCAGCGGCGCCGCGGTCAGCACGCCGGACACGGCCAGCACGTCGTGGCCGCGCTGTTCCAGCCAGTCCACGCCGGCCTTCGCGCCCATGGCGTCCTGCGCGCAGAACACCACCCCGTCGATGGCGTGCCGGAACCAGGCCGCGCTCAGCAGTGCCGCGGTTTCCGCCTGGACCAGCCCGTCGGCGACCTCGAGCACGGCGACGTCCAGCTCATGGCGCCCGAGTTCCGCACTCAGGGTCTCGACGATCCGCCGGATCGCCGGTTCGCCGGCACGATAGGTCGAAACATGCCCTGCGTCGGTGAAATCCAGCACGACCGATGCGCCGGCGTCCTGCATCAGGAAGTAGTCGTTGCAGGCGCCGGTCCCCGTGACCTTGGCGGCGCCGACGCGCAGCCCCGCGCGACTGAGTCCGCGCACCAGGTGGGCGCCGGCCGTGGTCTTGCCGGAGTCCATCGAGGTCCCGGCCACCACGATCAGTCGAGGCCGCGGCGCTTCGGTCCGCTGCGGGTCGAGGGCGTAGTGACGGAGGTTGAGGGCGCGCCCTTCGGCATCCCCGAGTATGCCCAGCACCTCGATCTCCGTCGGGCCGCGCTGGATCCGCTGGTGCCAGTTCACCGCGTGTGCGGCGACGCCGCCCGAGGCCACGAGGTGGCACGGGCCGATGGTGGCCGGCACGTAAGCCTCGAACTGCTGGGGCGCATACCGGTCGCCGTAGCAGACCACGATCTCGTCGCCATGAAAGAGCTGCACGCGGCGGCCGTTGGCCAACTGCAGCCGGGCGTGGTGGCGCAGGCGTTTGACGCGGGCCAGCACGACGTCGCCGGCCCGGGGGGCGGCATTCGTGAGCAGCGTGCGTGCGTCACCGAGGTCCACGCGTCGCGTGACGAACGCGGCCCGCGCCGCGTCCAGCCGGCCGTTGGCGAGCGGTCGTGCCGCGCCGGCGGGGTTGATCGTGCCGGCCTCCCCGGGGCAGGGCTCAGGCGCTATTTTCGAGATCAAGGCTTCACTGGTCATGGGGGCGGGCTCCCTGTTAGCCGGATTCTTCCGGGGCGGCGCGTCGAGTCGCGAACCTTACAGTTGGGGAGAATATACCCAAATATGGGATTGTCAACACTCGAGGACGAAAAAAGGGCGCCCGGCGGGTGTTCTTCTTCCCGATCCGCGTCTTGCCCGGCATTGCCGCTACGAGATCACCACTTACTCAGTGCGCTTGGCGTGACGGCCGGATGGTGGTATCCATGGGCGCTGGTCATCGCATCCAGCCAAGGCTTCAGGCTCCATGTACAAGAGAACCTCGGCATTAGGCCTGGCGACCCGCAGCCACCAGCGCTTCGGCGCCCGTTCGCGCATCGTGGCGATGTTCGCGGACATGCGCGGCTTCTCGAACTGGAGCGAGACACAACCGCTCGACGACGTGGCGGACCTCGTCAAGTTGCAGTTCGGCTACGTCATGCAGCTTTGCGACGACTTCCAGCAACCCTTCCAGAAGTTTCTCGGCGACGGCTTCGTGCTGCTGTGGGAGCTGGAGAGCGACGAGGATTTACCGCGCTGCCTGGTGAGCGCGCTCGACGCGACCTTCGCCCTGCACAAGGGCTACGCCGCCCTCGCGCAATCACTGCCCTATGCCGCGCCGACCGGCTACGGCGTAGGGATTTCCATTGGCGAGGCGATCCGCATCCAGCTCGAGCCGCACCTCAGCGCTTCCAGCGAAGTGGACTTCGTCGGCTACCCGCTGAACTGCGCGGCACGCATGCAGACGCTCGCCTCCGGCTTCGGGACCGCCCTGTGCGCCAGCACGGTCGGCGCCCTGCAGGCCGACCCGGAGCGCTACCTGCGCACGCTGCTGCCCGGTTTCGGCCGCCGCCTGCTCACGCCTCCGCAGGACATGCTGGATCGCGCCGCGGTCACCAAGGGACTGAAGCCGGCCGACCGGAGGGGCTTCCGGCACCTGTCTTTCGTGGACGGGGAAGAATGGCTCTGGCGGACGCCTGACGTTCAGCAGTAGGCCGGGCGAGTCACGGCGCGGCCTGGCCGGGAACGAACCGCTCGCGCGGCAAACCGTCGACGGCCATCAAGCGTTCGGTGGGCAGCTTGATCACGAGACCGCTGTGCTCAAGCGGGTGGTCATAGATAGCGCCGAGCAGCCCCGCCATCGGCGTGCCCGCGACCTCTGCCCCGATGGCGTCAAAACCGATCGCCAGTCCCTCGCCCATGCTGCCGGTCCAGCGACCCACCCACACTTGCACTGGCCCGTCATGTCGTTTGCCCGGTCTTGGCAGGACCTGCTCGACCCATTGGCGAGCGATTCCTGTGAACCGCTCTTCCGCCGGCAGGCTGTGCACCTGGTAGTCCGTGGGAGCGTCGACAAACCAGCCAAGAATCGCCCGGGCCACGGTGGTGTTGCCCCCGCCGGGTGTGTCGCGCAGATCAATGACGATCCGCTGCCCCGGTTGCGCCATGGACATCGCGGCGTCAAACGCAGCGATCGTCGAATTCGATCCGAGCGAATCATTGACGCGGATCACCAGGGCGCCGGCCTGCTCAGTCGCACTGACAGGCGGCCGCTCGTCGCGATGCACCTGGTACAGGCTCGGCAATTCCAGCTCGCGCACACTTTCGCCAGTTCGCAAAGCAACGAGCCTTGGGCGGTCCCTCCGGCCGGCCACCAGGATGCGGGCTGCGAAGGCCGCTCGCTCGGGGGTCACCGGAAGTCCGAGCTCCGCCCAGAACGCCTCGATTGCCGTCTCTATCGGAACGCCGCCGACCCGCTCGACCACGTCCCCTCGGATGATCTGCGCCTGCTCTGCGGGCGATCCCGCCCGGACCGCATCCACCACGTAGACGCCATCCTCCTGCAGGATCCACAGGTCCGCATAGCTGGGCACGAGCGCCCAGCTGTCAGACAGCGATGAGCCGAGGATCGCGTGGTGGTCGGCGAGCGAGAGCAATACGCGCTCCGCATAGCCGATCAAGGAGCGAAAATCGGTGACTTGTCGGGCCTGCTCGGAAAGCGCTGCTGAGACCGGCACGCTGCCCCCGGGGAACCGCTCGAGATACGCATAGGTTTGCTCAATGAGCGGTCGGATCGCCAGGGCATCGGCGCGGTACAAGTCTTCAGGGGAGTCCGCCGCAGGCCCGGCGGCCTGGCGCTCCGTGTCGCCGTTTTCGATTTGCTGCGATGTACACGCGGCGAGTGCCGCGCATGCGAGCGTGACCAGCAATGCACGGCGTCCGCGAATCGTCCGCTGGACACGGGCACGACGCGCGTTGCATTCCGGCCCGGACCTGTTAGCCATTTCCATCTCAACCCCGCCGGTGCTGCGCATGTCCCTGGTGGCGCAGGATGCTAGCGGCTCTTCATCGGGCTGTACATCGGAACGTGACGTCGTCGGCAAGACTGGCTGATGCACGCAACCCTGAAACGTTCCCGTTCCGATCTCTCGTGAAAATGATCTCCTGCAAAGGCCCCTCCCCCGTGAAGGCGTCGACCTGGTAGGGGGCCAGGGCGAACGCCGGACGCCGCGGGTGCTTCGCAAAGAGCGTGTCGCCGGAAATACTGAAGACGTAGCGCGCAGCGAGCTCGGGGCTCTCGCAGGTCCGGAGATAGTCCGAGAGCTCGACGGTCGCCGGATCGAAGGGCGCCAGTTCCACGCGGCGCCCTTTCAGTGTTCCGTGCAATCCGATCGTGTAGCTGAACCCGGGGGACTGGCCCTCCACCGGGTCATGGAATGCTATGGAAATGTCTGCGGCCGGTGAAACGAGGAACCTGTGCCGGCCGATCTGCGGCAGCACCTGGTACTCGTTTTCCGGCGCGTTCAGTGCAGCGAACTTCAGTCCTTCGCTGTCCGCGGAGATAGTGAAAATCACGCCGGGGTACATTTCGTAGTGCCCTGCGTAGCTTTTCAGTTGTGCGGACGAAGCCGGTTCCCAATTTTCCGGTTCATCGGGGCGATAGAATGGTGAACTCGAGAGGAATGCATCGACGACGGCGAACGCCAGCCTGGCGGTGTCGAAGTCCGTCCGGTTGCTTAGCACGGCAACCGCGAACCCTTCGGCAGGGACGCGCAGCAGGAACGACCGATAACCCGCGTCGCGCCCGCCGTGGGACCATGTCTCGAGTCCCTTGTACTGGCGCTGTTCCTGTCCCTTGGCGAAGGTGGCGTCTTCGCCGTCCAGGGCAGCGGCACGTTTTTCCATCAAATCGAACACGATGTCTTCGCCGACCCGCCGGGCCTGGAAGTTCTCCGTCCACTTCAACAGGTCCAGGGCCGTGGTGTAGAGGCCGGTGGAACCGGTGCTCTCCCCCGCCGCGACGACGTTCCTGAACCCGTCGGTTGCAGGGAAATACGAACTGGCCCGTCCGCGCACGAGATCGTTCCTGCTCGCCTTGAAGCGCGTGTTGGTCATGCCGAGCGGCGCAAAGATCCGCTCTCTCGTGAACTGTTCGAACGGCATCCCGGAGACGCGCGACACGATTTCGGCGAGCAGCATGTAACCGGTGTTGCTGTATTCGACCCGCGCACCTGCTGCGAAATTCACGCCGCGCTGGCGCGTGACCAGTTCCATGAGTTGTGCGTGGGTCTGGATGTCATCGTCCAGCCACCCCGCCATCGCCGCAAGGGTATTCACTTCCCGAAGGCCGCCCATGTGATTCAACAGGTGGCGGATCGTGACCGTCACGGGATGTTCAGCGAGCTGGGGAATATACGTCCGGATGTCGTCATCCAGCCCGATCTTCCCTTCCGAGACGAGCAGGAGCGTCGCGAACGCGGTGAACTGCTTGGACACGGAGGCCACCTGGAAAACCGAGTCCGGCGTGATGGGTTCTCCGTGCTCCAGGTTCGCCATGCCTGCGCCGCGCGCGAACACGATTTCGCCGTCTTTCGATACCGCGACCGCGACGCCCGGCGCACTGTCGGACACCCAGGGCGCCAGGATCGCTTCGATGGCTTGCTGGGCCTCAGTACCGGGCGGCGTTGGCCTGCCGGGGCCTGTTGCGGTGCAAGCGATCAGCGCGAGGCTCAACACCGCGCTGACAGTGGATTTCAGGGGCAAGACTGGAAACATCATGGGGGTCCTCTTCGATTGAGAGGCCCTGGATGCCCGAATTCGCCACCGCCGGCGACCGAGTTCGTGAAATCGTACGTTTTTCCTAGAAGTCGAACGCTTGGGGTGCTTTCGCGTACGGACCTGGAGCGGCCGGTTGCTGCGCCCGAAAGGCGCTCGGAGTGACGCCGCTGTGCTTCTTGAAAGCCGTATTGAACGAGGACTTGGAGTTGAAACCGACGGCGTAGAGGATTTGCAGGACAGACTGCCGCGGCTCGGCCAGCAACAGGTGTTGCGCCTTCTCGATCCGGTAGCCGTTGATGAAATCGAAGAAATGAACTCCAAGGGACCGGTTGAGGAGCTCCGAGAGATCCCTCGGCGTCATGGCCACCTGGGCAGACAGCGAGGCCAGCGTCAGCCCAGGGTCCAAGTAGGGTTCGTCGGCGTCCATGAATGCATGCAGGCGCTCCAGTTGTGGACTGGGAACCTCGGCCTTCTGGTGCACCTGGTCCGCGCCACCGGTGAGCGCGATCAACCTCCGGTCCACATCCCTGAACAGGTGGGGCTGAAGCAGCGACTTGAGCGCAATCCAGCTCGTGATGGCGAGCGCCAACAGGATGCCGATGACCTGCAACGCGAGCACCACATCGGTCGCGCTGGTGAAGAGCAACACGTTGCGGACCAGGATGAGTGTGTGGGCGAACAGCGACACGGCCGCGAGCTGCGTCAGCCACGTCAGGACCTCCGAGCGGTCACCCGAATGATGCGCGTGAAACAGTCTCCGGAACTGCACGAGCACCATGATGACCGCCACCATGTACGCGTAGTACTGGACGTGCGACGCGATCCAGAAGACGTGGCTTTCCAGCTCGGTAAGGTGCAGCGCGGTGGATCCGGATGCGAAGGGAACCTGGCTGCCGGGTAATGTCATGGCGAGCGCAACCATGAAGGGGACGAGATGGAGCGTGTCGCGCCACCTTGGCCTGAAGTCCGAATAACAGGTGGCCACGAAAAAGCCGAAGAAGATCGGCATCTGCAGTTTCCCGAGCGCCAGCCGCAAAGCATTGAGCCATTCGCCGGCATTCCCCGGCGTGACCCACAGCCAGGCGCTCAGCTCGATGGCCGTCAGGACCAGGAAAACGGCAAGCAATCGGTTCGGTAACCTGCGGGCCGACGGCACGGCAAACAAAAAGACCGCCAGCAGGCAGCAGGTGAACCCGACCAGGGTGGAGATCACGGCGAAAAAGTTGCCGAGGGTGATGTCTATGGTCGTCTCCAGGATCGACGCGGGCATCCGGATGGCGTCGAAGAAAATAGATCTCTGGAGCGGCGCCGACCATCGGACACCGCCCCACCCTCGCTCAGTCTGCGACCTGGTATTCCTGCTCGAGCGCCGCGTAGCGCGGGTCGTTGCGGATCCCGTCGAAGGCGGGGCTCAGCCGCACCCGGTGCCAACTGATGCCTGCCGGCCTTTCCAGCGTGCTCGCGAGATGCTCGAAGGCCAGGTCATGCTCGCCGAACATGGCGAACGTCTCTGCCCAGAAAGTGTCCGCTTCGGCGTAGCGAACCGCATCGGGCCGCAGGAGCCGCTCCACGTCGGCAAAATGCGAGAGCGCCTTTTCACGTTCCCCCAGGGCAAGGAACGCGAACGCCAGGTCGCGGTGCACCAGCGAGTATTCTTCGTGCCCGATAAGGAAGGTCTCGAGGTGTCGCCTGTAGGCATCCGCCTCGGCCCGCATCCGTTCCTCGTCGCCTGTCTCCCGCAGCAGGATGATCGCCGTCAGCCAGTTTTCGTCCGGCCCGGGCTCCGACGTCTCCGGCCCGTAGCCTTCCAGCAGCGCCAGGGCCTCCCCGGGCTTGCCGTCCACGCGGAGGAGTTGGGCCAGGAGCATGGAGTCGCGGCCGGTGTCGTGCAGGCGGCTGGCGAATTCGCGCGCCACTGAGAGTTCGCCGCAACAATCGAGGCGCAGCCGTGCGAGGTACCCGAGATAGGTGTCTCGGTCGCCGCTGATGGCCAGCGCATGCTCGAGCGCCGGCACGGCCTGGTCCCACTGGCGCAGCTGGATGTAGAAATTCGCCAGTTCCAGTGCCACGAAACCGTTACGCGGATCCAGTTCCAGGGCCCGCGTCAGGTCGGCCACCGCCTCCTCCCAGTTGCCGGCGCGACGATTGAACCAGCCGCGCGACGCCATCCAGTCCCCGTTGTTGGGGAAGCGCGCGATCAACGGCTCGATCAACTGCAGCGCCGCGGCATAATCCGCCTGCACCCAGTAGTAGTAGTGCGCTTCGGCGTAATCCGCCTCCGGCAGGCCCGGCTCGAGCTCGCGTGCTGTCGCGATCGCTTCGCGGGCGCTGGCAATGAGCGGCTCATCCTGCGGTGTGATGCCGTCCGACCAGGCTTCCAGCAGCCGGGCGAACCCCAGCCAGCCCCAGGCCTCCGCGAAATCCGGGTCGAGGGCGACGGCGTCCTCGAACTTGCGCACGGACAGCTTGCGCGCATCCGGGTCATAGACATAGGTGTTGAGCCGCGCCTGCAGGAATGCCTCGTAGGCGCCCTGGCTGGAGGTTGGCGCCTGGGCCAGTTGGGCCGCTTCCTCGGCGCTCAGGGTCGCTTTCAGCGCAGTGGCGATGGCCATCGCGATCTCGGCCTGGATTTCGAAAATCGCGTCCGGCGTCAGCTCGCGCTCGAACGTCTCGGCCCACAGGTGCTCGTCGGTGACGGCGTCGATCAGCTGCGCGTTGATGCGCACGCGCCCGCCCGCCTGTTGCAATCCGCCCTCGAGGATGTGGCCGGCGCCGAGTTCCTCGCCGATCTGCCGCATGTTCTTGGTGGTGTCGAGATATTCCATCACCGAGGTGCGCGAAACCACGCGGAAGATCTCGAGCTTGGCGAGCTGGGTCAGCAGGTCGTCGTGGATGCCGTCGGCAAGAAACCGCCCTTCCTCTCCACCCATGCTGCGCGCGGCGAACGGCAGCACCGCCACCACCGGCACGGCGTCCTCCGGCAGCGAGTCCGCAACAGCGCCGGGAGACGCCGCCCGTGTCGCCGGCTCGCCCGACGCGGACACGGTCGTGGCCGGCGGCTGCGGAGAAGCCACGGCCGGCGGTTGCGAAGCCACGGCCGGCCGCTGGGATGCGACACCCGGCGGCTGCGAGGCCATGGCCGGCGGCTCTGAGCGCGAAGACATGAAACGGTCCGCGAGGAACATGCCCATCGCCGCAAGGAGCAGCACGATCACCGCGAGGTTGAGTTTCTTTGCGGTATGCGCCACCGCCGATTCCTCGGGGCGCACCTCGGATTCGCGCTTCAGGCCCTCCGGCGTCAGCTCATAGACCCAGGAGAACACCAGCGCCGGCAGGAGCCCGATGACGAACATCGTGACCACGAGCTTCAACACCCAGGCCGGCGCCTCGAAGGCGTCGGCGGCGATCTCCATGACCTGGATAACCACCCACGCCGCGACGACGTAGGCCAGGCCCACGCGGATGACATTGCGGCGTTTCAGTTCGGCAAAGAACGACATGGCTCAGGCGGCGCGGTGGCAGTGCTTGCGTGATGATGCGTCAGCGCGGATTGATTGTCGAACCGGCCAAAAGGATGGCATGGTGCGGTCAGGACTCACGACGAAGAGGTAGGCATGAAGATCACCGTACTTGGGGCAGGCGCGGGCGGCACGGCCGTCGCATTCGATTGCGCGGCGCACGGGCACGAGGTCCGGCTGTTCGATTTCGAGCAATTCCCCGGCAACATCGAGGCCATCGCGACGCAGGGCGGGATCCACGCCGAGGGCAACATCTCCGGCTTCGGGCCCATCGCGTATTCCGGTCACGACATCGACGCGGCGTTGCGCGGTGCCGAGTTGATCTACGTGGTCGGCCCGGCCTACAGCACCGAGCCGTTCGGCAAAGCGGTGGCCGGCAAGCTGAGCGCCGGACAGACGGTGATCGTCAGCCCGTGTTCCTGCGGCGGCGCCCTGGCCTTCAAGCGCGCGGCCGGGCTGGCATTGGACGATGAATCGATCCGCGTCGCGGAAACTTCGACGTTGCACTATGCGGTGCGCGTGACCGAGCCCGGCAGGATCCGTGTGTTCCTGAAGCTGAAGGCGGGCAACCTCCTGGCCGCACTGCCGGGCAGACACACCGGCGGGATCCTGGAACTCATTGCCGACGTCTATCCGGGGATGGAGCCTGCCGGGAACGTCCTGCAGACGAGCCTGCAGAACGCCAACCCGATCATTCACCCGGCCGTGACCCTGAGCAATGCCGCGCGCATCGAGACGACCGGCGGGGACTTCCTGTTCTACGAGGACGGTGTCAGCGATTCGGTCGGTCGCCTCATCGAAGCCCTCGACAACGAACGCATCGCGATCGGCAAGAAGCTCGGTATTACGATCCTGCCCGATCCCGAGATGGGCATGCGCCAGGGCTACATGCTGGAAGCCAATTACGGCTCCGGCTACCGCAATGCGCCCGGGTTCCGGGGGATCGGTGCCCAGCCGCAACTCGACCATCGCTATCTCACCGAGGACGTCGGCTACGGCCTGGTGTTCATGTCCGAGCTGGCGAAGCAGGTCGGCGTTCCGACGCCTGGCATCGACGCCGTCATCCAGGTCGCCTCGATCGTGATGGCGAGCGACTACCGTGCCACGGCCTTGCGCACGCCGACGTCGCTGGGCATCGCGGATCGCTCGGCCGAGGAGCTCGCGTCGCTGTAGCAGGCGCTCCGGTCGATCACGCGACCAGGACGCGGCCCGCGGTTCCGAGCGGGCCTCGGCCGGCCTTTACGCCAGTCCGGGCGTGTTACCGCCGGATGATGATCCAGGGATCGAGCACCGGCCGCTCGGATTCTCCCGCGTTGACGATGTCGAATTTGCAGCCGGGCGCCTCGAAACACTCGTGCTCTTCATCATCGCGCACGAACAGCCGCGTGCGGCCGGGGGATTTCAGCTCCACTTCGGTGATCGGCTTGCCGTTGGGCCCCGGACGGTCCACGAAGGGCGTGTAGGGCTCGCCCTGCTCGCCGGCTGCGGCCTTGCGAAAAACCAGCTTCGTCGCTGCCTTTTCGGGTCGCCCGCGCCGGTCGCTCACCGTCGCCAGCATGGCGGCGCCGCGAACCGCGATGATCGTCTGCTGGCTGCCGGGGATCTCCGGGGCTTTTGCAGTTTCCGCCGGCAGCTCGATATCCATGCCGCAGCTCGGCGGACACTCCTGTTGCGCCGCCGCGGGCAGTGTTGCGACGGCTGCCATGGAGAGCAGCCCCGCGGCCGCCACCAGTTGTTTCGTGAACTTGCTGCGCATTTTTTCTTTTCCTCTTCTTCTGGATTCTGGGTCTAGGGTCCGGTCGTATTGTCAGCGATCAGGGCCTGGAACTCCGGCAACTCGGCGAGGGGCTCGAGCCGCTTGTCGGCGGTCAACAGCCATGCAGGCAACCCGGCGGCCCTGGCCACCGCGAGGTGCTCGACGGCTCGCGCCTGTTCGCCGAGGAACAGGCTGGCCATGCCGATTTCCCGGACGGCCTCCAGCGACAAGTCCTCCTGTTGCCCGAGACTCTCCAGCAGGTCCCGGGCTTCGGCGTCCCGACCGAGCCGCGCGAGGTAGCCGGCGATGCGCGCGCGCGCCGCATCGTCGCCCGTGCTCACCTCGAGCCGCTCCTGCGCAAGCTCGAGGGCCTTCTCGTAGTACTGCGCCGCATCCGCAGGATCGCGCGACGGCTGCATCACGATCGCCTCGGCGACATAGCCCTGGAAACGATCGTCCGAGGGGCTGAGCCTGCCGGCCTGCAGGAACATCTCCTCGGCCTGGACGAACTCGGCCGTGTAGAAATACATGGTGCCCGCGTTCGAATAGGCGAACATCTCCTCGGGATCACGGCGTATGGATTCGCGAAAAGCGTCTCCGGCGCGCAGGAACTCGCCCTGCAGCCAGTAAACGCCGCCAAGGCTGTTGTAGGGTGCGGGGCTGTCGGGATTCAGGCGGATGGCGCGCCTGAACTGGTCCGCGGCAGACTCGAGCTCGCCCTGGTCGACGAGGATCGCCCCGAGATCCGAGTAGTAGCGCCAGTAGGCCGGATCCAGCTCTATGGCCCGGCGCTGCAATCGGGCCGCCTCCTCCAGTTCGCCCATGTCGCGCAAGGTGATGGCGAGACCCGAGTTCACCTCGGCATCGTTGGGGCTGAGTTCCAGCGCCTGTCGGAACAGGGACAAGGCATACTCCTCGTCGCCGATCCCGCGGTATAGGCTTCCCAGCGCGACCATGAGCTTGACCGAGGATTCCCCGCCCTCGTTTGCGTAGGCACGAATGCAGGCCTCGATAGCCTCGTCGGCAAGCGCCCGCTCACGGCTGAGCGAATACTTTTCCCAGCGCGCGGTGCAGATGCCCGCGAGCGCCACGCCCATCTGCGGATCACGAGCCAGGGCTTTCTCGAAGTAACTGATCGCCTGGTCGAAATTGGCGGCGGTTCCCTCGCGCCGCAACTGGTCCTGTCCGCGCAGGTAGTCCTCATAGGCCGCCTCGTCGCGCGTCGGGATCGGGACGAGCGTTTCGCTGCCCATCAGCTGGAGCTTCAGCGCATCGGCGATCTTGACGGAGATCGTTTCCTGCACCGAAAAGATATCCTGCATGCTGGCGTCGAAAGTCTCGCTCCAGAGCGGGCGACCGGAACGGCCGTCGAGCAACCGCGCGCTGATCTTGAGCTGGTCACCCGACTTGCGCACGCTGCCTTCCAGCAGGTTCGCCACCTGCAGGGCGCTGGCCACCTCGGGCACACTCGGCCCCGCCTCGCGAAATGCGAATGACGCAGTGCGGGACGCCACGGTGAGGCCCGGAATCCTCGCGAGGCTGTCCATCAACGCTTCGGAAAGCCCGTCGCTGAAATACGCGTTGTTGCCCTCGGGGCTGAGGTCCACGAAAGGCATGACCGCAATCGAGGGTTCCGATGAGACGGTTGCCTCCGCGGCCGGCGCATCGTCGCCCATGCCGGACGTCCCCGCGGATACCGCCTCGGGTTCGGGGACATAGGTCTTTATGAGCATTGCGCCGATGCCGAGCGCCAGCACCGCGCCCAGCACCATACCCGCCCGGCGCTTCAGCGGAGATCCGGCCGGCGCAGCACGCGACCGGGTCGTCCGGGCCACCCATTCGGCATCCCCGGAATCCTGCGAGGACCCCAGCTTCGCCGCCAGCACACGCCGGATACGCTGGAAGCTCTCCCCCGCGGTATCTCCGCCCCAGTCGTCGAGATCGATGGTGTGCAGGGCCCGGAAGTCGATCGGCAGCTTGGCCTGGTCGAAACGCACCGGCACCAGCACGCCCCGGTCCGCCGCATCCCTGGCTTCCCCCCGCACCCAGCGAGAGCCCACGGAATTGGGGGTCCAGACGACGACCACGGCGCGCGCGTTCTCGAGCGCCTCCGCGATCAGCCCGTCGAATTCTTCCCCGGGCGAGATCTCGGGATCCCACCAGACCGACCAGCCTTCCGCCTCGAGCGCTGCGACCAAGGGCGCGACGCGCGCGTAATCAAGGCGAGCATAAGAGACGAACACATCGACCAAGCCAATCCCCCCACCAGCCGGATCCCGCCGACCGACCCGCAAAGGCCACGCCTGCGGAGACTAGCATATGCGTCATTAACGAGGGCACAGACAGGGGCACGCTCCTGCGGAGTGCCGCGGCGCATCGCTTGCCTGGACGTCGCGCACCGGCTTTCCCGGAGACCCACGTCGCGGCTTCATAGTTGGTATATACCGGGATATACTCGCTGAATGACTTTCCTCTCCAGGATCAGCAAGGCACTCGACGCCGCCGACGTGCGCTACGCGGTGGTGGGGGGCTACGCCGTGGCATTGCACGGGGCTGTTCGCGGCACGGTCGATATCGATCTCGTGTTGCGCTGGACCCTGCGCGACCTGGAGGCCGCGGAAGCCGCGTTGAGCAGCATCGGCCTGGTGTCGCGACTGCCGGTGACGGCCGAAAGCGTGTTCCGGTTTCGCGACGAGTACATCCGGAACCGGAACCTTTTCGCCTGGAACTTCTATAACCCGCATGACCTCAGCGAACAGCTGGACATCGTCATCAGCGAGGACCTCAAGGGCAAGCGGCGGATACGAATCGACACACTGGACGGCCCCGTCCAGGTGCTCAGCCGCAAGGACCTGATCGCCATGAAACGGGCGAGCGGCCGGCCGCAGGATCTCGCAGACGTCGCGGCGCTGGAGAAGCTCGGGTGAGGCCCGTGCAATTGTTCACCGACGAGTACCTGGCGCAGTGCCGGGGCATGACGCCCGACCAGGTGATCCGTTTTCTCGAGGACTTCCGCAAGCTCCACGCGAAGCGCCCGGCCCGCTCCAGGCTGATCAGCCTGAAGGTGCCCGAGGATCTGCTGCATGCGTTCCGCCAGCGGGCTGAGCTTGCGGGCGTGCCTTACCAGTCGCAGATCAAGCAGCTCATGCGGGAATGGGTGCTGGACGGTCGCGAGAGGACGGATCAGGACGGGTGACCTTCCCGGGTCGGAGCGGCCGACTGAAGAATACCGTCACTCGCCTTCTTCAAGGACCGTCCTGATAAAGGCGCGCCAGGTGTCGTTCGGCTGCCAGGCCGCCTCCAGGTCCTTTCGCGCCACGGGTTCAGCCACCCCTTCGACCTTGACCCGATAAAGATAGGTCATGGTCGAAGCGCGGTAGTTGGCCTGGCACTGGACGAACACCTTCTCGCCGGCGCTGGCCTGCATCGCGGCCGTAAATTCGTCGAAGTTCTCTACGGTGGGCTGCTGCCACTCGACCGGGATGTTGATCCACTTGATCCCCCGCCCGAGGAGCCGTTGCGCCTGGCCCTCGGGTGGCGCGGGCCGGAGATCGATCACCACGGTGACCCCTCGCCCGGCGATGGTCTCCAGTCCGTCTTCTGCAAAGTCACCGCCGGTAACCAGGCGATCGTTGATGGTGTGGAAATTCATGGCAGGACCTGCGGGATGATCACCACTCGTCTCACCGTGCGCGACTGGCGTCATCAAGGCCATGACGAGACAAAGGGCAAGCCGGTTCTGGAGTGAATACTTAGGCATCGGCAAAGGGTGCGCAAGCGCTGCCGTCATTGCAAGCCTGGCAGCCGAAAGCACCGGATTATGGCGCGCCGGATCAATAGGTTATCCTTGCCCCCTCGAGGCTGCGGGGCCCGTGTTGCAAAGGTTTGGCGTGCATGGCTGATGTGTTCGTGTCTTACGCTCGCGCGGACCGGGACCGGGTCGCCCCGCTGGTGGCCGCGATCGTGGCGAAGGGCTGGTCGGTGTGGTGGGATCCGGAGATCACGCCGGGCCAGGAATTCGACGACCAGATCGATGCAGAGATCGATGCCGCCAAGGCCGTCATGGTGGTCTGGACACCGACCTCGGTGGCCTCGCGCTGGGTGCGCGGCGAAGCCCGCGAGGCGGCGGACCGGGGCATCCTGGTGCCGGTGCGCTTCGACAAGGCCCGCCTGCCGATGGACGTGCGCGCCATCCACACGACGGACCTCGACGACTGGGCCGGGGATCCCGCCAGCCCGCCGGCACGCGAGTTCCTGCACGCGCTGGGCGCGATGATCGCGCGCGCGCCCACCAAGGCCGTCAGCGCCGCACCCGGCGTGACCCCCGAAGCCGAAAAGCCCAAGGCATTGTTCACGATCTGCGTCCTGCCCTTCACGAACATGAGCGGCGACTCCGAGCAGGAGTACTTCAGCGACGGCATCACCGAGGATGTCATCACCGACCTGAGCAAGGTGTCGGCGCTGGCGATCATTTCGCGCAACAGTGCGTTCCGCTACAAGGGCACGCATGTCGACATCCCCAAGGTGGCCAGCGAGCTGAAAGTCAGCCACGTGCTGGAAGGCAGCGTGCGCAAGGCGGGCGGCCGGGTACGCATCAGCGCACAGCTGGTGGACGCCACGACCAACAACCATATCTGGGCCGAGCGCTACGACCGCGACTCGAGCGACATCTTCGCCCTGCAGGACGAAATTTCGGAGGCCATCGTCAAGGCGCTCCGGCTCACGCTGCTGCCCAGGGAAAAGAAGGCCATCGAGCGGCGCGGCACCGACAATGCCGAGGCCCACAACCTCTACCTGATGGCGCGCCAGACCCATGTCACCGGACAGGAAGCCTCGGCGAGATCAGCGGAGGCGATCGTGCGCCTGTGCACCCGCACCGTGGAGATCGATCCGAACTATGCGGAGGCCTGGGCGCTGATGGCCATCGGCCACATGAAGCTGCGCGACGCCCGGCAAGGTTATGGCGACGAGGGCATGGTGGCCGCGGAGCGGGCCCTGGCGCTCAATCCCGACCTGGCGGAGGCGCATGCGGTCAAAGCGCAACTGCTGCTGTCCGACGGCAATCCGGACGCCGCCGCCAGGGAAGTCGAGATCGCCTACAAGCTCAATCCCGAGTCCTACGAGGTGAACCGCTCGGCCGGGCGCCTGAACTACCAGCTCCATCGCTACGAGGATGCGGTCCGTTTCTACGAGAAATCCACGGGGCTGATGGAAGCCGATCTGAATTCCCCGTCCATGCTGGTCAGCGCTTACACCGCCCTGGGCGATGACGCGAATATGCGGCGCGCGGCCGAAGTCGCGCTCAAGCGTGCGGAGACCGTCCTGGCGCACGACCAGAACAACTCGATGGTGGCGGGTTACAGCGCCTATGCCCTGGCTGCGCTCGGCCAGGGCGAGCGGGCCAAGGCGCGCATGGAACGTGCGCTACTGATCGACCCGGAAAACTGGAACATGCGCTACAACTTCGGTTGCGCCTTGTGCACCTATCTCGCGGACAAGGAAGCGGCACTGGACATGCTCACCCCGGTCTTCGCGTGCATCACGGACAGTTCCCTGCTGTATGCCAAGGCGGATCCGGATCTCGACCTGCTGCGTGACGATCCGCGTTTTCACGCCATGATCGCCGATGCGGAGACGCGCCTGGCCGGCGAAGCCGAGCCGCCCGCAGCCTGATCTTCGCGCCGCGGCGCAGCATGCTTCTCAGTGCCCGGCCATTCAGCTACCCTTGGCGGCCAGGGACCACGAGGCCCGGAGCGATTACCCCGCCTCGCTTGGACCCGCCAGGCCAACAAAAACAGGCGATCTTGTGACACAACAGGCCGACGTATTCATCAGCTATTCGCGCGAGGACAACGACAAGGTCCTCGCCCTGGCGGAAAAGCTGCGCGCCGCGGGCGTGGCGGTCTGGATGGACGTCGGCGGCATCGACGCGGCGACGATGTGGAGCGAGGAGATCGTCAACGCGCTGGACAACGCCAAGGCGCTCCTGCTCATGGTCACCCCCTCCGCGGTCAACTCGCACAACGTGGCCAAGGAAGTGATCCTCACCAGCGAGCGCAAGGGGCACATCCTGCCGGTGCATCTCGAGCCGACCCAGATCCCGGCGGGCCTCAAGTACCAGCTCGCGGGCATACAGCACATCGAGTATTTCCAGGGCGACCCGGACGAAAACCTGCGCGTCATCGTGCGCTCGCTCGAGCGGATCGGCGTCACCGTCCAGCAGGGCAAGGCCCTCACCGAGCTCGAGCCGCGGGCCATCGAGGCCGTCGACCAGCCGTCGCCCGACCCGGACCATCCCATCGAGCCCGGCGCGCTGGCGGTGCTGCCCTTCCACAACATCAGCCCCGACGAAGAGACCGACTATTTCAGCGACGGACTCACCGAGGAGCTCATCGCACGCCTGTCGCTGGTGAGCGAGATCGACCTGATCTCGCGCTGGGCGTCCATGCAGTTCAAGGACACGAAGCAGGACATCCGGGTCATCGCCAGGGAGCTGGGGGCCCGTTATGTCGTGGGCGGCAGCGTGCGGCGGTTTCGCGACTCCGTGCGCATCACCGTGCAGCTGGTGGACGCCGGGACCAACCGGCAACTCTGGGGCAACACCTACAAGGGCAAGCTGGACGACATCTTCGACATCCAGGAGCAGGTGGCGAAGCAGATCGTCGAGGCGCTGAAGCTGCGGCTGAGTTTCTCCGAGGAAGTCTCGCTGACCAAGCGCCAGACCGTGAACGCGAATGCCTACGACCTGTATCTGCGCGGCCAGGACTACCTGTATCGCCTCACGAAGCGCAGCGTCGAGTACGCCATCCAGCTGTTCGAGAAAGCCATCGAGCTGGACCCGCGCTACGCCGCCGCCTATGCCGCCTGCTCCAGCGCATACGGCCAGATGTACCAGTATTTCTCACGAGAAGAAGAGTATCGGACCAAGGCCCAGGAACTCAGCTTCAAGGCGCTGATGTACGACAACAACCTGCCCGAGGCCTACACCGCCATGGGCCTGTCGTATTTCAGCTGGGGCAAGTTCGACGAGGCCGCGGAATCGGGCCGCAAGGCCATCGAGCTCAACCCCGACGATTTCATCGCCTACTGGACGCTCAGCAGGATCCATCTCACGCTCGGCAACGCGGTGGAAGCCGCCAAGCTGTGCCGCCGGGTGATCGAGCTGAAGCCCCGTTTCTACGTGGCGTATGCGGACCTGAGGATGGCGCTGCAGGTCATGGGCGATAAAGAGGAAGCGGACACCCTGGGGGTCGAGCTCGCCGATGATGTGCTGCCGACCTACCTGCTGCAGAACCCCGATGACTCCCGTGCCCGGATGTTCTACGCCATCACCCTGGCGGAACTCGACCGGCGTGATCAGGCCGTCGTGGAAGGCACCACGGCGCTCGAGATGAGCCCCGGCGATTCAGTGATGCTGTACAACGGCGCCTGCCTGTATGCCCAGCTGGGTGAGACGAGGAAAGCCGTGGACGCGCTGCGCCAGGCCATCGCCGGCGGCACCGACATCCCGGGCTGGACGAAGAACGATCCCGATCTCGATCCCCTGAGGGAAGATCCGGAGTTCATCGCGCTGACGAGTGGTTAACTGCGCAATAAATATTCCCGCCGCCGGGTTTGCTTATCGTCCGTTCATGCCTGGAAGGCGTTTCAGACTGCTCGCGTGGCTCGCCGTGGGAGGCCTGCTGCAGGGTTGTGGTGGCGGCTCGAATCCGGCGCCCCTGCCGCCGCCCGCGACCGACACCAGGACCTACGAGCTCGGTTTCACCCCCTGGCCCTATGCCGCGAGCCCGGACGCCGTCAATTTCGTGTACTCGGAGATTGCTGCGCGGGGCGACTTCATTGCCCACCATCTCGACGCCGGCATTCCTTGGCAGGAAGCCCTCGACGGGATCCCGTATCCGGCGGCAGTCGAGGATGAAATCCGGACGCGGCTGGACCGGACTCCCGCCGGCATGCGCACCTACCTGGCATTGAGCCCCCTGAACGGCGCCCGGGACGGGCTGGCGAGCTACTGGGGCGACGCGACCAACCAGCCGCTGCCGCCGCCATGGGACACGCGCTCGCTGGACGACCCGGCCGTGATCACCGCCTACACGAACTTCGCCGCGGACCTGGTCCGGCGTTTCACCCCCGAGTATTTCAACCTGGGCATCGAGGTCAGCGAACTCGCTTTGAACGACATCGCCGCCTTCGACAGCCTGGTGGCTTTCACGGCCGCCGTGGCCGGCGCGTTGCGCGCCGAGTTCCCGGATGTTCAGCTCATGGCGAGCGTTGCGCTCAAGTCGCCGGACTCTCCCGAGACGGCCATCCTGCGCGCGGCACTGCCGGATTTGCTCACGCATGTCGACGCCGTCGGCATCAGCGTCTATCCCTTCGTGTTCTTCGACCATGAGAACCGCGGCGACCCGGCCAGCCTCCCGCCCGACTGGCTGTCCCAGGTCACGGCGCTGGCCGGGGGCAAACCGGTCGCAATCGCCGAGACCGGCTGGCCGGCGGAGCGGCTCACGATCCCGGCCTTCGGCGTCGACATCGCTAGCGACGCCGCAAGGCAGGACGCCTATCTCGGACGTCTCTTCGCCGCGGCCGCGTCGCTGGACGCGCAGTTCATCGTGTGGTTCTTCCTCGCAGACTACGACTCGCTGTGGAACGACCTGCTGCAACAGGATCCGATCGCACGGATCTGGCGCGACACCGGCCTTTACGACGAAAACCTGAATCCGCGCCCGGCCCTGGATACGTGGACGACCGAGCTCGACCGCCCGCTCGAGTAGTCCGCCGGGCGGCGTGCCGTAACAGGCGCTTCAGGGACCGGCGTCGAGCATCCTTCCTCCTGGTGTTCTGGATTGAAATGCCCACTGGGCGAACGCGTTAGCGCATTTGCCAGAACCGTTTCTTTGGTGGCAACGACGGTGACTGGCAAGCCAAACCCCACCCACCCTGAACAGCTGGTTTGTTTCTCAGCTACTTGAAGACCACCGGCTTTTGCCGCTGCCTGTCGATGCTCAGGGTAAAAATATCCGGCCTGGAGTAATGTCCCGCCACATCGAGGGCGCGTTTGGCATTCACCGCGCTTTTCGCATCCACCTCGGCAAACAGGATGCCCTTTTTCTCCCGCATCGGGCCTGCCACAATTTTCCCACCAGGCATGATGACAGTGGAGTCGCCGGCATTGATCCAGTCTTCCGAGTCCGGGTAGATCACTTCCCTCTCCGGGAAACTGGACGGGATATCTTCTCGGGTCAGTGCGACGCCGCAAGATATAACCCAGCAGCGACCTTCACGGGCGATATGCTGCATAGTGCCGATCCAGGCATCACCACAGTCGTAGGTCGGTGCGACATAGAGTTGCACTCCCTGGCTATAGAGCGCATACCGCGCCAAGGGCATATAGTTTTCCCAACACAGCAAGGTTCCGATCTTGCCGACCGGCGTATCGACGACATTCAGGCCGGATCCATCACCGAAACCCCAGACCATTCGCTCCGGATTCGTTGGCATGAGCTTTCGATGCCGGTTCAGAATAGTGCCGTCATCACCAATGACCACCACCGTGTTGTAGAGCGTAGCCTGGCTCAGTTCGTCGTCTCTTTCGTTCAAGCCACAGACTATCGTGACCTTGTGCCTTCTCGCGGCCTGGCACAGAGAATCCAGGTCACCGGCACGGAGATTGACTGAACTGCCCAGCAGACGCGTGTGCAAATCTTCGCTAAGCCCCCAGTCACTTCCGGGCCGAAGCCGCCAGATCCATGCCGGATACCCTGATATGAAAGCCTCAGGGAACACGACCAGCCTGGCGCCCCCTTTTGCCGCCGTTTCAACCCGATCGATGGCTAGCTCGATCGTTTTCTCACGATCGAGGAATACCGGAGATTCTTGTACGACCGCAATTTTTCCCACCAGCATTCCTCTCTATGACGACCGAAATCGGCTCGACGTTTGCGCCCTGACGGCAGAATCATGTCGCGGGAAGACCGGATCATCGAGTTCGCTCAAGAACCACCTGACCGCAGCATAGAAATACCCTTTCACACGACATTGCGCCGCTTCGGCTCCACGCACAAGCCCGGCTGGCCCACGTCGGGCTTCATTCTCATGCGTCATCTAAGCTAGTTGGAGCCAGAATCGATGATTCGACGAGGATGGATCATGCTATCAGCCGACTCTCCACCCCGATTCAAGCTCTACTACTGGCCGATTCCGTTCCGGGGTTGTTTCGTCAGTTACCTGTTCGCCTACCGCGACGTCCCGCTGCTCGTGGAATCGGGATTCGAGACGAACGCAGACCTGAAGAACCGGCCCCCGGACGAGCAGGACGTCCCCTACATGGGTCCGCCCATGCTGCATGACCTCGAGTCCGGTCGCGCGCTGAGCCAGATGCCGGCCATCGTCCTGTACGTGGCTCCCGGGCTGGACCTGATGCCTTCGGACCCGTTCGAGGTGGCCTCGTGCATGAAGGTGCTGATGGACTGCAACGACGTTCTGATGGAGATCTGCCGCTACAACGGCTCTTCCATGTGGACGCGAGACGAATGGAAGTCTTTCCGCTCTACGCGTCTGCCTCGCTGGATGCGAATCTTCGAGGAGTCGCTACAGCGCGGATTCATCGGCCAGGCCGCGCCCAGTTTCGCCGACATCGGCGTCTATGCGCTGTTCGGCAACATGACGCGCTGCCTGCCGCAAGTCGAGCCCGACCTGCGTCAGCACGCGCCGGGCATTCATGCCCTGTGCCGGAAGATCGGCGCAGAGCCATCGCTGGCCAGGTATGTCGCGCAGCAAGAACAGGAGTACGGCAAGCTTTATTGCGGCGGCCAGATCGAGCAGTCCATCCGAAAGATGCTGGAGCTGGATGCGAAGGCCGGTTCACCCGGCTGACACTTTAGGGCGAACGGCTCGCAGCGCGCGTGAGGCGATCCCGCACCGCCAGCCAATCCGGCGTCGCCGGCGGCGCCTCCACCAGGATCAGTTCGTGGCCGACTGCGTCGAGCCGGCGCAGCGTGGCGTACAGCAGGCGACCGTATTCCGCAGCATTCGCCGGCATCGCAGTCACCGCGGCGCCGGCGGCCTCGGCGGCGGCTATGGCGTCGGGGCTGTGCGCGACGACGCCGATGCGCGGGCCGGCAGCGCCCGCGACTGTCCCGGCAAAGCGCTCCCGGAGGCCGTCCGCGGCGATGAGTTCGAGCGGCGTGGCCGGAGCGTAATGCGAGGCGAGCCGTCCGGGCGCGCGCAGGTCCCGCGGCGGGGGGTCGACCGGTCGCCCGAGCACGGCCTCGAGCTCGGCCACGGTGACGCCGCCGGGACGCAGCAAAGCCGGCTGGTCATCAATGAGGCTCAGGATGGTGGACTCGAGGCCGACCCGGCAGGGACCGGCGTCAAGGATCATGTCCACCTCGTCCCCTAGCTCGGCCAGCACATGCGCCGCCGTGGTCGGGGAGACGCGGCCGAAGCGGTTGGCCGACGGCGCCGCCAGCGCTCCCGCCGCAGCGATCAGTTCACGCGCCACCGGCTGGTCCGGCACGCGCAGCGCCACCGAGTCCTGCCCGCCGGTGACCTCGTCGGGCACCTCCGGGCGGCGCGGCAGCACCAGGGTGAGCGGGCCGGGCCAGAAGCGCCCGGCCAGCCGCCATGCCGACTCCGGGATCTCGCGCGCCCAGTCCGTCAGGGCGTCGGACGAGTGCAGGTGGACGATGAGCGGATGGTTCGCCGGCCGGCGCTTGATGGCGAACACCCGGCTCACTGCCGCCGGATTCATCGCCACGGCGCCCAGTCCGTAGACGGTCTCGGTCGGGATCGCCACCACTCCGCCCTCGCGGAGCAGCCGCGCCGCTGCGGCGACGGCTGCGGGCGATACCGGCACGGGTGCAATGATGGCCGTCATCGGGCCGCCATCACGCCGCCGTCAGCCCGCCGTCGATCATGTGGATGCCGCCCGTGCAATACGAGGACTCGTCGCTGGCGAGGAACAACGCCAGGTTCGCAACCTCTTCGTTCGTGCCGTAGCGGTTCATCGCGATACCCGCCATGACCATGACCCGGATCCCGTCTGGATCGTCGGGAAGGATCTGTTCCTCGAGAGAGCGGATCATGCGGTTGTCGATCGGTCCCGGGCCGATCGCATTGACGCGGATCCCCGTCGTCGCAAGCTCGTTGGCCGCCGTCTTCACGAGGCCGTTCACCGCGTGCTTGCTTGCGTTGTAGGGCGCCATCTCGCGCGGCCCGACGACGCCGGCGATTGACGACAGGGCGATCATGGAGCCGCCGCCCCGTTGCTGCATCGGCGCGACACAGTGCTTCATCCACAACCACACGCCGATCACGTTGGTGCGCAGGCATTCCTCGAAGTTCGCGACGGTCTGTCGCTCGATCGGCGCGGTCCGTCCCTCGGTGCCCGCGTTTGCAATGAGAATATCCACCCCGCCGAAGCGGTCGATGGTCGCAGCCACGGCGGCCGCGGCAGCTTCTTCATCCGTCACGTCGGCGACGAATGTCGCGGTGGCGCTGAAATCAGCCAGCCGCTCTGCGGTGGCCGCGAGCTTTTCAGCCGAGCGCCCCACCAGCATGACGCCGGCGCCCTCCTGCAGGAACCGCCTGGCCGTCGCTTCGCCGATGCCGCCGGTCGCGCCGGTGATGATTGCTACTTTGTTCGCGAGTCGCGTCCCTGGCATGTCGTGCTCCCTGGCCTGGTGTGGAATCGCGCTCGGGAGGCGCGAGGTGATATCGGCGAGTCGGAGCCTGTATAGCACACCGGGCGGTGCTGCGAACCACGCCAGCAAGCGGTCATGCAAAATGGATATCATTCGACGTATCGACCCGCTCGAGGAACCCGACCGATGCCCCTGAAGCTCCAGACCATCATCGCCAGCACCCGTCCGGGCCGCATCGGGCCCGCCGTCGGCAGGTGGTTCCATAGCGTCGCCCAGGCCCAGGGGCGGTTCGAATGCAGTCTCGTGGACCTGGCGGATTTCGCCCTCCCCGTTTACGACGAACCGCAACACCCGAGCAGGCAGGACTACAAACATGAACACACCAAGGCATGGTCGCGCAGCGTCGCGGCCGCGGACGCCTACGTGTTCGTCACGCCGGAGTACAATTACTCGCCGCCGCCCTCTCTGGTGAATGCGCTCGATTACCTTTACGTCGAATGGAATTACAAGCCTTGCGCATTCGTCAGCTACGGGGGGGTCTCGGGCGGCCTGCGCTCCGCCCAGGCGGCCCGACTGATGGTCAGCACGCTGAAGATGATGCCCCTCCCCGAGGGCGTGATGATCCAGATGCCATGGCAGCAGCTGGATGAAGACAAGCAGTTCAGGGCAGGGCCGCCGCACGAAGCCTCGGCGATGACCCTTCTGCCGGAACTCGCGAAATGGGCGCAGGCGCTGAAGGCGATGCGCTGATCGGCGTTGCAGCGGTGCCCGGGGATTCCCGGTGACGAAGAAGAATTCATCGCCCCGCCATGAGGGCAAGGCCGCACGACATTACGCGCCGACAAGTGGAGTGACTCAGGCGTTGTGACGCGGCCGGAACATCTGCTGTGCGAGCAGTCCGGCGACGATGAGCCCGAGCCCGACCCAGGTCGACGGCAGGATCGTCTCTCCGACGAACGCGCGGATGAAAAACAACGACAGGAACGGCGACAGGAAGATCAGGTTGCCGATGCGCGAGGCGCTCTTCGTGAGCCGCAGCGCGCTGAGCCAGAGGGCGAACGCCAGCCCCATCTCGAACACGCCGACCCAGGCGGCGCCGACCAGCCCACGCCAGTCGGGCAGCGCCAGGCCGTCGGTCAAGGCGCAAACCAGTAACACGAAGGGCAGCCCGAGCCCGAAGTTGCAGAACAACGCCACCAGCGGATCACGCCTGTCGCGCGTACTGTAAACCCAGTAAAGCGCCCACAGCACCGTGCTGCCGAGCGCCAGGGCGACCCCGACCGGGTTGGCGAACTCGAGCGCGAACACCTCGCCGCGCGTCGCGATCACCCAGACCCCCGCGTAGGCCACGAGCCCCCCGAGGACGTCGGCGCGAGTCAGGCGATGCCCGAGCAGCGGCACGGCCAGGATCGCCAGCGTGAACGCCCAGGTGTAATTCAAAGGCTGCGCCTCCTGGGCCGGCAGGCGGTCGTAGGCCTCGAACAGCACGAGGTAGTAACAAAGCGGATTGATCAGCCCGAGCGCGAGCGAGCGCAGGTAGTCGCGCCGGCTGCCCCGCAGCACCTCTGCGAACCGGCCGGTCGCGACCAGCAAAACGCCGAGCGTAAGCAAAGAGACCAGGCTCGCCCAGGCGAGCAACTGCACGGGCGACAGGTACTGCAGCGAGAGCTTGAACGCCGTGGCGACGGTGGACCAGAGCAGCACCGCGCCGAGGCCGAAGAGCATCGCGCGCTGTTCGTTGCTGAGTGGCATGCGTTACACCGCTGCGGAGAATCGCGGCAGTCTATCAGGCGCCCGTCGTCCAAAAAAAAGACGGCGGCGCCGGAGCGCCGCCGTCCCTGTTCATTGATGCAACAGGAAGCCGTGTCAGCTGATATCGAACCGGTCGAGGTTCATCACCTTGACCCAGGCCGCGACGAAATCCTGCACGAACTTCTCGCGCGCGTCGTTGGATGCATAGACCTCGGAAATGGCGCGCAGCTCTGTGTTCGAGGCGAAGATCAGGTCGACCGGGGTGGCCGTCCACTTCAGCTCACCGCTGGCACGATTCCGACCTTCGTACACGCCCTCGGCGTCCGACGCCTTCGACCAGCGGGTCGACATGTCGAACAGGTTGACGAAGAAGTCGTTGTTGAGCGTGCCGGGCTTGTCGGTGAACACGCCGTGCGCCGCCTGGCCCGCATTGGCGTTCAATGTACGCATCCCGCCCACCAGCACCGTCATTTCCGGCACGGTCAAGGTCAGCAGGCTGGCGCGGTCGACCAGCAACTCCGCCGGCGAGCGGCGGTTACCCTCACCAAAGTAGTTGCGGAAACCATCCGCACCTGGCTCGAGCACCGCGAATGACGCCACGTCGGTCTCCGCCTGGGTAGCGTCGGCGCGGCCTGGCGTGAAGGGGACCTGAACTTCATGGCCTGCGTCCCGGGCGGCCTGCTCGATTGCGGCGGCGCCGCCCAGCACGATCAGGTCGGCGAGTGACACCTGCTTGCCGCTGCGACGCTGCTTGCCGTTGAAGTCCTCCTGGATGCGCTCAAGACGCGCAACCACTTTGGCCAGTTCAGCCGGATTATTGGCCGCCCAGTCCTTTTGCGGCGCAAGCCGGACGCGCGCACCGTTGGCTCCGCCACGCAGGTCGGTACCGCGGAAGGTCGAGGCCGAGGCCCAAGCCGTCCGCACCAGTTCCGGAACGGTCAGGCCGGAACTGAGAATCTCGGCCTTCAGCGCCTTGGCGTCGCGCGCGTCGATCGGCTTGTAGTCAACCGCCGGGATCGGGTCCTGCCAGAGCAGGTCTTCAGCAGGGACCTCGGCGCCGAGGTAGCGCGCGCGCGGCCCCATGTCGCGATGAGTCAGCTTGAACCAGGCCTTCGCGAAAGCGCGCTCGTACTCTTCCGGGTTCTCGTGGAAGCGCTTGGCGATTTCGCGGTAGGCCGGGTCGAACTTCAGCGACAGGTCGGTGGTGAACATGATCGGCGCGTGGCGCTTCGCCGGATCATGGGCGTCCGGCACCAGGTTGGCGGCCTGGCCGTCGGCGGGGATCCACTGGATCGCGCCGGCGGGGCTCTTGGTCTGCACCCACTCGAAGGCGAACAGGTTATCGAGGTACTGGGTGGTCCACGCAATCGGGTTCACCGACCAGGCGCCTTCCAGCCCGCTGGTGATGGTGTCGGCGGCGTTACCGGCGCCGCACTTGTTGTCCCAGCCGAGACCGACCATTTCGACGCCGGCGGCAGCCGGCTCGGGGCCCATGCAGTCAGCCGGCTTGTGCGCGCCGTGCGCCTTGCCGAACGTGTGACCGCCCGCGATCAATGCCACGGTCTCTTCGTCGTTCATGGCCATGCGAGCAAAGGTCTCGCGGATGTCATGGGCAGCCAGCAGCGGATCGGGATTGCCGTTCGGCCCTTCAGGATTCACATAGATCAGACCCATCTGCACCGCCGCGAGCGGCCGTTCCAGGTCACGCTCGCCGCTATAGCGTTCGTCGGCGAGGAACTCCTTCTCGGGACCCCAATAGACCATGTCCGGCTCCCAGTCGTCTTCACGGCCGCCGGCGAAACCGTAGGTCTTGAAGCCCATCGACTCGAGCGCGACGTTGCCGGTCAGGACCATCAGGTCAGCCCATGACAGGCTGCGGCCGTATTTCTGCTTGATCGGCCACAGCAGCGCGCGGGCACGATCAAGGTTGACGTTGTCGGGCCAGCTGTTGAGCGGCTCGAAGCGCTGCTGCCCGCCACGGGCACCGCCGCGACCGTCGAAGGTGCGATAGGTGCCGGCACTGTGCCAGGCCATGCGAATGAAGAAGGGGCCATAGTGCCCATAATCAGCCGGCCACCAGTCCTGCGAGGTGGTCATCAACGCCTCGATGTCCTTCTTCACGGCTGCAAGATCGAGGCTCTGGAAGGCCGCGGCATAGTCGAAGTCGTCGCCGTAGGGGTTGGATTGGGGCGCATGCGCCCGCAGCGGGGTCAGGTCGAGCTGCTGAGGCCACCAGAACTGGTGTGGTTTCGCCGGGCCGTCGGCACGGGCCGGGCCGGCCATCACGGTGACGGCCAACGCAGCAATTAAAGGTATTGTTTTTCTGAACATGAGTCCTCCTCCCTGCCACGGATATCGTGGCATACGAGGCATATACTATATCTATTGCGAATACCCTTGTGATTGATATTTACTATGGCCCTGATAGGCAAACCCTATGGAGAGGGACTGCTCGTTGACGGTGGGTTCTTTTGGCGGCGCCGTCATGCTCCGGGCGTGCAAGGTGGATACACTGCGCCATGGCGCCGCAGCCGACCGGACCCCATAAGCGAGTGCAACGAGATGAACACTACGGGTGAGGGAAACTACTTCTCCCGCCGCTGGAACGGCCGGGTGCCGGTAGCGCAACTACTCTGGCGGGATATCCTCGGCGTCGGCACCCTGATCAACCTGGTGGCGACCATGTTCGCGCTTGCATCAATCACCCAGGGCGCGTCCTCCGGTCTCTCCGCCGCGCTGCATTTCGCACCGCTGCCGTACAACCTGTTCCTGGTCGGCGCCCTCTGGCGCACACCGGGGCGCAGCGAGTTTGCGGTGGGGGTGGCGATCGTCTGGCTGGTCCTGATGACCCTCGTGTGAGGCTGCTCCTGACCTGATCGATAACTTGGCCTGATTGCGGAGGAAATATGACGACGAAACCGGAACGAGACGTGGAAAAAGGCTACCCGAAAGCCGATTTCGTAGCCAAATTGCGTCGCCTGGCGGATGCAATAGAGAACGGTGACCGTTTCGAGATCCAGATCGACGGCGAACGCATCTATGTGCCGGTGCGCGCCGAGTTCACCATCGAACACGAACGCTCGGGCGACGAAGAGGAGATCGAGTTCCAGATCAAGTGGGTCAGCCAGTAGGATCGCGTCTCTCGGCAGGTTCGCTCCCCTCGCCATCCAGCGCACCGTCGCGCTGGATGGCCTCCTCGGCTTCCTGGTTCATGATCACTATCGATATGCGCCGGTTCACGGGGCTGTGAGGTTGCTCCCGGTCGAGAAGCACGGTCGACGCGAGGCCGACGACGCGCATCACCTTCTGAGGGTCCAGCCCGCCGCGCACCAGGGCCCTGCGCGCCGCATTGGCGCGATCATTGGAGAGTTCCCAGTTGCTGTAGCCGGCGTACCCGCCCGCGAACGGCGTAGCGTCGGTATGCCCGGAAATGCTGATCCGCTTGCCTGAATCCGCCAGCAGGTTGGAGACCTCGGTGAGCAGCAGTTGCGCTTCCGGCTTAAGTTCGGCACTCCCGCTGGCGAACATCGGGCGGTTTTCCTTGTCGACGATCTGCAATCGCAGCCCGTCGCTGGTGAGATCGAGCAACAGCTGGCCCTTGAACTTCAGCAGCGAGGGAATCATCTCCATCGCGGCCTCGATCTCGGCCTTCAGCCGCTCCAGCTCCTCGATTTCCCTGGCGCGCTCCAGCGCCTCCGCGGTGGACTCGCCCGGTGTGCCCCGCACGGCTTCCCCTTCCTCGAAGCGGAAATCTTCGCCCCCGGCCTGCAGCAGGGATGCCTGGTCCCCCACGCTTTGACCGCCGCTGGCCTGCACCCGCAACGGATTCTCGAAGTAGTCCGAGATGCCGCGGCGTTTCGCGTCGTCGGTCATGGCCAGAAGCCACATCATGAGAAAAAACGCCATCATCGCGGTGACGAAATCCGCGTAGGCGATCTTCCAGGCGCCGCCGTGGTGAGCGTGCCCGCGCACCTTCTTGATGCGCTTGATGATGATTACCGGCGCCGGCTCGTCCGGTATCCGGTCCATCTGGGGCGTGTCGTCCATCAGGCTACCGTGCCGCCCGGATGCTTTCCGACAGCTCCTGGAAGCTCGGCCGATCCGCGCTGAACAGGACCTTGCGTCCGTGTTCGACCGCGACCGAGGGCGCTGCGTGATGGAGCGTCGCCAGCAGCGTCACCTTGATCGCTTCGAGCGCCTTCGCCTCATCCCTGATCTTGTGTTCCAAGGCCGCGGGAATGGGCGCGATGATCGCATAGCCGAACAGGATGCCGACGAAGGCGCCGACCAATGCCGCGCCGATCATCGGACCCAGCTCTTCTGCCGGCAGGTGCAACGAACTCATGGTCAGCACGACGCCCATGACAGCCGCCACGATGCCGAAGGCGGGCATGGAATCGCCCAGCTTGTTCAACAAGCTCAGCGGCACCTCGGTCTCCTGGTGATGGGTGTCCAGTTCCTGGTCCATCAGCGTCTCGAGTTCGTTGGGATCCATCGAGCCGGTGATCATCATGCGCAGGTAGTCGCACAGGAACTCGATGACGTGGCGCTCGGCCAGCAGCGTCGGATATTTTTTGAACAGCGCGCTGTCCTCGGGCTTGTCCACCATGTCCTCGAGTGACATCAGGCCGTCCCGGCGCATCTTGTTCAGCAGCTCGTACAACAGGCACAGCAACTCGGTGTACAGCGCCTTCGTGTATTTCGGTCCCTTGAAGGCGCTCGGCAACAGCTTGATCACGGACTTGAGCGCACCGGGGCTGCAGGACGCCACGAACGCGCCGACGCCTGCGCCGACGATCATCAGCAGCTTGACGGGATGAACCAGCACCGCGAGGTGGCCGCCGGAGACCATGAAGCCGCCGAACACGACGATGATCACTACCACCCAACCGATGATCAACAGCATCGTTAGTTCCTGCCGCTAGTCCTGCTCTGGGCCCGCCGATGGCTCACCCATGTCGATATCTATGTAGCCCCGCTCGATGGCGCGCTCGAGTGCGGCGAATGCGTTCTTTGCTTCCGAGTAGGTGACGCGCAGCGCCGGCAACGCCTCGAACGCGGCCGCGGCCTCGGGCGAACCCGGTTCGAACTCGCTCAGCTCGATCGACTTGCGCAGGTACGCCGCTCGCCTGCAGGCGACCAGCCGGCCGAGGTCCATGAAATTCTGCCGGCTGAGCGCCGGGATCTCGTCATTGATGATCTGGCGGTTGGCGGTCCAGATATCCCGTGCCAGCTCTTCAAGAAAATGACGCTGACGGCGCAGCTGTCGCTGATCGTCTTTTTCGAACATGTCGTTGCCCATGGGAACCAGCCTGAAACCCGCTTCTTTACGGGATATCGGCCAGGGAGCCCGGGGCTTGAGCAGGGAGGCCGCATACGCAGATCGCAGTCGCGGCTACCGGGTTGAATGCTATAAGAGTGCAGCGACCAGCATCACCAGCGTGGCGACGAATCCCACCGCCCAGATCAACGACCGGAGCAGGAACACGCCGGACGCGTAGGCGGGCACATAAAGGATGCGGGCGACCAGGTAGGTCCAGGCCGCCGCCTCGGTGGTCGCTGACGAGGCCTGGCCGAAAACCACCACCAGCACGGCGATCGTGAACAGGACCAGGGCTTCGAAATGGTTGTCCAGGGCCCGTTGCAGGCGGCCCGCCATGCCCTGGGCCTGTTTCTGCACATCCCGGTTTCCGCCGGTGTACGCGGGGCCGAGCTGCAGGTTGACGGGTACCGCCATCAGGACGTACTGGACGAACTGCAGCAATGCCGCATAGCCGAGAATCTTGAGTTCTACGGGCATATCAATTTCCCCTGGTCACCAACACTTGTGTGATGCACGACTCGACATGCTCGTGAATTTAACAGCATCGCCGGCGCCTAGGTAAAACCCGGGGCGGTACCGGCTACCCCCGGGGGATATTATCTGCAGCAACGCTGGGTGTGTCGTTATTATCGAAGCAACGCGCCGCCAAAGGCATTCCACCGGGACAAGGGACTCACGCTGATGGTCTGGACCCTGAGCAACAGGCTGCTTTTCGCCGCCATCTTCATCTCGGGCTTCTCGGCCCTCATCTACCAGTTGATCTGGGTCCGCCTGCTGGGCCTGGTCTTCGGCGTCAGCAGCTTCGCCGTCGCCACCGTGGTCGCCGTGTTCCTGCTGGGCCTCGGACTCGGCGGTTACGTGTTCGGGCGCTGGTCGGAACGCACCCGCGATCCGCTGCGGATCTACCTCTACGTGGAGCTTGGGATTGCTGCGACTTCGCTGCTCTCCTACCTGGTCATCGAGACGCTGCCCGTCTACCGCTACCTCTACGAATACGCATACAACAACCTCGGATTCTACGGGCTTTCGATCGCGCGCCTGGCCCTGTCGTTGATCGTGCTGCTGCCGCCCGTCTTTCTCATCGGCGGCACCATGCCGCTGATCGCAAAGTACTTCCTGCGCTCGCCCGAGAACCTCGGCTCCGGTTTCAGCAAGCTCTACTACGTCAACACGCTCGGCGCCTGCGCCGGCGTGCTTCTGACCGGCTTCTTCTTCGTGAAGTACTTCGGCGTCATCGCGACGCTGATGATCGCGATCGGGGGGAATATCCTCGTCGCGCTCATCGTCGCCACGAGCAAGACGAAGACCGCCCGGCCCGAGCCGGCGACCAAGGAGCATGCGCCCTATTCCTACATGCTGTTCTTCCTGTTTCTCACCGGCTTCATCACCCTGAGCTACGAGATGCTGTGGGTGCGCATCCTCTCCACCTACGGCCTGTCCACCTCCCAGGCCTTCGCCCTGATCCTCACGGGCTTCCTGCTGGGCTTCTCGGTCGGCTCGTGGATCGTGGCGCGCAAGGTGGACCAGCGACAGGACCTCGAGACGTGGTTCAGCGCCGTCTCCATCGTCACCGCGCTCAGCGGCGCGCTCGTGCTCGTGCTGTTCCGCCAGTTCGAGAGCATCACGGTCCTGCTCACAGACTGGATGCCGCTGAGTTACCTCTCGCTCAGCCTCGCGCTGGCGTTCGTCGTCTCGTTCATCCCGGCGGTCTTCATGGGCATCCTGTTCCCGCTGGGGGTCCGCATTTACGTGCACGACGTGGACCGGATCGGCGCCAAGGCAGGCAACACCTTCCTCTCCAACACGGTCGGCTGCGTGCTGGGCAGCCTGCTCACCGGCTTCGTGCTGATCCCGTTCTTCGGCATGTGGAACACCACGCTGATCCTCGTGAACCTGAGCCTGCTGATCGCGGTCGTGCTGCTTGTCAGGGGCGCGGGCCGTGCTCCGCTGCAGTGGAGCGCACTCGTGGTCGTCGCGGTGGTCGCCAACCTGCTGGTGTTTTCCGACAGCAAGACCTTCCATGCCCAGCTGAAAGGACCCGACCTTCGGACCGCCGCGCAGGGCTTCGAAGTGATCTACTACGCGGAAGGCGTCTCCGGCACCGTCACGGCCATCGAGCGGGGCAACTACCGCGGGCTGTTCGTGGACGGCCAGAACGTGTCCGGCACGGATCCGGTGCTGCTCGCCGATTCGAAGATGCTGGCCCACATACCGCTGTTACTGGCCGAGGAACCGGAAGTCGCGCTGACCGTGGGCTACGGCACGGGCACCACCTCGGGGAGCATGCTGCTCCACGGGGTGGAGGTCCACGCCGTCGAGATCGAGAAGAAGATCATGGAGGCCGCGCCGCTGTTCAGCGACGTCAACTACGACTCGTTCGCTGATCCAGATATCAACATCGTGCTCGACGACGCGCGCAACTACATCGCCATGACGGACGAGGAATTCGACGTGATCGTCACGGACGTGACGAACCTGAAATACAAGCGCAACCCGTATCTCTACACGCAGGAATACTTCGAACTCATGCGCGACGCGCTCACGGACGACGGCGTCGCCGCAGCATGGCTGCCGGTCGGCGGCTTGTCCTTCGACGATCTGCGCACGCTGATCGCAACCTTCGACCGCGTCTTTCCGCACACGACGACCTGGTATTTCACCCAGTTCCCGACCCACTTCATCATTCTCGTGGGCACGCCGGAACCGGTGGTGGTGAACCTGGCCGAGCTCAAGCAAAAGATGACCCAGGTCGAGGGGGATCTGCGCAGCCTCGACGTCGACAATGTCTATGAGCTGGCCAGCATGCTGCTGTTGGGAGAGAACGACGTCGATGCGCTGGTCGCAAGGCAGCCGCTACACACCGACAACCGCCCAATCCTCGAGTACTCCGACATGGACCTCTACATGGCCACGGACGTCGCGCCGAACCTGGGGAAACTCCTGGAGTTCCAGGAAGAGGACCTGCTCGAGTATTTCATCGGCACGGAAAGCCAACTTGAGGTGCTGGAGGAGCACTTCGAGGAGTACACCGGGCATTACGAGAACTACGTGCGTATGTACGAGCGCCAGCTCCGGGAATAATCATCAGTCGCAACAGCCATCGCCCGGCGGGCGGTTCGCCCGCCTTACAACAGCACCAGTGAGGCGAGTCCCAGGAAGGCGAAAAAGCCCACCACGTCGGTGACCGTCGTGACGAAGGGACCGGAGGCCAGTGCCGGGTCGACGCCCATCCTGTCGAGCGCCAGCGGCAGCACGATCCCGGCGAAGGCCGCAGCCGCAAGGGTCAGCATCATTGCCACGGCGATGACCAGCGCGAGCATCGGCAGGCCGAACCAGAACCCGGCGACGAGCGACATGATGATGCCGAAGGCGCAGCCGTTCAGCACGCCCACGACGACCTCGCGCCACAGCACCCGCCGGGCATTCTTCCCGGTGAGTTCGCGCGTGGCCAGGGCGCGCACCGCCACGGTCATGGACTGAGTCCCGGCGTTCCCGCCCATCGAGGCCACGATCGGCATCAGCACGGCCAGCGCCACCAGGGCGTCGATCTCGGCCTCGAACATCGAGATCACGAAGGAGGCGAAGATGGCGGTCAGCAGGTTGATGAACAGCCAGACGAAGCGCCCGCGCGTCGTGTCCCAGATCGGGTCGCTGAGCGAACTCTCCTCGCTCACGCCGGCCAGGCGCAGGATATCTTCCTCGTGCTCCTCGTCGAGCACGTTCATGGCGTCATCGATGGTGATGACCCCGACGAGACGCTCCGCCTCGTCGACGACAGGCATCGAGATCAGGTGGTACTTGTTGAACAGGTGCGCGACCTCGGCCTCGTCCTCGGTCGCCTTGACCGTGCGAAAGCTCTCTTCCGCGATGTCCACCAGGGCGACGTCCCGCCGCGAAGCCAGCACCCGGCCGAGCGTCACGTAGCCGGTCGGCTTGCCTTCCGCGTCCACCAGGATGATGTGGTAGAACTGGTCGGGCAGCCACTCCGCGGAACGCAGGTAGTCGATCATCTCGCCGACGTTGAAATCCTGCGGCGCCGTGACCGTCTCCCATTGCATGAGGCGGCCGGCCGAGCTTTCGGGCCATGCCATGGCGCTCTGCACGGCCGCGCGGTCTTTCTTCTCCAGCGAACGCAGGATGAAGTCCCGTTCGGGCTGCTCGAGATCCTCGAGGATGTCGACGAGATCGTCGGAGTCGAGCTCGCGCACCGCTTCGGCGAGCACCTCGGGCGGCAGGACCTCGATGACCTCTTCGCGGATCGACTCGTCGATCTCGGAGAGGATCTCGCCCTCGAACTCGGCGGCATAGAGCCGGAGGAACCTCGAGCGCTGGTCCGTGTCGACCTGTTCGAGCAGGTCGGCGATGTCCGCCGGGTGGACCGGCGCGAGCGCCTCTTTCAGCGCGACCGCATCCTCCGCCTCCAGGGCGGCGCGGATGACCTGCCACTGCTCAGGGGTGATTTCCTCGAGGACTTCGGCGACGTCCTCGGTTTGTTCCGTGGTCTGCATCGGCTCTCGATCTCCCGGGCGTGGCCCCGCTATCTTACGCGGACGTGCCCGGCAGCGTGGAACTTCAGCGCGCGTTGTTGAGCTCCGCCAGCTTCTGCCTGGCACGGGCCGGATATGCGTAAGCTTCGTCCGCAGGCGCCCAGGTGTCCATGGCACGCTCGAGGTGCTCGATGGCCTTGGCATTGCGCCCGCGTGCCTCGTGGACGAGGGCCAGCTCGTAGTTGGCCCGGCCGTTCGATGGCTGTGCCGTGAGCGTCTCCCGGAGGTGCCGCTCGGCGGCTTCCAGGTCTCCCTTGGCGCGATAGACGCGGCCCAGCTGAAGAGGGATCTCGGTATCCGTCGGCGACAGGCGGCGCTCCTCCTCGTAGGCGGCGATTGCCGCCTCCCATTCGCCGCGTATCTCGTGCAGCCGGCCCTGCCCGAACACGATATCCCGCTGCAGCGAGTTCAGTCCCGTGCGCTCCAGCATCGCCCTTGCATCGTCCAGCGCAAGCGCCAGCGCCTCCGCATCCCCTATCGCCTCGTGGACGGCGACCCGCCCGATCGGCGCCAGGGCGTCCATGGGCGCCTGGAGCTGACTGCTCAGTGCCTCCAGCCGCTCCAGTGCCGTTTCGGCCTGGCCGGCATGAACATAGGTGCGCAATCCCATCAGCTGGAGCTGGACCTGGGGCAGCGGTGGCTGGAAGACCGCTGCCGCGGCTTCTCCCTGCAACTGGTAGTCGAGAGCGCGACTGTAGGCGCCTCGATAAGCGTGGTAGCTCCGCAACGCGCGAAGCACTTCCCAGCGCTGCTGCGGCGTCTTCGCTCCGGCGAGCGCTCGTTCGTAGGCCGCCTCGGCCGCATCGAACTCGCCCGTATCGGCATACAGATCGGCGAGACCGTTGATGATGCCCACGTTCCCGGGATCCATCAGCGACGCGCGTTCGAAAAGCGCACGTGCCTCGTCATGGTTGCCGACGCGGTTCTCCAGCCTGGCCAGGCGGACCAGGCCCGTCTCGTTCCCCGGTTGCGCCTCGATCATTTGCTCGTAGGCCGAGCGCGCTGCGTCCGGCTTGCCGAGCTGTTCGTTCAGGTCCCCGACATGCTCGATGATATCCAGTCGCGTGGGATCGAGGTCGAGTGCCTTCTCGAAGGCCGCCAGCGCCCCTTCCCGGTCGCCCTGGAAGGTCCGGACCTGGGCACTGTAGAGCTGCGCATCGAGATCCTGCGGGTAGAGTTCGGCCCACATTTCATACACGGCAAATGCTTTCGGCAGGTCCTGTTGCATGGCGTACCACTCGGCGCGCACGGCGAACTGGAAGCGCTCCGGCATGCGATAGACATGATCCATCACGTTGCGAATGGCATCGGTGGCGGCAGCAACGTCCCCGATGAGGATGTTCAGGCGGTAGAGCTGGAACCCCGCGACGGCGTAGGTCGGGTCGAGATCCGTCGCACGCTGCATTGCCTCGCGCGCCGCCTGGAAATCATCCTGCTCGAGCACGGCGAGGTCGCCATATCCATAGGCCTGCAACGCCTCGATCGAAGCCGTGGCGTGATCACGGGCAGGCAGGTCGAGGGTCTCCTCGATGTACCTGGCGGGCAGGCCGAGATCCTTGCGCAGCTGTATGGCGGCTGCGTCGATGAGCGCCATCAGGTCCTCGTTCTCATAGTCATGCGCGGCGACCACGCCGCCGCGCTCGGCGTCGTGCAGCAGGAGAGACAGCCGGAAAATGGCGCCATCGTAAGAGAATTTGCCGTCCAGGAAGTGATCGATGTTGAGTTCGCGGGTGATGCGGCGTCTCAGGGGACGGGGTACCTCCGTGACCTCGTAGCCGGCGTTGCGCGCCTTGTCCCGGTACGTCGCCGGGGTCCGGGCGTCGATGAAACTGTCCTGGACCAGGTCGACGGCGAGGACGTTCAGTACGCCGGTCCCAAGCGCCTGGGCGTCCGCGTCCTCCTTGACGAGAGCGAACGGGAACAGCACGACGCCCTTGCGAAACTCGCTCTTCGCCACGGTGCGCTCGACTGGGGTCCCGTCCGGACCCTCGACCGTCACCGTCGTGGTCATCGCGCCCAGGTCGCGGCCCGCGAACAGGGCGGCGAGCACACCAACGGTTACCACCGCGTTCAGCGGGATGAACACTTTCTCGACCCGTTGCCAGCGGTCCGGGCCTCGCCTGCCGTGGAAATAGGTGAACAGCGCGACGCTCGGGAGCATCAGCAGAAGGAGCAGCAGCACCAAGTTCGTGAGGTGCGGCGACAGCAGGAAGCGCTCCTCGAGGAACGCGAAGAACTCGACGAGGATCCACGACCCCGCGAGATAGGCCGCGAGGTACTGCGGCACCCGCCGCTCCATCAAGTCCTTCGTGATGCCGTTGCTCATGCGACCTCCCCGTGGGCCAGGATCCGCGCTGGCGAGTTCACTTTTCGCTGCACCGCAGTCCCAAACGATTCTACCGTGACGCGCCTTCGATCGCGTCCCACTTCACCGCTTCGCCGCTGGCCACGTCCTGGATGACCCGCTTTCCCACCACGGCCTCGAAAAATTTCGGCGCCAGGCCGTATCCCGGCCGCACGCTGCGTACCGCATCCGCGGTGATGGTCTCGCCCGCCGCGAGGTTCTTGACGAAATACAGGGAGCGGCGGAACTGGACGTTCCCCTGCTCGCTGGACTTGCGGCCATAATCCACCTGCCCCAGCGCTTCCCATGCGGTATGCGCACCGCGGACCAGTGCCTCGAGTTCGGCGGGCTCGAGCGAGAAGCTGTCGTCCGGCCCGCCGCCCTGGCGATCCAGCGTGAAATGCTTCTCGATGATCGAGGCGCCGAGCGCCACGCTGGCGATCGCCGTGGCGTTGTCGAGCGTATGGTCGGACAGGCCGATCACGACGCCGAAGCGCTCGCTCATGTCCGCCAGGGTGCGCAGGTTGTAGTCGGCCGCAGGCGCCGGGTAGCCGCTCACGCAATGCAGGAGCGCCAGCTGTCGGCAACCGCCCGAGCGTGCCGTCTCGACCGCCTCGCCGATTTCCCCGGCGTCGGCCATCCCGGTGGAGATGATCATGGGCTTGCCGGTCGCCGCCACGTAGCGGATCAGGGGCAGGTCCACCGCCTCGAAAGAGGCGATCTTGTACGCCGGCGCATCCAGGTCCTCGAGCAGGTCGACGGCCGTCGTGTCGAAGGGCGAACTGAAGATCGTGATGCCGAGCTTGCGCGCATGCTCGAACAGCGGCGCGTGCCACTCCCAGGGGGTATGCGCCTCCTCGTACAACTCGTAGAGCGTCCGCCCATCCCACAGACCGCCGCGAATACGGAACTCTTCGGCGTCGGAGTCGAGCGTGATCGTGTCGGGCCGATAGGTCTGCAGCTTCACCGCGTCGGCCCCGGACTGGCTCGCCACCTCGATCATCTTCATGGCCGCGTCCAGCCGGCCGTTGTGATTGGCGGAAACCTCCGCGATCACGTACGGCGCATGATCCGGGCCGATGGCCCGTCCCGCGATGGCGAATTCACTGGGCATTGCGCAGCTCCATCAGCTGTCCGGAAAATACTTCGGGTTGAGACAGGCCACGCAGACGCGGTCCACGGGTTGCCCGTCGCGCAGGTAGTATCCCTTCATGGTCGCCTCCACGAACCATCCGGCGCGCGTGTAAGCCTTGATCGCCGCGACGTTGGTGGCGAAGATGCCGCTGTGCAGCCGCCGCACGTCGTGTCGCTCGAAGGCCAGCGCATTGCCGAGCGCGATGGCCCGCGTCGCCAGGCCCTGGCCGAGAAAATCGCGGTTGCCGATCAACGCCACCAGGTCCGCGGTCTTGTTGCGCACATCGATCGGCCCGATCTTGAGGGTGCCGACGCGCTCGGCCCCCGCCGTCTCGATAAGGTAGTAGAACCACCGCCCGGTGTCGCGCCCCAGTTCGAAGTCCTTCACCAGGGTGTCACGATCGAAGACCCGGCCACTGCCGGTGAAGAAGTCGAGATGCCCGTCGTCGTTGGCGTACCAGCCGACGAGCTCAGCATCGAAGTCGTCCGCTGCGAGGGGTCGCAAATGGATGTCCACGGTCAATCTCTTCTCCAGGTGCCGGATCCCGGGGCGTCGCGCCCGCCGTGCGTCGCCAGCAGCCGGTCCGCCACCCGCCGGGTGCCAAGCCCGTCGCAGATCGCTGCGGCCGCCGCCGACATATCGGCGAGGCGCTGCGGTTCAGTCCAAATCGTACCAAGCACCGGAGGGAGCGTCGCGGCGACTTCTTCCGGGCCACCCAGGGCGAAGGCGGCGCCCGCGCCGACCAGTTCGCGGCACAGTTTCACCTGGTTGTCCGCGAGCACCACCAGCGCGCTCGGCAAGCCCATGCAGCAACGTTCCCACGAGGTGCTGCCGGCTGCGCCGATGCTGAAATCGCTCGCCGCCATGCGCACCGCCATGTCTCCCACGTCCACGGCGACCTCGACCGGAAACGGCAGCACTTCGGCCTGCGCTCGCACCTGCCCGATCCAGGGCGCCGCCCCGCCCATCACGACGGTCACCTCGACTTCGCCCCGAAGCGTGGCGGCGCCGAGCACCTCCAGCACCCGCCCGGTCGCATTGTCCCTGTCCACGCCACCCATGCTCACGAGCACGCGCGTGACAGGGGACCCGGCGCGGCGCGCCCGGCGTTGCTCGAGGCCGTCCGCCCGAAGCGCGGCGAATTCCGGGCGCAACAAGGCGAACTTCGGCCCGCACAACAGCTCGCAGCCCAGCGGCACGAGCCTGTCGTAGTCTCCCGGCGTGCTGCCGAGATTCTGGTCGAGGAGCAGGTCGCAATCGTGGGGCCGGTCCGCAAGGTCGTCGATGACCATGATCCGGTCCGCGGCGGAGCGCAGCGATTGTTCCCAGTCTCGATCGAGGCCGTAGTGATCGACCACCAGCCAGTCCGCCCGCGGGCTGCCGGCCGCACGGGGTTCGTCTCCCGCCCGGACGTCGAACCCGCGCCGGCGAATCTCCTCTATCCGGTCGCCCGGCAGCGCCCGGCACACGAATTCGCAGCTGGCGCCCCGCTCGCGCAACACGTCCGCAAGCGTCAGGCAACGCATCACGTGCCCGGTGCCGATCTCCAGCGAGGCGTCGGCGCGGAACACGATGCGGGGCGTCGAGCCCGGGCTCATCGTCTTGCCAGCACCTGGAACATGAGCTCGGCGCGCGCCCAGTCCTCCGGCGTATCGATGTCCTGCACGCGCTCCGCCGGGAGGACGAGCGGACGCGACGCCGGTGAAAAGATCGGCCGCTCCGACAGCCACGCCGCGCGCTTGCCCCAGTACCACTGCCCCGCGTCGTGATAAGCGGGCTCGAGGTCCTGCGAGCGCGTGGCGGCATGTTCGGGCTGGAACATCGCGACATGGCCGTCGGTGGTGATACGCAATGCGCGCTGGATCGGGAACCCGTAGCTCACCACCGGAAAAGCGTAGTCCACGCTCTCCTGCATCAGGATCTCCTCGCCCGCGCGGAGATCCTCCGCCCGGCAGAACGGCGCCGTCGCGTAGATGCAGCACGCCGCCTCGATCGCGCGAGCATCGGCCTCGGCCTCGCACCACCGGATGGCATGCGCGATCACCGGCACGGTCGGCGTGTGGTCGTCGGACAACGCCACAGGTCGTATGAACGGCACCTCGGCCCCGTGGGCCCGCGCGACCTCCGCGATCCCGGCGTCATCGGTGGACACGATCACCCGGTCGAAGCATCCCGAGCGCAGCGCCGCCTCGATCGACCACGCGATGATCGGCTTGCCGCAGAACGCCCGGATGTTCTTGCGCGGGATGCGCTTGCTGCCGCCGCGTGCCGGGATGACGGCCAGCTTCATCCAGCCAGCGCCTCGCGCAACGCGGCGACCACCTGGTCCTGCTCCGACTCGCTCAGCGTCGGGTACATGGGCAGGCTGATGGCCTCGGCGTAATAGGCTTCGGCGTTCGGGAAGTCGCCCGGGGCGAAGCCGAGTGCGCGGTAATAGGGCTGGAGATGGACCGGGATGTAGTGGACGTTCACGCCGATCCCCCGCGTGCGCAGTCCCTCGAACACGCTGCGCCGGCGCTCGCCATCGCCGCCGCCTTCGATCCGGATGACGTATAGATGGAGCCCCGAATAGCTGTCCGGGTGCTGCCAGGGTCGCGTCACCGGCAGCCCTGCGAGCAACGCATCGTAGCGGGCCGCCAGCGCATGCCGCCGGGCGACATAGTCGTCCAGCCTGTGCACCTGGCTGAGGCCGAGCGCCGCCTGCAGGTCGGTCAGGCGGTAGTTCAAACCGAGCGCCTGCTGCTCGTAGTACCACGGCCCGTCGGGGGGGCGAGACATCCTGGCGGCGTCACGCGTGATGCCGTGGCTGCGCAGCATTTCCATGCGCGCCGCGAGCTCGGCGTCGTTGCTCAGCGCCATGCCGCCCTCGGCGGTGGTGATGATCTTCACCGGGTGGAAACTGAACACGGTGATGTCGCTGTAGCGGCAGTCGCCGACGGGCGCATCGCGGTAGCGCCCGCCGATCGCGTGCGAGGCGTCCTCGATGATGCGAAAGCCGTAGCGATCGGCCAGCGCACGGATCGCCGCCATGTCGCAGGACTGGCCGCACAGGTGCACCGGCACGACGATCTTCGGCAGGCGGCCCGCCTGCTCGGCGGCCTGCAACTTCGCCTCGAGCGCGACCGGGCTCATGTTGTAGCTGCGCGGATCGATATCGACGAAATCCACGTCCGCTCCGCAGTACAGCGCACAGTTGGCCGACGCCACGAAAGTGACCGGGCTGGTCCAGAGCAGGTCGCCGGGCCCCAGGTCGAGTGCGAGACAGGCGATATGCAGGGCGCTGGTCGCGCTGTTCACCGCCACCGCGTGTCCCGCACCCGTGTAGCCGGCCACGGCTGCTTCGAAACGCGGCACCATCGGGCCCTGGGTCAGCCAGTCGGAGCGCAGCACCGCGACGACCGCGTCGATGTCGGCGTCGGTGATGTCCTGGCGGCCGTAGGGGATCACGGCCTAGACCGCGAAATCCGGATCGATGTGCTCCCGGACCAGGGCGCGGAGCTGCTCGACGCTGAGAAACTCCGGATTGGCGCCGCTGTTGTAGGCGTAGCCCGGTTCGACCGGCGTGCCGCCAAATCGCTCGCAATAGGCTTCCACGCCGAGCGCGCCCGTGGGCGACAGGATCGCGTAGTAATCGCCGAGATCCACCGTGTAGAAGCTGTCGCTGGAGGTGATCATTTCCTCGTGGATCTTCTCGCCCGGGCGGATTCCCAGCACCTCGTGGCGGCAATCCGGGCCGATCGCCGCAGCGACGTCGAGGATGCGGTAACTCGGGATCTTGGGGACGAAGATCTCGCCGCCGTGGGCGTTCTCCAGCGCCCACAGCACCATGTCCACGCCTTCCTGCAGGGTGATGTTGAAGCGCGTCATGTCGCCGTGAGTGATCGGCAGCACCCCGGTCTTGCGCTTTTCCAGGAAAAACGGGATCACCGAACCGCGGCTGCCCATCACGTTGCCGTAGCGCACGACCGAGAAGCGCAGGTCCCGCCAGCCCTTGATGTTGTTCGCCGCCGTGAACAGCTTGTCCGAGCAAAGCTTGGTCGCGCCGTAGAGATTGATCGGCGCCGCCGCCTTGTCGGTGGACAGCGCCACCACCCGCTTCACGTCGTTGTTCAGGCAGGCGTCGATCACGTTCTGCGCGCCGAGGACGTTGGTCTTGATGAACTCGAAGGGGTTGTACTCCGCCGCCGGCACCTGCTTGAGTGCCGCCGCGTGCACCACCGTGTCGATGCCTTCCAGCGCCCGACTGAGCCGCGCCTCATCGCGCACGTCGCCGAGGAAATAGCGCAGCCCCGGGTAGCGCTCCGGGCTGAACTCCTGGGCCATCTCGAACTGCTTGAGCTCGTCGCGGGAGAACACCACCAGGCGCTTGATGTCCGGGTGGCGCGCCAGCACGGTCCTTATGAAGGCCTTGCCGAAGGAGCCGGTTCCCCCGGTCACCAGGATGGATTGCAGGTCTTTCATGAACAGCCCCTGGCAGTCTCGTGCGGAACGCAACTGACTGATTAGCGCGGGATTCTAACAGAAAACCCCGCGACCCCACCGGGCCCCGAGAGGCATTGTGCCGCGGCCACGGACCCCGTGAACGCCATCCACGGGTCGGATCCGGTGGCCTGGACGAAGGCCGTGGCCTATACGTTGTCGCCCTCGGTCGAGGTGCCGGCGGTCGCCATGACCTCGCGCTGTCCCCAGCGCCAGCCGCTGATCTCGGGCATGTCGTCGCCGTGCTTCTCGATGTAGTTCTTGTGGTCGATCAGCTTCTCGCGCAGGCGCTGCTTGAAATACGCGGAGCGGCTGCCGAGCTGCGGCAGGCGGTCGATCACGTCCTCGCACAGGTGGAAGCGGTCGAGATCGTTGATCACCGCCATGTCGAAGGGCGTGGTGGTGGTGCCCTCCTCCTTGTAGCCGCGCACGTGCAGGTTCTTGTGGTTGCTGCGCCGGTAGGTCAGGCGGTGGATCAGCCACGGGTAACCGTGAAAAGCGAAGATGATCGGCTTGTCGGTCGTGAACAGCGCGTCGAACTCGCGATCCGAGAGGCCGTGCGGATGCTCGACCTGCGGCTGCAGCTTCATCAGGTTGACGACGTTGATGACGCGTACCTTGATCTCGGGCAGGTGCTCGCGCAGCAACGCCACCGCCGCCAGCGTCTCCAGCGTCGGCACGTCGCCGCAACAGGCCATCACCACGTCCGGCTCGCTGTCCGCGTCGTTGCTCGCCCACTCCCAGATGCTCACCCCGGCGGCGCAGTGCTTGACCGCCTGGTCCATCGTCAGCCACTGCGGCGCGGGTTGCTTGCCGGCCACCACCACGTTCACGTAGTTGCGGCTCTTCAGGCAGTGCTGCGTCACGGACAGCAGGCAGTTCGCGTCGGGCGGGAGGTAGACCCGGATCACCTCGGCTTTCTTGTTGACCACGTGGTCGATGAAGCCCGGGTCCTGGTGACTCAGGCCGTTGTGGTCCTGGCGCCAGACGTGCGAGCTGAGGAAGTAGTTCAGCGAAGGGATCGGACGGCGCCACGGGATGTGATTGCACACCTTCAGCCACTTGGCGTGCTGGTTGAACATCGAGTCGATGATGTGGATGAAGGCCTCGTAGCAGGAAAAGAACCCGTGGCGCCCGGTCAAGAGATAGCCCTCGAGCCAGCCCTGGCACTGGTGCTCGCTCAGCACCTCCATGACCCGCCCGTCCGGCGAGAGGTTGGCGTCCTCCGGGTAGATCTCGGCCATGTAGCAGCGGTCGGTGACCTCGAGCACGTCCTGCCAGCGGTTCGAGTTGTTCTCGTCCGGGCTGAACAGGCGGAAGTTCCTGCTGTCGAGGTTGCGCTTCATCACGTCGCGCAGGTAAGTGCCCATCACCCGGGCCGATTCGGCGATGGTCGCGCCGGGCCTGGGCACGTCCACGGCGTAATTGCGGTAATCCGGCAGCTTGAGATCACGCGTCAACAGCCCGCCGTTGGCGTGCGGATTGGCGCTCATGCGGCGCGCACCCTCCGGCGCGAGGGCCGCGATCTCCGGCAGGAGTCCGCCTTGCTCGTCGAACAGTTCCTCCGGCCGGTAGCTCTTCATCCATTCTTCGAGCACGCGGATGTGCGACTCGTTGTCCATGTCGCCCATCGGCACCTGGTGGCTGCGCCAGTAGTCCTCGCACTTCTTGCCGTCGATCTCCGGCGGGCAGGTCCAGCCCTTGGGCGTGCGGAACACGATCATCGGCCAGGCGGGGCGGCGCAGGTCGCCGTTCTCTCGTGCGTTCGCCTGGATGGCCCGGATCTCGGCCAGCACGGTGTCGAGCACGGCGGCGAGCTGCTGGTGTACCGCCTGCGGCTCGTGGCCCTCGACGAAATGCGGCTTGTAGCCCATGCCTTCGAACAGCTTGGTGAGCTCTTCCCGCGGAATACGGGCAAGAAAACACGGGTTGGCGATCTTGTAGCCGTTGAGGTGCAGGATCGGCAGCACGCAGCCGTCGCGCGCCGGGTTCAGGAACTTGTTGCTGTGCCAGCTGGTGGCCAGCGGCCCTGTCTCGGCCTCCCCGTCGCCCACCACGCAGGCCACGATGAGATCCGGGTTGTCGAAGGCCGCGCCAAAGGCGTGGCTGAGCGCGTAGCCGAGTTCGCCGCCCTCGTGGATGCTGCCCGGGGTCTCCGGCGCCACGTGACTCGGGATGCCGCCGGGGAAGCTGAACTGCTTGAACAGCTTCTGCATGCCCTCGGCGTCCTGGCTGATCTCGGGATAGACCTCGCTGTAGGTGCCCTCGAGATAAGCATGCGCGACCATGGACGGCCCGCCGTGGCCCGGACCGATCATGTAGATCATGTCGAGGTCGTCGCGCTTGATGACGCGGTTCAGATGCGCGCACAACATGTTGAGCCCGGGACAGGTGCCCCAGTGGCCCAGCAGGCGGGGCTTGATGTGCTTGCGCTCGAGCCGTTCCTTCAGGAGCGGATTGTCGAACAGGTAGATCTGCCCGACGGACAGGTAGTTCGCCGCGCGCCACCAGGCGTCGAGCAGGTCGAGTTCCTTGTCGGACAGGGGCCGGGGCGCTACGTGTGTCGAACTCATGAGAACGTCCTCGCGTGACAGCGCTGTCATTTTCAGCAAAGATTATGGTGCAAGCCGCCCGCCGTGGCCATGCGGATAATCCGAATCAATGACCAAGACCTGCCATCCCGGGAGAATCCGATCATGCATTTGCGACGCCCGAAGTCTGCCATCGCAATCGTTACCGCGCTGTTAACAGCAGCGTCTGCGGCCGCGGCAGACGTGCACGTGCTGGCTCGCGATGGCCTGCGCATCGAGATCGACGTGGCGACGGATCGCCTCATGGCGGAGTTCGGCCCGCGCTTCGACCGCACCGCGGTGGTGAGCAGTGTGACCCTGGATGGCACGGAGCTCCTGGGGCCGTGGGGATTGAGCGACGAATTCGGCCTTTATGGCGACGGGGTGCTCGGTTACGACGGCGCGCGCCCGGGCGAGAGCTTCCTGAAGATCGGCGTGGGCCGGCTGCTGCGCGACACCGCCGAGGACTACCGTTTCGCCCATCCGTACCCGATCGACACCCTGCTTCCCGTGGAGGTGGCATCCGGCCCAACATCGATCTCGGTCAGCCAGCGCTCCGCGGGGAATGCGGCGGGGGACTATCACTATCGGAAATCGTATGAACTGCTGGGCGATGACGGACTGTTGATTCGATATGCGCTGAGCAACACCGGCGCCACCACGTGGAGTTTCGAGCACTACAACCATCACTGGTTCCGCGTGGCCGACGACGCGATCGGTCCGGGCTACTCCGCCGTCACCGGCTTCGAGTTACCTGAGGCCGAGACCAGCTTTCGCCGCACGCCGTTCTCGCTCGAGATGTCAGCGCCGCTGGCGCCAGGTGCGGCAGCCTATTACGCCAGCGAGCTGCCGCAGGTGGCGGCCGGAGCGAACCGTTTCGAAGTGCAAGTCGAAGGCCGGCCGTTCGTCGACTACCGCGCCTCTTTTGCGCCCGCGCGCTTCGCCCTGTTCGCCAACGCCGACGGCTTCTGCCCGGAGGTGTTCAAACGGGCCACGCTGGAACCTGGCGAAACCGTCACCTGGTCGGCCACCTACCGGTTCATTCGTCCGTAGCCCCGGACCCGGGCGTGCCTCAAAGACGTTCGAACGGCATCTCGAAGGTGCCTCCCTCCTCGATCCGGCCACTTTCGAGCCCGCGCCTGAACCAGCGCATACGTTGCTCGGAACTGCCGTGGGTGAAGGCATGCGGCACCACCCGGCCCTGCGTGCGCAGCTGTATGGCATCGTCGCCGATCTGGTTGGCGGCCTGCATGGCTTCCTCGATGTCGCCACGCTCGAGGTATTGGCGGTTGTGGTGGGCCCATACGCCGGCCAGGTAATCCGCCTGAAGTTCCAGCCGCACGGAGTGCTGGTTGTATTCCGGTCGTCCGCGCAACGCCGCGACCTGCCCCGAGATCCCCAGCAGGTTCTGCACGTGGTGGCCGACCTCGTGAGCTATCACGTAGGCCTGCGCGAAATCCCCCGGCGCCTCGAAGGTGCGCGCGAGTTCATCGTAAAAAGTCAGGTCGATATAGATTTTCCGGTCCGCCGGGCAGTAGAACGGCCCCATGCGCGCATCGCCCATGCCGCAGGCGGTGGGGTACTGCCGGCTGTACACGACGAGCTCGGGCGCCTGGTACTGGCCGCCGACACGTTTGAACTCCCTTGCCCAGATGTCCTCGGTGTCGGCCAGCACGACGCGCACGAACTCGAAGCGTTCCTGCTCCTCCGGACTCGGCTGGTACGCGGTTTCCTTCACCTGGCTGCCGCCCATGAGCGTGGCGGGGTCGAGCAGGCCCATCTGCCAGCCGACGAGGCCGAGCACCAGGAGCACCAGGACGCCCTTCATGCCGAAGGTCCGACCCACCAGGTTGAGCAGCATGCCGAGCCCGCCCGCTCTCGCCACGACCCGCCTGCCCCGGACGTCCTCTACGTTCGTGCTGCCCCGTCGGCCCTTCCATTTCATGCCCTGCCCTCCCTGACCGGGGCGCGCCCCGGGACGGCACGAGTCTAGGTTTTTTGTTTCCGGGATGCATCACCCTATACTCGCCCGACTCATTACCCAAGGAGCAGGACATGCAGATCACGGAATTGTTACAGCAGATGGGCGGACTCAAGAACATCGCGCGCGAGATCGGCGTCGACGAGGGCCAGGTCCAGAGCGGCGCCGAAGCGCTCCTCCCGGCGATCCTCGGCGGGCTCAAGCAGCAGGCCCAGGCGCAACCCGGCGGGACGAACGACCTCCTCGGCATGCTCGGCAAACTGGGCGGCGGCAGCATGATGGACGAAGTGCTCGGCGCCCAGCCGACCAACCTGGAACAGGGCAACCAGCTGCTCGGCCAGATCTTCGGCTCGAAGGACGTCAGTCGCGCTGTGGCGCAGAACGCTGCAGGGCAGACGGGCCTCGACCCGAGCTCCCTGAAAAAGATGCTGCCGATGCTCGGCATGCTGGTGGCGGGCTACATGAGCAAGGAAGGCGCTGCCGCACCGCAGGCCGCGAGCCCATCCCGGGCCGGCGGCCTGGCCGGCATTCTCGACGCCGACGGCGACGGCAACCCGCTCAACGACGTCATGGGAATGCTCGGCAAGTTCAAGCGCTGAGGTCCTTAGCCACTCGGCTGGGGTCTCCCGCTCACTCCGCGGTGCAATCCAGCAGCCGCTCCCGGTCGTTCACCACGACCTCGCCGTAACGCAGGTCGATCCACCCCGCGGCCTGCCAGCGGCGCAGCGTGGCGTTCACGACCTGGCGCGACACGTTGGCCATCTCGCCCAGCTCGGCCTGGCTGAGGCTCACCGGGATAAGCACCCGGTCCGGCGCCAGGACCGTGCGCCCGGCTGCGCGCAACAGGACGGCGGCGAGGCGTGACTCGCTGCGGCGCAGTTGCAGGTCCGTGACGATGCTCGCGGCGACCGCCAGGTTCTCGAAGGCCAGCAAGCCGAATAAGCGATGCCAGGCCGGGGTGGCACTGCACATCTTTTCGATCTCTTCGAGGGACAGGCAAACGACCTCCCCCGCGGTGCAGGCCTGCACCGCGAGGCGGCGCCGCTCGCCGCTCATCAGCGGACCTTCACCGAACCACCCGCCGGGATGCATCACGTGCCCGACGCGCGGCACGTTGCGCTCCGTCGCCGCGATCAGGCTGAAGCTGCCGCTGGCGATGCCGAATACCCCGGCAGGCCCGTCGGCGAGATGAAAGACGAACTCGCTTGCGGCGTAGCGCCGTGCTTTCCCCCGTTCGAGCACGGCCTGCTGGAACCGCCGGGGGCAGCGTGACAACCAGCCGTGCTGCAACAAATCTTCCATGGATCGCTTGTCCCTGGCCGTGAAGCTGCCGTGAAGATTTGAAGAAACACCTCGGTTTGTCAATTTCCGGACAATCTGCCCGGGGACGCTCGGCTACTTTGCCGCGCTACCAAGGAGGCGGTCGCGACCCAGGGACGGGTTCTTCGCCGCCTCCGGCACAACAGGAGAGACTGCCCCATGCGTATCAACCCAGCCCTCGTAATGCTGACCGCCCTTGGCGCCCTGGTCGCCCCACCGGCTCACGGCGAAACCGCCGACCGGATCTGGACCGGCGGCACCATCCTGACCATGAACGACGCCGCCATGCGCGCCGAGGCCGTGGCCGTAAAGGACGGACGGATCCTCGCCGTCGGTGCTGCGGACATGGTCATGGCCCATCGCGGTGAAGGCACCGAGGTGGTCGATCTCGAAGGCCGCGCGATGGTGCCCGGTTTCGTCGACAGCCACGGCCACGTCTTTATGGGCGGCCTGCAGGCGCTGTCCGCGAACATGCTGGCGCCCCCGGACGGCGAGGTCGCGGACATCGCCTCCATGCAGCGCGTCATTCGCGAATGGATGGCGGCCAACAGCAAGATCGTCGAGCAGATCGACCTGGTCATCGGCTTCGGCTACGACAACGCGCAGCTGGCCGAACTCCGGCACCCAACTCGCGAGGATCTCGATGCGGTATCCACCGAAGTGCCGATCGTGCTCGTCCACCAGTCCGGCCATATCGGCGCGATGAACTCGAAAGCGCTTGCGGAAACCGGCATCACTGCGGCATCCAAGAACCCGGCCGGCGGCATCATCCGCCGCAGCGAGGACGGCGAGCCCGACGGCGTGGTCGAAGAGACGGCGTTCTTCGCGGCGCTGATCAAGCTGATTCCGCGTGTCGGCGAGGCCGGCGCAAGACAGATGGTCCGTGCGGGCAGCGAACTCTGGGCGCGCTACGGCTACACGACCGGGCAGGAGGGCCGCACGTCGCCGGGCACCGCCAATGTCCTGCGCGCGGTCGCCGATGAGGGCGGCCTGGCGATCGACGTGGTGGCCTACGGCGACGTCCTGGTCGATCGCGACTACATCGCGAAAAACGCCGACCGCAACTACCACAATCGCTATCGCCTCGGCGGCGCGAAGCTGACCATCGACGGCTCGCCGCAAGGCTTCACGGCCTGGCGGGATCGTCCGTACTACGCTCCCGTCGGCGATTATCCGCCGGGCTACGTGGGTTATCCCGCCGTGACCAACGAGCAGGTGATCGACGCGGTCGACTGGGCCTACGAAAACGGCGTCCAGATTCTCACGCACTCGAACGGCGAGGCCGCCTCGGACCTGCTGATCGCAGCGCACTCAGCCGCCAGCGAGACCCATGGGGCAACCGGTCGCCGCGACGTGCTGATCCACGGCCAGTTCCTGCGCCAGGACCAGGTCGAGTCGTACGATCGGCTCGGCATCTTCCCGTCGCTGTTCCCCATGCACACCTTTTACTGGGGCGACTGGCACCGCGACCACACCCTCGGGCCGGTGAGCGCCGAGAACATCTCGCCAACGGGCTGGGTCGTGGCGCGCGGGATGAAGTTCGGCTCGCACCATGACGCCCCCGTGGCGTTTCCCGATTCCATGCGCATCCTCGACGCCACGGTCACGCGCCGCTCGCGCTCCGGGGACATCATCGGGCCGGCGCACCGTGTCGACGTGATCACGGCGCTGAAAGCCATGACGATCTGGCCGGCCTGGCAGCATTACGAGGAGCACTGGAAGGGCTCGATCGAGGCCGGCAAGCTTGCCGATCTCGTGGTCCTCTCGGCCGATCCGACCGCCATCGACCCGGAGACGATCGACCAGATCAAGGTGCTCGAGACGATCAAGAACGGCACGACAGTGTTCGCGCTCGAAGGCGCGGCCGCCTCGTCCACACCGGACCCGGTGACCAATCCTGCCATGACGCGGCTGCTCGCCGCGCTCGGCCACTACGACGGCCAGCCCAGTTTCGCGAACCCCCTCTTGCCCCGCCGCAGCACGCCCGCGACGGCCACCTGCATGAGTGAAGGAATCCTCAACCTGACCACCGCCATGCTGAGCGCCATGCCGGCGACCACGGAGCAACAACAATGAGAACTTTCCAAGCAGCTATCGTCGCCCTCGCGCTGGGCGGCCTGTCGGCTACCCAGGGCGCGGCGCAGGAGAGCAAGCAGGACCTCGCCAAGCAGCTCGCCAACCCAGTGGCCGCCCTGATCAGCGTGCCGATGCAGTTCAATTACGACAGCAACATCGGTCCCGCGGACGAAGGGGAGCGCTGGAACCTGAACATCCAGCCGGTCATCCCGCTCAGCCTCAACGAGGACTGGAACCTCATCTCGCGCACCATCGTGCCGCTCATCGACCAGGACGACATCTTCCCGGGCGCAGGCGGGCAGAGCGGGCTGGGCGACATCGTGCAGAGCGCGTTCTTCTCGCCCGTCGAGCCGACCGCCGGCGGCTGGATCTGGGGGGTCGGTCCGGCCCTCCTGCTGCCGACCGCGACGGATGAACTGCTCGGCGCGGAGAAGTGGGGCGTGGGCCCCACGGCGGTGGCGCTGCGTCAACAGGGTCCGTGGACCTATGGCGGGCTCGTCAATCATCTCGTCTCGTTCGCTGGAGATAGCGCGCGCGGTGACATCAATGCCACCTTCCTGCAACCGTTCGTTTCGTACACCACGCCCGAGGCCTGGACCTTCACGCTGCAGACCGAGAGCACCTACGACTGGGAGGGCGAGCAGTGGAACTTTCCGGTGGTCGCGGTCGCGTCGAAGGTGACGAAAATCGGTGACCAGCTCGTGAGCATCGGCGGCGGCGTCCGCTACTACGTGGACAGCCCGGACGCGGGCGCGGAAGGCTGGGGTGCGCGTGTCGTGATCACGCTGCTGTTCCCGAGGTGAAGACGCAGGCGATAACACCGCAGGGCAGATGAGGGGGTAATGAACATGGCCACTTTGCTCGAAGTCCTGAGGATCGCGCGGATTGCCCTGGTTGCTGCAATCGGCACGGCGGCGCTCACTGCCTGCGGCCAACCGCAGGAGAGCAGCCCAGCGGAGGTGGCGGTGGCGGTGCCGGTCGAGGCCGCCGAGGTGATCTATTACGGCGGCGACATCCTGACACTGGACGCCGACAACACGGTCGCCGAAGCGCTGGCAGTCGCGGACGGCCGGATTCTCGCCGCAGGCCGGGCCAAGACGGTATTCACCCACCATACCGATGCGACCGAAGTGATCGACCTGGGAGGCCGCACCATGGCGCCCGGCTTCATCGACGGCCACAGCCACTACTTCAATGCCCTGTTCCTGGCCGAGCAGGTCAACCTGTACCCACCGCCGGCCGGGCCGGGCGCCGATGTCGACAGCATCGTCGCCGAGCTCCAGCGTTTCGCCGCCGCGAGTGAGATTCCTGCAGGGCAGATGATCATGGCGTACGGCTATGACGACACGGTCATGCCGGACGGACGCCTGCTCAACCGTGACGACCTGGATGCGGCCTTTCCGGACAACCCGGTGCGCGTCGACCACATCTCAATGCACGGCGCGGTGCTGAACAGCCGGGCGCTCGAGCACTACGGCATCGGCGCCGAGACCGAAACGCCGCCGGGCGGCGTCATCGTCCGCAAGCCGGGTACGAACGAGCCCTGGGGGCTGATCATGGAGACCGCCTTCCTCCCGGTCTTCGAGCAGACGCCGCCGCTTACGCCGGAGCAGGAGATCGCGGGAACCCAGGCGGCGCACCGCATGTACGCCGCAGCCGGTATCACCACGGCCCAGGAAGGCGCCACGCACCTGCACCAGCTCCAGGCGCTCACACGCGCGGCGGACGCCGGCGCCCACAGCATCGATGTCGTGGTCTTCCCCTTCATCACCGACGTGGACAAGATCCTGGCCGAGTTCCCGCTCGAGCTGTGGGGCGAGTACCGGAAGCGACTGAAGATCGGCGGCGTCAAGATCACCATCGACGGCTCTCCACAGGGCCGCACCGCTGCCTTCACGACGCCGTACCTGACGGGCGGCCCGAGCGGCGAGGAGAACTGGAAAGGCGAGCTGTTCGCCCCGCAGGAAGTCATCAACCAGGGCCTGAAAAAGGTCTATGGGCTCGGCGTGCCGGTGACGTTCCACGTCAATGGCGATGCGGCGATCGACTCGCTGATCACGGCCCACGAGTTCGCGGCGGCCGACGATCCGACCCGGTACCGCAACGTCACGGCAATCCACGCCCAGTTCACCCGCCGCGACCAGATCGACGCCTTCGTCGAGTACCAGATCAGGCCCTCCTTCTACACGCTGCACACCTACTATTTCGCGGAGGCGCATATTGCGAACCGCGGGCCGGAGCAGGCGGCGTACATCAGCCCGATCCGCGACTCGATCGACGCCGGCCTGCGGCCGACCAACCACACCGATGCACCCGTGGTACCCCTCGACCAGATGTTCATGCTCTGGTCGGCGGTCAACCGCGTCTCCCGGGCCGGCGACGAGATCGGGCCCGGCCAAAGGATCACGCCGCTGGAAGGGCTGAAGGCGATGACGCTATGGGCGGCCGAGCAGTATGGCGAGCAGGACAGCAAGGGCTCGCTGGAGGCCGGCAAGGTCGCCGACCTGGTGATCCTGAACCGTAATCCGCTGGCGGTGGATCCGATGTCAATCAAGGACATCCGGATCGTCGAGACCATCAAGGACGGGCGTACGGTCTATCGGGCCGAATGACAGCGCGCACGCGACAAACTTAAAACAAGAATTCCTCATTTGATATCCCATTTGGAGAGAATCATGAAAAGAACGCATACGCTGTTGATATTGCTCACCTTGTTTATCGCCGGCACGGCGCATGCGCAGCAGGCAGAGCGCCCCAACATCCTGGCCATCTGGGGCGACGATGTCGGCATGTGGAACATCAGTGCCTACCACCGGGGCATGATGGGCGGCACCACACCCAATATCGACCGCATCGCTGCCGATGGCATGATTTTCATGGACCATTACGCGCATGCATCGTGCACCGCCGGCCGCGCTTCCTTCATCACCGGCCAGTACCCGATGCGAACCGGGCTGAGCACGGTCGGGCTGCCGGGCGCGCCGCAGGGCCTGCAGAAGGAAGACCCGACGCTCGCTGAGCTGCTGAAACCCATGGGGTACGCCACCGGCCAGTTCGGCAAGAACCACCTCGGCGACCTCGACGAGTACCTGCCGACTGCGCATGGTTTCGATGAGTTTTTCGGCATTCTTTACCATCTCAATGCCGGTGAATATCCCGAGCAGATCGACTATCCGCAAGACCCTGAAGCCATCGCCCGCTTCGGCTTCGACAAGCAACGCGGCGTGATTCACTCGCGGCGGCTGGCCGATGGCAGCCAAGAAGTGAAAGACCTGGGTCCGTTCGGTCGGGAACGCCAGCGCACCCTCGAGAGTGAAGTTCTCGAACAGTCCAAGCGCTTCATCCGCGACGCCGTCGGCGCCGGCCAGCCATTTTTTGTCTGGCACAACACCACGCGCATGCACTACCGGACCAACCTTTCGACGGAGTATGACGGCAAGACGGGCCTCGGCGTATATGCCGATGGCATGGCTGAACTCGACGATATTGTCGGGGAGTTGCTCGACCTGCTGGACGAGCTCGGCGTGGCCGAAAACACGATCGTGATGTTCGCGACCGACAACGGGGCTGCGTCCAACTCCTGGCCGGATGGCGGAAATCATCCGTTCCGGGGCGAAAAGGGCGCGGGCGGCTACGAAGGCGGCTATCGGGTCCCGGTGATGGTGAAGTGGGACGGGCGCATTCCCGCGGGCGTGGCTACGGGCGAATTCATGAGCATGGAAGACTGGGTGCCCACCTTCATGTCTTTTCTCGGCCAGCCCGACCTGAAGGACGAATTGAAGTCCGGCAAAAAGGTCGGCGCACGCCGATACAAAGTTCATCTCGACGGCTACGACCAGAGCGAGCTGGTTCTGCGCAACGGTGAATCGAAGCGCATGGACTACTACTACTTCACCGAAACCACCTTCCATGGACTCCGCTACGGTCCATGGAAACTGATGTATACGAAGCAGGATCAGTGGTTTCATTCCGGCCAGACCGTATTGAGCACGCCGTATATCACCAACCTCGATCTCGACCCCTTCGAGCGTTTTCACGAGGCCCGCGGCTATGAGGAGTGGCAGGAAAATCGTGCGTGGTTGTTCGGCCCAGCCATGATGCAGCTGGCGAGCTTCGTCGAGAGCTTCGAGGAGTTTCCTCCGCGGCAGCCGAGTTTTTCTCCCAAGGTGGACGACCTGAACTCCGTCCTGCAGAGAATGCGTAAGCAACCCGGAGCACGCTGATGAAAAAATATGCGGCAGAGTTTGTCGGAACGTTCTGGCTGGTTCTCGGCGGTTGTGGCAGCGCAGTGCTTGCGGCAGCGTTCCCTGAAGTCGGTATCGGCCTCCTGGGTGTGTCGCTTGCCTTCGGCCTCACAGTACTCACCATGGCCTATGCGATCGGACACATATCAGGCTGTCACCTCAACCCGGCCGTTTCCGTCGGTCTGTGGGCGGGCGGGCGATTCCCGGCAAAGGAACTCATCCCTTACATCCTCGCCCAGGTGGTTGGCGGCATCGTGGCGGGAGGGATCCTTTACCTGATCGCCAGCGGCAAGGCCGGCTTTGACGTTGCCGACGGATTCGCCTCGAATGGTTACGGAGAGCACTCGCCGGGCGGTTACACGATGCAGGCGGCGTTGATCACCGAGATCGTCATGACGATGATGTTCATCATTGTCATCCTCGGCGCCACCGATAAACGCGCCCCAGTTGGTTTCGCGCCGATAGCAATTGGCCTGTGCCTGACATTGATTCACCTGATCAGTATTCCGGTGACCAACACCTCGGTGAATCCGGCGCGCAGCACCGGCGTGGCGCTCTACGTCGGGGACTGGGCGACTGCGCAACTCTGGCTCTTCTGGGTTGCACCGCTTATCGGCGGAGCTCTTGGGGCAGTTGTTTACCGTTTCATTGGCAAGTCCGACGATTGAGCAACACTCTTGCCGCAACGTTCCTCGCGGCATCTGCCCTCGCGCAAGGCGCGCCTGCATATGTAGGGTCCAAGGCCTGCGCTGCCTGCCACGTGGAGGCAGCGCAGGCCTGGGCTGGCTCGCATCATGCGCTGGCCTGGACCTTGCCGTCTCACGAGACGGTGGCGGCTGATTTCGACGGCACCGAGTTCCGCCATGGGGACATGGTCGCCCGATTTCGCATCGAGGCCGACGGCTATCATGTGGCGGTGACTGAAAGCGACGGCGTCACGACCGACTACCGCGTACATTCCGTGGCCGGAATCGAACCGCTACAGCAGTACCTGCTCGAGACCGAGCCCGGTCGGCTGCAAAGCTTTGACGTGGTCTGGAATACGCAGGAGGATCGCTGGTTCCACCTGTATCCGGACCAGGTCCTGTCCCCTGACGACGGCCTCCACTGGACCGGCCCCTACAAGAACTGGAATGCCCGCTGCGCCGAGTGCCATGCGACCGGCTTCACGAAGAACTATGACTCGGCAACGCGCCGCTACAGTTCTACGCAAAGCGAGATCGGAGTGGGTTGCGAGGCTTGCCACGGGCCGGGCTCGGCGCACCTCGAATGGACACAGTCGCAACAGTCATGGAAGGCAACGCCGGGGCTCGACGCCTATGGCTTTACCCAGGCCTTCAGAGATACCGAAGCGACGATCCAGCAGTGCGCGAGCTGCCATTCCCGGCGCGAAGCACATGACGATGCTTCTCCCCTCCCCGGCATGCCGTACTACGATGCCTATGGCCTCGCGCTCCTGCAGCCTGGCCTCTACCACGCGGACGGCCAGATCCTGGATGAGGTCTACGTCTACGGCTCCTTCCTGCAGGCGAAGAAGTACGCCAGGGGCGTCGGCTGCCTGAGTTGCCATGACGCCCATAGCGGGAGACCTCCCGCCGAGGGCAACGCCATTTGCACACAATGCCATGCGCCTGCCGGCAACCCTGACTTCCCGACCGTCCGGCGGGCAGAGTACGACACCCCCGCACATCACTTCCACGCGCCGGACTCTGCGGGCGCTCAGTGCAAGAACTGCCACACCCCCGAGAGCGTATACATGGGCAATGACTGGCGCGCGGATCATTCCTTCCGCATCCCGCGCCCGGATCTGTCCGCCGTAAGCGGTGCGCCGGATGCATGCACCCGCTGCCACACTGGTCGCTCATTCGACTGGGCAGCGGCAGAGATAGTGGCGCGCTACCCCGAGAGTCGCAACCGCGGGCGGCATTTCGGGCACGTCCTCGCCGCTGGTCGCGCGGATCCGACGGCCGCGCAAGAAGACCTGGCTTTGCTTGCCGAGGACGGAACGCAAGCCGGTATAGTGCGGGCCAGCGCGATGTGGCTGCTCGAGGGCGCGTCCACTCCGGCGCTGGCCGAGCGCCTCGCGCCGTTACTGTCGGATCGAGATCCGCTGCTGCGGGCCGCTGCAGTGCGGCTGCAGCGCTCCGCCCCGCCCGAGCAGCAGATCATGCGCCTGCTCGAGGCGCTGGCCGATCCGGTCCGCAGTGTGCGGATGGCAGCCGCGCAAGCACTGCTGGGCGCACCGATCGCGCGGCTGCCGCGAGCCACGCAGGCACACCTGGATGCAGCCATGGCAGAGTGGCGCGCCGCCCTGGCCAGCCGTGTCGACTTTCCGGAGACCCACCTGCAGCTGGCCGGCGCAGCCCTGACACTGCGGGCGTTGCCTCAGGCCGAAGCCGCCTTGCGCGAAACCGTCTACCTCGACGGCCAGCGTGTCGAAGCCTGGATCATGCTCGTGCGGATCGCCGCCGCCACCCGCGGCGCAGAAGCTGCTCGCGCAACTCTTGCAGAAGCCCTCGCCGCCATGCCGCAAGACCCTGTTCTCCTCACCCTCCGCGAGGACCTCAAAGGACGCTGACCACAAGTCTCGAGGCGGCTGTACGCTGAGACGTCCAGGCTCCTACAGCAACACCATCGCCGCCAGGACCGCAATCCGCTGGCGGTGGATCCGATGTCAATCAAGGACATCAGGGTGATCGAGACCATCAAGGACGGGCGCACGGTCTTTCGGGCGCAGTGACATCGAGCTGAGTCTCCCTATGCCTCCCGGCGCCAGCCGGGGGGCTGCCCCGCGCTTGGGGTTGACATCCTTTTCGTAATTAATATTATGATTAACGTAAATTAATTATTGTTATTCATTTCCCAGGCGCTGGCGGGACGAAATGAGCATCCGCATCAACCTCGATATCGAGCTGGCCCGGCAAAAAATGTCGCTGACGGAACTGTCGCAGCGAGTGGGCGTTTCGATGACCAACCTGTCCCTGCTCAAGACCGGCAAGGTCAAGGCGATCCGCTTCAGCACGCTCGAAGCCATCTGTCGGGCGCTGGATTGCCAGCCCGGCGACCTGCTCGAGTACGTCCCCGACGGTCCGCATGGAGACCCACGATGAACCGTACCTACGCCCTGCCCGGCTACACCGCCATCGCGCTCGCCGTGCTGTTTCCCATCTATTGGGTGTCCACGCTCGGCCTGGGAGAACAATCCCTCCTCGACGCGTTCATCGCCGACCTCAATCGCGTCAGCGCGCGGGACGCCCTGTTCGTCCTGATCGGCGTGATGGAAATCTATATTTACCTCGCCCTGCGCAAGGTGCTGCTGGAACACCTGCACGGCGGCGTGCCTGCCATCATGTTGTTGCTCATGGCCATCGTCGTGGGCCTGTTTCACGCCACGGTGCTGTTCGACGTCGTCCTCGCGTTCACGCCGGACCTGGCGGAGTCCACCCGCGAAGCCCTGGGCACGACAAGCGCCGTCATCGCGATTTCAGGGCTGTTCGTCTACACCGTGCTCGCCTCGATCCTGTCGATCGTCCTGCTGGTGGGCAAGATCGAACTTCCGCCCCTGCTGAAGGTGTTCGCGGTGCTGCTGTTGGCCTGCTGCCTGCTGCAGTTCACCGTCGTGCTCGGCGTCGTCAACATCTTCCTGTTCCCGGTCGTTTTGCTGGTGCTCGCGGTGTTCTTCCTGCGCGGCGGCCACGAGGTGGAGGTCGTCTGACTGCGGGCCCCGCGCAACCTCCGGGGCGGTTGGCGTTTTGACTTGCCGCCTGTAGGCTTGATCGCGTCCTTGACGGAAGCAGCGTTGACGAACGAGCACGGGATCACGGCATGCCATCTTTCTTCTCCGAGCTGAAGCGACGCAACGTCATCCGCATCGCCTTGTTCTACGGTGCGGGCGCCTGGCTGGTGCTGCAGGTGGCCGACGTGTTGCTCGGCATCGTCGATGCGCCGGAAGGTTCGCTGCGGCTGCTGGCGATCGTGCTGGCGCTCGGCTTTCCCTTCGCCCTCGTGCTGGCCTGGGCCTTCGAGATCACGCCCGAAGGAATCAGGCGCGACCGCGACGGAGGAACGGACGGCCGCGCCTCGGCGGAAGCGGGACGAAAGCTCAATATCGCGACCATCATCGTGCTGCTGCTGGCCATCGCGCTGCTGTCCTGGAACATGTTCGGCGCGCGCGAGACCACGCCGGGCATGGCGACAACCGCGCCGGCCGGGACGCCGTCGATGGAGCCGCGCGACCTGTCCATCGCGGTGCTGCCTTTCGTCAACATGTCGCAAGATCCGGATAATGAGTATTTCTCGGAAGGCCTTTCCGAAGAGGTCCTCAACGTCCTGGCGCGCATCGACGATTTCCGCGTGGCCGGGCGCACCTCTTCTTTCGCCTTCAAGAACCAGAACCAGGACCTGCGCGCCATCGGCGAACGCCTCAGCGTGGCGAACATCCTCGAGGGCAGCGTGCGGCGCCAGGACGACCGGGTGCGGGTCACGGCCCAGTTGATCGACGCGCGGACCGGTTACCACCTGTGGTCGGACACCTACGACCGCCGGCTGGACGACATCTTCGCCATCCAGGACGACATCGCCACCGAGGTGGTGCGGGCGCTGCGCAGGACCTTGCTGCCCGGAGACACGGAGGTCATCAGCCAGAGCGCCAAGGGCGACGTCGAAGCCTATAACCTCTACCTGCGCGGCCAATTCCACGCGCGCCTGCGCACCCCCGAGGGCCTCCGTCGTGCCCTCGAGGAGTTCCAGCAAGCCATCCTGGTAGATCCCGAGTACGCGCCGCCCTACGCGGGGATCGCCATGGTTTATGCCCTGCTGGACAACTACAACTACCGTAGCCTGGACGAAACCGGCCCCCTGGCCAACAGGGCCCTGGAACGCGCGCTCGAGATCGATCCCGACAGCGACGATGCATGGGCCGTGAAGGGCTTGTTGCTCGGCCAGGGACCGGATGCGAGGGAACGGAGCGACGAGGCGCGAGCCGCGCTGGAGCGCGCGGTGGCCATCAATCCGAACAACGCCTTCGCGCACCTGTGGCTGGTCGGCACGCTATTCCCGGACTACGAGGCCGGCCGCGATGCCCTCCAGCGCGCCTACGCGGTCGACCCGCTGTCGCCTGTCATCGTCTACCGGCAGGTCATGTGGGCACTGTCCGAAGGGGACGAAGCGGCGATCGAGCGTTACCTGGGGGAATTGCGCGAGGTGGCGCCGGAATGGTTCATGACCTGGGCCGCGACCGGCCTCGTGGACTTGCAACAAGGGCGACTCGCCGACGCGGCCAGCACCCTCGCGCACGCCCGGACGCTGAATCCGGAACACCGCAGCACGCTTGTACAGGAGGCCACCGCGCTCGAGGCACTCGGATACGACGCGCGCGCCGAACAGTTGCTGATGGATGCCGTCAAACAGACCGACAGCCCCGACCTCGAGCTCGAGCTGGCCGGTTTCAAGACGCGCCGCGCGATCGAGACGGGGGGCATGGCTGCGGGCCTGGCGACGTACCGCGAAGCGACCCGCCTTATGCAGACGAGCAATACGCAAGTGATCGGCGAGCTTGCGTCGCTGGAAATCGCGGCGGGCGAACCGGCAGCCGCCGAGCAGCGATTGAGAGAGCTGCTTGACATTTCGCCGCAGGAAATGCCGTCCTGCGACGCGCCGCAGGAACTGGCGCCCTGCATAGGACTGCTCATGGCGATCAACAACCAGGCGCGTCCGCAGGAGGCCATGGAAGTTGCGATCCGGATCCAGGCTCTCGTGAACGGGATGCGCGCGCAGCGTATCCGAATGACGGGAAGCATTACCCTGCTCGAGAACTACATCGAGCACGTGCTTGACGAAAGCGAAGCCGAGAGTCCGGAAGCCGCCGCAGCTCGGGCCATCGAGCACGGCTGGCGGGCACCGATCCCGGCGCTCCGCTGGATGTTGGCTGAGAACGTGGATGACGCGACAGCCGAGCGCATCGTCGCGATGATGGACGACGTGCTTAAAGCCGAGCGGGCACGTTACGACCTGATGCAAAGCGAGCCCCCTCCGGATATTCGCTGACGCGAGAATCTCACCGGAAAACCTTCGGTACATACCTATCGGGTTCGTCGCCACGGGACGCTAGAATCGATCGGGTCACTGGGGAGTAGCCGCTCTTCGCCCGAAGAGGCCTGCGCCAACATACTCGGCCGGATGGCCGTGGTGCAGGCAGTCCTTGGACCTGGCAAGACCTTTGACCATGCTGCCTCTGCTCGGCCGGGGACGCAGCGTGGTCATGCGTCTTGATTCCGGCCCGGGACATCCGATGGAAGCCTTCCTGATCCCCGCCGGGGTCATCGCCCTCGCCGAGCTCGGCGACAAGACCCAGTTGCTGGCCTTCCTGCTGGCCGCGCGTTATCGCGCTCCGGTGCCCATCATCGCCGGCATCCTCGTGGCTTCGCTCGCCAACCACGGCCTGGCCGGGGGCCTGGGTGCATGGCTCGCGATGACGCTGCCGCCGGGCAGCCTGCGCTGGATCGTGGGCGTGGCGTTTTTGGCCGTCGCCGCCTGGATGCTCTTGCCGGAGAAGGCGGACACCGACGAACTCGCGCCGCCGCGCTTCGGCCCCTTCGCGGCCACCTTGCTGGCGTTCTTTCTCGCCGAGATGGGCGACAAGACGCAGATCGCCGCCATGGCCATGGTCGCGCACTGGCAACAGTATTTTCTCGTCATCGCCGGCACGACCACCGGGATGCTCATCGCCAATGTCCCGGCGGTGTACATCGGCGACCGGATGTCGCATCGTCTGCCGACCAGGATCATCAGCATCGTCGCCGCAGTCGCGTTTGCCGTGCTTGGCATGCTCGTACTGGCTGGCGTCGGCGAGGCAATGACTCTCTGAACAAGGAACTGAAAGGTATAGCTATGTCACACCACGACCTGACCGCATGGACTCACAGCCACAGTTTCGATTCCGGCAGTCGCGCCGCCGAGCGCGGCACCATGCTGGTGATGTGGATCACCCTCACCATGATGGTGGTCGAGATCTCCGCGGGCTGGTGGTTCAATTCCATGGCCCTGCTGGCCGACGGATGGCACATGGGCTCCCACGCGCTGGCCATCGGCCTGAGCGCCTTTGCCTATGTCGCGGCACGTCGCTATGCCGGTGACGTCCGCTTCGCCTTCGGCACGTTCAAGATCGAGGTGCTGGCGGGCTTCGCCAGCTCATTGCTGCTGCTGGTGATCGCGGCGCTCATGGTCGTCGCGTCGATCGAACGGATCCTGGCCCCGCAGGAAATCCACTACCAGGAGGCGATCGCCGTCGCCGTGCTCGGGCTGGTGGTGAATGTCGTCTGTGCACTGGTGCTCGGGAACGCCCACGATCACGGACACGGACACGGACACGGGCACGGACACGGGCATTCACACGATCACCACGATGCGCACGACCATGACGATCATGCCGGCCACAAGCACCACGACCTGAACCTGCGGGCGGCCTACGTGCACGTCATCGCCGATGCCGCCACCTCGGTGCTGGCGATCATCGCGCTCACCGGGGGCCTGCTGTTCGGCTGGGGCTGGCTCGACCCGGTGATGGGCATCGTCGGCGCCATCCTGATCTCGATCTGGGCGAAAGGCCTGATCGTGCAGACCGGCAAGGTGTTGCTCGACCGGGAAATGGATGAGCCGGTCGTCGCGACGATCCGTAAAGACGTCGAATCGAGCCTCGCGGAAAGCAGCACGCGGATCGCCGACCTGCACGTCTGGCGGGTGGGCAAACGCGCTTACGCCTGCGCGCTCAGTCTGGTGACACACGATGCCGCGCTCACCGCCCGGCAGGTCCACGAGCAACTCGCGAAGCACGACGAGATCGCACACCTGACCGTGGAGATTCACGTCTGCCCGGCGTGATCGGGCCGTCCGGGCATAGTCACCGTACGACAGTGATACGATCATCGCTGCTCCAGGCTGCAGCTCGACACCAGGCACCTATGCAGAACGAAGCCCCTACGCAAAGTGACGGCAACGATCGCCCGAGCGATCACGAACTGGCCCGCTTGCGGGATCGGACCGACGAGCTGGAACTGATCATCTCGAGCTTGACCACGGTGGCCTTGTTCACGCTGCCGGGCTGGTTGTTCGAGCGGTACGCCGAGTCCTACACGCACCTCTCGGTGACGCTGGTCGTCAGCGGCGGCGCGGTGGTCCCGGTGCTCACGGGGCTGAGTTACGGCCTCGGTGCGTGCTTTTTGCTGCACCTGCTGGCCCGCGCCTACTGGGTGGGGTTGATCGGGCTGCGGGCAGTATTCCCGCAAGGCATCGACTGGAACCGCACAGTCGGCGTCGGGCCGCTGTCCCGCGAGCGATACCGGCAAAAACTGCCCGACCTCCAGACGGCGATCAAGCGTTCCGACCGGTTTGCGTCCTCGCTGTTCGCGGTCATCAGCGTCATCGCCATCGCCATCATCTGGTTCGCCATGCTGTTGACCGTGACGGCGGCCACCGGCGGCCTCGTCGGCGGGCAGTTCGGCGCCACCAACCAGGGAATCATCTACGCCAGCCTGGGCCTCTTGATTATCGCGGGCGGCACTACCCTGCTGCGCTGGCTCATGGACGCCGTGCTGGCGGCGCGGATCCCGGCCTTGCGACGCGCCGGTTGGTTCCGCTGGCTGGTGGGGGCACTCGGTCACGTCAACAGCTGGCTGATCCCGCAGCGGCTGGTGCTGCCCGTGCGGTTGACCCTGCAGAGTAATACCCGGCCGGTGATCTTCTCGTTTCTGCTGGTCCTGGGGGTCATTTTCATCATCATCATCGGCCAGGTCAGCTTTCAACGATCGGCGGAATTCACCGTTTCCGACCAGTTCGAATACCTCAACGAGGATCACTTCGATGGGCCCCTGTTCCGCAGCAGTTACTACGAAGACATGCGGACCGGCAAGGACCGCCTGCGCGGGCGCCCGATCATCCCCACCTTCGAGCAGCGCAGCAGCCATGTCCGCGTGTTCCTGCCGTACCAGCCCTTGCGGGACAACCTCCTGCTCGAGCAGCTTTGCCCCGGGGAAGACGCGGCGCTGGGCGCGGCGTGCCTCGGGCGGCTATGGTCCGTGCAGTTGAACGGCGAAGCTGTGGACATCAAGGAATTCATCGCCAGCGAACGGTTGGACCTCGGCATGCGGGGCCTCTTGGCTGTCGTGCCGCTCGAGGGCCTCAGCCCGGGCCTGCAGCTTCTTACAGTAATCTGGAACCCGCAGGCGGGAGCCGAGGATCGACCGGTGGACGACCGCTACGATTCCGCGCGGTTCGAATATCGCATCCCGTTCCTCTTCAGCCCGGATTTCGAGCGCCCGCTCGAAGCGCCCGCGCCCTAGTGCGCCGCCTCGCCGACGCACCGTACCGGACGCCGTAGCCACACCAGTAGGCCCCACCCATGGCGCCCCGCGGAGCCTCAGGCACACCCCGCAGTGTTAATTTTTATCACCATGTTGACAAATATAGTTAACATCAAGTAAAAATAAATCGTCTTTTCGCCAACGGTGACAAGGAAAGCCGCATGCCCTACAAAGAAAAAACCGCATGGCTCGCGTTACTGGCCATGGTGGTCGCTTTCGGACCCTATTTCGCCATCGCCGCGACCACCCCGCCCGACGACATGCTGCCCAACCTGCGCCAGCTCAGCTTTTTCGCCATCGCCGTCGTGGTCCAGCTGATCATCCTCGCCATCGGCCACCTCCTGTTGCGCCGCAGTTCGCCCGACGAAGCGGGCGCACCGGCAGATGAACGGGACCGCCTGATCCAGCAGCGCGCCGTGACTTACGCGTACCACGTGCTCATCAGTGGCGTGATCATGGTCGCGATCGTGATGCCCTTTTTCACCGGGGGCTGGGCGATCGTCAATGCAGCGATCTTCATGATCGTGCTGGCGGAGTTCGTTAGCTACGGCGTCACCGTCGGCAGCTATCGCCGCCAGTCATGATCGACGGCGCCATCTCCAACCGGGTGCGCATTCTGCGCTTTCACAACGGCGAAATGACCCAGGCCGAGCTCGGCAAGCGGATCGGCGTGACGCGCCAGACCATTGCCGCCATCGAGGCCGGCAAGTACTCCCCGTCCCTCGAGGCTGCGTTCCGTATCGCCGCGGTGTTCGAAGTGCCGCTGGACGAGGTGTTCCAGTGGGAAGCCCGGACGGGAAAGTGAGGCCTGGACGGCGATTCAGCCTTCCACTTTCTGCATCAGCCGTTCCCTGGCCCGCGCGGTCATGGCGTCGAAACGCGGGTCGCTGCGGATCGGATCCAGGTCTGAATCCGCCTCGATCCAGCTCAGCATGCCCTGGGACGCTTTTTCGGCGACCCCTTCCAGGATCGTCAAGGCGCGATCATGCTCGTCCAGCGAGCACATGGCGCAGGCCAGGTTGTAGTGCAGGTTGGAGTTGTCGGGATCGATCAGTCGCGCGCGAGTGGCCCACTCCACCGCCCGCTCCCTGCGTCCCAGCACCGACAATGCATAGACGCCCATGCCGATCGCCCTGCTGTGACCGGGCTCGGCGGCAACAATCTTCTCGATCCGGGTCATGGCCTTGGCCGCCGCATCTTTGGCACGCGCCCTGTCGTTCTTGGCCATGTATGACTGGACAACGAACATCGCCGCCGTGAAATCTGATTCCATCAGGTCCGCGGCAATCTCGAAATAGCGGATCGCCTCGTCGTACTCACGCATGCCCATGCAACAAAGCCCGGCCATCCTGTTGGCCACATAAGAGCCGGGGTCCAGCTCGATGGCCCGGTGGGCCGCCGCCAGGCCGTCGACGAAGTTGCCCGCGCTGCGGTGGGCGGCCGCGACCGCGGCATGCGCGTCAGCCAGGTTCGGGCCCAGCGCCAGCGCGCGCCGCGCCGGATGCTGGACATCGTCGATCGGCAGGTCCTTGTGCGTGAACAGGTTCCATTGCGCCAGCGCCATCGTCGCCCAGGCCTGCGCATAGTCGGGGTCCAGCTCGACCACGTGCTTGCAGATGCGGATCACGATTTCGTTGTTCCGCTCGTTGTCGAGCAACCAGAACTGGCGCGCCATCAGGTAGAGCTTGTAGGCCTCCGGGTTGCTGGTGGAGCGCTGTTCGAGCGCATGCTGCTCCTCCGGCAACAGCGTCAGCTTGAGTGCGGCCACGATCGCCTTCGAGATCTCGTCCTGCAGCGCGAAGATGTCCTTGAGGTCGCGGTCGTAACGCTCTCCCCAGACCTGCGCGTCGTTGGTCGCGTCGATCAGCTGCGCCGTGATGCGCACCCGCTCCCCCGCCTTCCTCACGCTGCCGACGAGCACGTGCGACGCCTTGGTCTGGCGGCCGATTTCGCCCACGCCGCCGGTCGCGCCCTTGAAGGAGAACGCCATGTTGCGGGACACGATCGACAGGGCCGACACCTTGCCGAGATCGGTGATGATGTCTTCGGTGATGCCGTCCGAAAAGTACTCCTGCTCCGGGTCTCCGCTCATGTTGGCGAAGGGCAGCACGCACACGGTGACGCGCGAGTCCTTTTCCTGGGCGGCGACCGGGCGCGCAGGTGCGCCGAGCTTGACTTCGAGCGCCTTACACAGGCTCCTGAACGCGGCGCTCTGTGGGTCCTCCGCCCAGTCGTCCAGGTCGGTGGTGTGCACCGCCCGAAAATCGATCGGCAGCCTGGCGTTGTCGAAGCGCACGGGGAAGAGCACGCCACGGTCGGCGGCGTCGCGCGCTTCGCCGCGCACCCAGCGCGAATCGACCGACTTCGGCGTCCAGACCACGATGAGCGTCTTCGCCCCGTCGAGCTCGCGCGAAATCAGGGAATCGAACTCCTCACCGGGCGAGATCTCCGGATCCCACCACACCGACCATCCCTCGGCCTCGAGCGCCGCGACCAGCGGCGTGACGCGGGCACGATCCTGCCGGGAGTAGGAAATAAAAATATCGGCCAAGCGGCTCTCCAGTCAGCCTGTATGCGCCCGAAACCGCATCGGCAACACGGCTACGACGCAATCGTCGGTTCAGCAGCATAGTCGCCCGCTTCGACGGGGGTCAACGGACGCTCCAGGAAGGAACTCTTTACGTCGCTCGCCATGCTGCCGGTCTAGCGCTGTTTGGGCGGATGGTAACGGGTGTCCCGCCCGTAGCGCGCCACGACCGCGGCCTGCCGCCGCCGGCTGACCGGCACTTCGAGACCTCCGCTCAGCTGGCAGACGAGCTGGCTCCCCTTGCGGCGCAGTCCGAGAACATGACGGTCGGCCACCCAATGGCCGCGGTGCACCCGGATCCCGCGCGCACCCAGTTCGCGCTCAGCGTCCGAAAGGTTGTACAGCAGCATGGTGCGGCCCCGAGGAGTTTCGACGTAAAGGTAATGCAAGTCCGAGCTCAGCAGCACCACGTCGGTACCGAGGGACTCCGGTAACTGCCCCAGCAACCCGCCAGGCGGGCCCTCGACAACCGACCGGGGAATCTCTCGCGGCGCTTCGCCGGATACGGCCGGGCGGGCTTCTGCTGAAGGCTCCTGACCGGGCGGGGCCGGAGCCGCGGCGGCGCCGACTCCCAGCCGCATCAATCGCGGGAGATTGACGAGCACCCAGGCCAGCATGAAGGGTGGGGCAACACCGCCGAACTCATCCAGCCAGAGTACCGGGAATCCCGATGCTGTCATGTCGCCCAGGTAATTGTCCTGCACCGCGAACAGGACCTCCAGCCCGAGTGCCGCCAACGAAAAGCCGACGGTGGCGATGAAGCCCGACGTGACGACGAATGCCCAGGGAGACAGGCGGATCCGAAGCCTGGCGAGCAACCAGACCGCGACGGCCAGGCAGGGAATGGCAGCCACGGCATGCAGGACCCAGAACACGACGGCGCCGGCCCTGCCCAGCCCCACTGAACCGACGGGCTGCATCAGGCCGAAAATCACTCCCAGAAGCAGGAAGGCCACGCTGACCAGCTTGAGGAAGCCCGCATTAAGAATGCCTGGCGGCAAGTGGGGACTGGCCGGGAGGCCCGCCATCGAATCGCTCCACAGTGTCATGCATGCCGTTCGTGAAAAAAGCCCGCCGCTCGTGCATCAAGTCGGTGCGCACTGAATCGACCCCGGTATTGTGCCGAAAACCCGCCACGTGGCGTAGCCCGAGCGGCTGCGGCGAGACCTGGAATCCTGAATCAACCGGAGACATTTTCGTATGCGAAATCATCTCAACCGCGGCCTGGCCGCGCTTCTTTTCCTCGTAGCCCTCCCCGCCCCGGCCGCCACGGAGCGCAGCTATTTGGACGTCCGCCTCCTGGGCACCTCAGGTGGGGGCACCTTCAGCGAAACCGACGGCCAGGGTAGTGTTTTGGACTCCGAGCTCGATACCGGCCTCGGCTGGGGCATCCGCGGCGCATGGGTGATCGCGTTGCGCTGGCACCTTTACGGCGAATGGGGCACTTCGAATACTTCCCTGGACGTGACCGGACGCGACGCCGGGGGCGCTACGCCGGCCAGGGTTGAATCCGACTTCGACCTCGACCGTGTCTCGCTCGGCGCCGGTTACCGCTGGGCGACGGCCAACAACAGCTCGATCTATGCCAGGCTGACCTGGGATCTTGTCGAGTTTGGCGATTTCGACGAATTCGAGCTGGATGGTTTCGGCACTGTCGTAATCGACGACAAGGACGACAGCGGTGTGGGCGCCACCGTAGGCGCCCAGTGGGTGACCGGCCAGTGGGAACTGGACGCCTGGGGTCGCTACACCTCGGTGGGCGAGCTTGTTAGTAAGGGCGATGCCCTGGAGTTCGACAATGACTTCGGCGGTGGCGCGCGCGTGGTGTACAACTTCACCGACTCGCTCAGTCTCGGTGCGGACTACGAGCTGCAGGACATAGACACCTGGTCCGTCGTGTTCCGCTATCGCTTCTGAACCAAGTAAATGCCGCGGCCGGCCTGCTCAGGCCGGCCGCCACAGCTCCGGCCCGCCGCAGATGGCCGGATCATTTTCGTCCACCAGTTCGTGGTTCTTGCCGGCATAATCGACCGCCCCCAGCACGGCGCGAATCGCCGCCAGGCGTGCACGGTACTTGTCGTCGGCGCGGATCACGGTCCAGGGCGCGACGGGCGTGTGGCTGCGCTGGAAAGTCTCATCGATGGCCTGCGAGTACTCGTCCCACCGCGACAGCCCCTGCACATCGATCTTGCTGAGCTTCCAGTGCTTCAGCGGATCGCTCTCCCGCGCCAGCAGCCGGCGCAGCTGTTCCGCACGACCGACATTGAGCCACAGTTTCACCAGCACGATGCCCTCGCTCACCAGCGTGCTCTCGAAGGCCGGCAGCTGCGAGAAGAAACGCGCCCGCTCCTCCGGCGTGCAAAAGCCGAACACCTTCTCGATGACGCCGCGGTTGTACCAGCTGCGATCGAACAGGGTGATCTCGCCGGCCGCCGGGAGATCGGCTACGTAGCGCTGGAAGTACCACTGGCTGCGCTCGCGCTCGGTGGGCGTCGACAGCGCGACGACGCGGGCGACACGCGGGTTGAGGTTCAGGGTCACGCGCTTGATGGCGCCGCCCTTCCCCGCGCTGTCGCGGCCCTCGAATATCGCCACGAGCCGGGCGCCGCTGTCCCGCACCCACCGCTGGCACTTCACGAGCTCGATCTGCAGCTCGTCCAGCTCGTCTTCGTAGTCCGACTTCTTGAGCCAGCGATCGTAGGGATAACTCTCGTCGAGAATATCCCGCTTGCCGCCGTCCTCGATCGCGGTGCGCACGGCCTCGGGCGCCTCTTCTTCGAGATAGCGGCTGATCGCGCCGTCGAAAGGTTTCTCGAACATCGGCCACCTCCGGGCCGGACAGATGGCCCTCGCAAAACATCGAGGCTACCTTTTGTTTGATGCGAAACAAAGTCAGCCGGCGACGCGGGCCCCGCGTCGGTATTCCAACTGCGCATGCCCGCGTCCACGGCGCACACAGGACGGGCAGGACCGAGCGATGAACGACCAGAGCCGCGTGTTCTTACTTCAGCAGTACGAAGTCGGCCTGTTACTGGTCGGGGCGATCATCCTCGCGGCGGCGATCCTGCCGCGGTTGCTGTCGCGCCAGCGTCGCATCACCGCGCCACTGCTGTACATGGCGGCGGGCGCGGTGGTTTTCCTTTTGCCCGGGACCCCGGAGTTGCCGAACCTGGTGGACAATGCATGGTGGCCCATGCGCCTGACCGAACTCGGGGTGATCGTCGCGCTCACTTCCGCCGGCCTGAAACTGAACCGGCCGTTCGCGTGGGAAACGTGGCGGATCAGCTGGCGGCTGCTTGCCGTGACCATGCCCCTGACGATCGCCGCGACGGCGGCGCTGGGCTGGTGGGCGGCCGGCCTGTTGCCCGCATCCGCGTTGTTGCTCGGCGCCGTCATCGCGCCGACCGACCCCGTATTGGCCTCCGACGTACAAACCACCCCGCCCGGGGAACCCGACGACTCACAGGCCCGCCTGGCGCTGACCACCGAAGCGGGCCTCAACGACGGCCTGGCGTTCCCGTTCACCAACCTGGCGATCGCCGTGGCGCTGGCCGGACTCGCGCCGGCCGGCTGGCTGGCCGACTGGTTGCTCGTCGACGTGGCATACAAGGTGGTCGCCGGGACCCTGGTGGGGCTGGGCGCCGGATACCTGCTGGCGAAAATCATCATCGGCACGCCGGCAACCCGCAAGATGGCCCGGACCATGACCGGCGTACCCTCCCTGAGCCTCACGCTGATACCTTACGGCGCCGCGGAACTCGTCTCCAGTTACGGTTTCATCGCGGTGTTCGTCGCCGCCTGTACTTTTCGCCAGTACGAGGCGGATCACGACTTCCAGGTCAAGCTGCACAACTTCTCGGAGGAAATCGAGCGCGTGTTCGTCGCCGTCTTGATGTTCCTGATCGGCGCCTACGCGGTCAGCGGAGGCCTCGCCCTGCTCACCCCGGCCATGTGGCTCGTGGTGCTGGCCACGTTATTCGTGGTCCGCCCCGCGGCCGGACTCGTCGGCCTCGCCGGCACGCGACTGCCGTGGGAAAAGCGCTGGGCCATCGCTTTTCTCGGCATTCGAGGTATCGGCTCGATCTATTACCTGGCCTACGCGGTGTTCCACGCGGATTTCCCGGACGCAGGAACGGTCTGGGCGTTGATGCTCGCCACGGTCGTCATTTCGGTCGTCATCCACGGCCTCGCAGCGCGCCCGGCCATAGAAAAGGTTACACCGAGCGTGGACTGAGGACGGGTCGCGCTTTCCGCCCGGAAGTTCTGGGATAGAATCGGCGAAATTTGCTGCAGGATGGCCGGGGTGAGAAACGCAACAATTACAGGCTGGGGCAAGTGCATGCCGCCGGCCGTGCTGAGCAACGCAGACATCGCCAATTTCCTCGACACCGACGATGAATGGATCACCAGTCGCACCGGGATCCGCGAGCGGCGCATCTCACACGTCTCGCTGGAGACCATGGGCACCGTCGCTGCGCAGCGTGCCCTGGCCTGCGCGGGACTCGACGCCGAACGACTCGACCTGATCGTCTTCGGCACCTGCAGCTTCGACCAGCAGGTGCCGAACACCGCCTCCGGCGTGCAGAAGCGCATCGGCGCCGTGAATGCCGGCGCCATGGACGTGAACACGGCGTGCACGAGCTACCTCTATGGGCTGACCACGGCCGCCGCGATGATCTCCCAGGGCGTGGTGAACAACGCGCTGGTCATCGGCGGCGAACTGATCTCGCCGCTGATGGACTGGACCGATCGCGGCGTCGCGGTGCTGTTCGGCGACGGCTGCGCCGCCACGGTGCTGCAGGCGACGGACAAGGACGAAGGGCTCAGGGCCAGCAAGCTGGGCTGCTACGGCGAGGTGCGCGAAATCCTGCTGGTGCACGGCATGGGCCAGCGCTACGCCAACCGCGGCTGGGTCAACGGCGACACGCAGTGGGTGTTCGAGGGCCAGGAGATCTTCAAGCGCGCGGTGGTCGGCATGAGCCAGGCCTGCCAGACCGTGCTCGACGACTGCGGCATGGGGCCGGACGACGTCGATCTCGTGGTGCCGCACCAGGCGAACCTGCGCATCATCGAGGCCGTGGTGAAACGCGCCGGCGTGTCCATGGACCGGTGCTTCGTCAACGTGCACCGCTACGGGAACATGTCGGCCGCCACCGTGCCGGTCGCGCTCGTCGAGGCCCTCGAGGAGGGACGCATCAAGCCGCACGCCAACCTGTTGCTCACCGGTTTCGGCGGCGGCCTGAGCTGGGCGGCGCAGATGCTTCGCTGGGGCGAACGCGTCACGCCGCTGGGCGAGTCTGACGCGACCCTGCCGCCTTGCGAGCGCAGCGGGCTGGAGATGGTGCAGGGCTATCTCGCGGCGAAACACGGCAGCCGCGAGTAAGCTTCGCGGGCGCCTGCCCCCCGGATCAGCCGGTGTTCTTGCGCCGCGGCGTCACGAGTCGCTTGAAGAAATCCGCAATCGTCAGCTGCGCCAGGTCGCGGAACTCGCCGGCATCGAAGAACGATCCCTCGCAGGCGATGCAACTCTCGTACCAGATATGGCGCTGCTGCGGATCCACCCGGCGCGCCATCGCGCCGCCGCAACGCGGACAACGATAGTCGTCGACGGCATTGAGCCGCTTGCCGGCGCGCGCGTCGCCGATGTCGATCGCCGCGGCCGCCTGGGTGCCGGCCAGCGCCTCGACCTCGCCGGCGTCGAACCAGAGACCGCGGCAGGAGTTGCAGCGATCGAGCTCCACGCCTTCGTAGTTGACCGGCTGCATGTCCGACCTGCACTTCGGGCAACGCATCGCGCCCGACCAGAAAATACCCGCCTCGGCGCCGACCGAACCGACCGTGTAGCGCCGGGGACCCTTGCGCTCCTTCTCCCCGCCACCGTCGGCGCGATGCAACAGCATGATGAACAGCAACACGACGATGAGTGCGCCCAGCAGCATGTAGATTTCGGCGTAATCGGAGCGTTCGGAGAGCAGCCCGAACAGCTTCGAGCCCGCCGCCGCGCCCAGGTTCGCGGTCGACATGTAGATCGCAAACTGCGTCGCCGACGCGGCGCTGGAACATACCGTCATCGCCAGCGCGATCACGCAGACCATCACCACGGGCGACATCAGCACCCAGGCGGACAACATCACGCGGATGTAGGCGCTGTTTTCCCACATGAACTGCGTCTGCGCGAGCATGAAGGCGTGTACGCCCACCACGGCGGTGGTCAGGATCAACATGCGCTTCACGCCGAAGCGGTCGATCATCGGTCCCAGGCTCAATGCGGCCACGGCACCGACCAGGCCCATGATCGCCACCAGTTGCGACCACTGCGGCGCCGTGTAGCCGAACAGGTTCACCGCGGCCACGGGCATCAGCGCATGGCCGTAACCGGAGACCAGTCCGTCGAACAGCATGATGGCCATCACCACCACGCTCGCGCGCGTCCACAGAACCGCGTTGAGCCCGGCGAACACCGCGCGGAAGGAGTTGCCTGGCTGGTGCCGGGACCCGGCCTTGCCGGCGCTCCAGGGCAGCACCCGCTCGCCCGGGCGCTCCAGCACGAAGACGAAAGCCAGCAACAACACGCCCGACACCGCCGAGGCCACCAGCGCGGTGACGGCCATGCCCGCTGTTGCGAGCAGCACGCCGGAGACGGCCGCCGTGCCCGCCCAGCCGATCGCCTTGCCGAAACTCATGAAGGCGTTCAGGCGCCCCTGTTCGTTCACCGGCGTGAGATCGATCGCCATCCCGTCCACGGCCACGTCCTGGGTGGCGGCGAAGCTGTTGATCAGCACCCCGATCAACATCAGCAGGCCCATCTGCTCGTCCGGCTGGCGCACCAGCGTGAGCGCCAGGAATGACAACGTGAGTCCCAGCTGCGCCCCCAGCACCCACGGCCGGCGTCGGCCCATCGGCAGGAATTCGAAGCGGTCCATGAAAGGCCCCGCCACCAGCTTGAAGGCCCAGGGCAGCACGATCACGGCCAGGTAGGAAGCGATGTCGCCTGCGCTGACGCCCAGGCTGGCGAGCCAGGCCGGGATGGCGATGCTCAAAAAACCCTGCGGAATGCCCTGCGCAAAGTACATCGACGAAGATGACAGGAAGCGCACGCGGCTGCTGTCGGCGAGAACCAGGGTCGCGGCCATGACTATCCTTTTTCTTTCCGGAGACTCGGCGCCTGTCCCGCAAGCAGCCACCCCACGGGCAGCCTGCATCGGCATGCACGCGAAGATATCACCTGTTGAGCGGCGGGAGGCGGAATGCATGGGCTGAAGGGCACCGAACAATCCGCAGCGATTCGTTGACCCACATCAATCCCGGCGCGCCATATATCAGCTTTACTGCAAGTAACGAGCCCAGCCCGGGCTCGATGCGTCCACGGGGAGTCTCGAAATGAACTGTCAACTACGTGCCTGCCTGCTCGGTATCCTGTGCACCGTCGCGGCCACGGCGATCCTGGCGTGGTCCAATTCCACCCCCGCCATGCCCGCTTTCGCCCGTCAATACGACATCAGCTGCGTGATGTGCCACAGCGCGTTTCCCCGCTTGAATGCCTTCGGTGAGTACTTCGCAGGGAACAACATGCGCCTGCCCCAGTGGCGCGAGACGACGCGGGACCTGGGTGACAACCAGCTGGCTTTGCCTGGCAGCCTGCCGCTGGCGATCCGTGCGCAGGCATTCGTGCAGGGCCGCGATGCCGAGGCCATCGACCTGGAGACGGGACTGGCCGAGGCCGACTCGAGTTTCGACGTGCAGGCGCCCTATCTCGTCAAGTTGTTGTCCAGCGCACCGCTGTCGGAGAACGTGAGCTATTACTTCTATGGAATATTCGCCGAGAAGGGCGGCAACGGTGAAGTCATCATCGAGGATGCCTGGTTCAGCTATGCCGATATCGCCGGCAGCGGCGTGAGCGGCATGCTGGGCCAGTTCCAGGTGTCGGATCTCATGTTCCCGCGCGAAGTCCGCCTGACATTCCAGGACTTCTACGCGTATCGCGCGGCAGGGATCACGTACGATCGCGGCATCATCCTCGATCGAGGTGTTGGCCCGCTGGACGTCGCCATCGGCCTGACCAACGGCAATGGCATCGAGAGCAACGCGAGCATCAACAGCCCCGGCTACCGGCGTCCCGACAGGCTCTTCGACAACGATACCCAGAAGAATTTCTTCGGCCGCATCGGGGGGGAACTCGGCGGCGTCAATATCGGGCTGTTCGGCCTGGTAGGAGAACAGCGCAGCGCCGCCGGATTCGCTGGCACGGAGCGAGGCGGTCGCGATACCGACAAGACGATCTACGGCCTGGATGTTTCCGGCACGGCGGGCAGCAAGGCGCACTGGTTCGCGCAAGTTCTCTGGAACCAGTGGGACGAGTTCCTGGATGCCGATCCGACCGCGGACTTCGACTGGTTCGGCGGTTTCGCCGGCATCGACTATATCGCCAGTGACCGCTGGGTGTTCTCCGCTTTGTACAACTATGCGGACGCCAGCGATTTCGATGACACGGCGACCATCTATGAAGGAATCGATATCAACTCCCTGACTTTCGGCGTCTCCTACTACTTCATGCGGAACCTGAAGGGGGTGCTGGAGATGAACGTCGACCTGCTCAGCGAGGAACGCGACGGCCCGCCGTTCGTGGGTCACCAGAGCAAGGAAAACTACATCCTGCTGGGTTTCGATGCCGCCTATTGAGGTCTCCGACTTAGCGAATCCAGCCAGCCCCGAACCGGCGAATGGTAGAAGTTAAACGTTTTTTACTTATCACGGGCCATTGACCGCGGTCGGCGAAGATCGCCTAGAATGCCCCCTACTGGCGCCCCGGTAGGGGGCATTCTCTTGCGAAAAGGATGGCTCCATGTCAAAGCTCTCTGCCCTCGTCCTCGCGATCGCCCTGTTCATCGCCCATGGCCCGCTCTCTGCGGCCCCCTTGCCCGCGGAGGACCTGTTCGGCAAGTCCCTGGTCCGCACGATGAAGATCTCGCCGGACGGGGCGCACGTGGCGCTGACCTTCGAAGAGGATACCGAGGTCAAGCTGGCCGTGATCCGGCTCGATGACCAGGCCTATCTCAGCCGCTTCGAATTCGGCGAAAACATGCACGTGCTGAATTTCTGGTGGGCCAGCGACGAGCGGGTCGTGATGTCGGTCGGCGAAGTCACCGGCAACCTCGACAACCTGGGGAGGCCACAGTCCCTGTACGCCGCCGATGTCGACGGCAGCAACAGGCGGGAGATATTCAGCACCACCACCTCCTTTGTCCAGGTGCTGCACCCCCTGCCCGACGATCCGCGCAACATCCTGGTCGCCCGTTATCACTGGGCCGATGAGGGCGTGCCCAAGGGCAACCTGCTCGACGTCACCACGGGAAGGCTGTCCTACCTGGACGACCAGCCGGTGGATTCGGACATGGCTGCCCTCGTCGCCGATAATGACGGCGAGCTGCGGGCCGCCATCGCCGTGCGCGTCGGCGACACCCTCGACGACATCGAGTTCCGCATCTACGCCAAGCACGGCGATGACTGGAGGACCGTCGATCTGCCCAGCGAGCGGCGCTCTCCCCAGGTCGATTTCCTCGGCTTCTCGGCCGACAACCAGCAGGCCTACTTCAGGTCCAACCACGACATGCCGAGCAACGACCGCATGGGCGTGTTCCGCTACGATTTCGAGACCGGCGAAGTGGATCTCATGTATCGCCACGAGCATGTCGATGCCCGCGGCCTGCTGCGCACCCCGTCGGGGAACGTGCTGGGCGCCTGGGCCACCTTCGGCCCGGCCGACTACGCTTTTTTCGATGACCAGGTCGAGGCGCTGCCCGACCAGGCCCGCCTCCTGGCAGGGCTGCTGAACGCCTTCCCGGAGGACGACGTGTTCGTCACCTCGTCGACGCGGGATGGAACCAAGTCGATCATTTCCGTCTCCGGCGACCAGAACCCGGGGGACTTCTATCTGTTCGACGGCAAAGAGGTGCAGATGCGCTTCCAGGCCGCCTCGTTCCCGGACCTCGACAAGTCCAAGCTGGTGCCGATGGAGCCGGTGCGCATCGAGGCACGCGACGGACTGGTGCTGAACGCGTTTCTCACCCGCCCGAAGGATGCCAAGAAGAACCTGCCCCTGATCCTCAACGTGCATGGCGGCCCGTTCGGTCCTTATGACAGCTGGGACTTCAACCCGGAAGCGCAGTACTTCGCCCAGCACGGCTATGCCACGCTGCAGGTCAATTTCCGCGGTTCCGGCAATCGGGGGCAGGACTTCCAGCAGGCCGGCTGGCGCGAGTGGGGCGGCAAGATGCAGGACGACGTCACCGACGCCACCCGGTGGGCCATCGAGCAGGGCATTGCCGACCCGGAACGGATCTGCATCTACGGCGGCAGCTACGGCGGCTATGCCACGCTGATGGGCGTCATCAAGGAACCGGACCTGTACCAGTGCGGCGTCGGTTATGTCGGCGTGTACGACCTCGAGTGGTTCCGCAATGGGGACGGCTCGGACTTCTCCCGCCGGAGGGACCGCGACTCCCGCGAGAATTTCGAGCGCTTCATGAGTTCGGCGGTGGGCGAAACACCCGAATCACTGCGCCCCGTGTCGCCCGTCCTCCATGTCGATCGCATCAAGGCCGACCTGTTCATCGTGCATGGCGAGGACGACGTGCGCGTCCCGGTCGGCCATGCCTACCGCCTGCGTGACGCGCTCGATGCAGCCGGCATGGAATACGAGTGGATGATCAAGGAAAAGGAAGGCCACGGCTTCTACCAGGTCGACAACCGCGTGGACCTCTACGAGGCGATGCTGGCGTTCTTCGACAAGCACATCGGCGCAGAGTCAGCGGAGTAGTATTTGCGCGGCGCGCCGCCAGCCCCGCCGGCTAAACGCACCCTCGTCCAGCGCATCTGCCTGGGCCTGCTGCGGCTGTTCGGCTGGCGGGTACTGGCCGCGCCGCTGCCCGGACCCAAGGGCATCATCATCGTCTACCCGCACACGTCGAACTGGGACTTTCCGCTCGGCCTGCTGTACCGCTTCGGCACGGGCCTGCGCGCCAACTGGATGGGCAAGGACACGATCTTTCGCTGGCCGGTGCGGGGACTGTTTCTCCGCATGGGCGGCGTGCCGGTCAACCGGCGTGCCGCCAGCGGGTTCATCGGCGCGGCGCTGAAGCAATACGAGACCAGCGATTGGATGTGGCTTGCGCTGGCGCCGGAAGGCACGCGCAAACACACCGACCACCTGAAATCGGGCTTCTACCAGATCGCCCTCGGCGCAGACATTCCCTGCGCCCTGGCGTTCATCAACTATGCCGACAAGACCATCGGCTTCGAGACCTTCGTGCGCTTCAGCGGGAACGTCGAACAGGACATCGAGATGCTCCGAGGCTTCTATGCCGACAAGGTCGGCAAGTTTCCGCCCAACGCCAGCGAGATCCTGTTTCGCGGCAAGGTCGCGGGAAGGACCGATCCGGGACCGACCGATCAGGTGCCGACCGATCAGGTGCCGCGCGACTAGCCGAACAAGTCGTCGAGCTGTCGCCGCGCCGCCTCGGCGGCCGGGTCGGCACCCCCCGCCGTAAGCCCCGGACGCGCGCGGAACCAGCCGCAGAAGTTCGCGCGTGTCTTGTCCGACACGGGCTCCGCCACGGGCTCCCGGCACGCGTTGGCCTTGCCCGGGTCATAGAATTCGCACATCCGGCAGACGTGGAGTTCCGCGCGGCAGTGACGGCATTCGGCCGTGCGGGACAAGGGCAACGGCTCGTCCGCGACCTCGGTACCGCAGCGCCAGCAATTGAGAGCATCTCCGGGCATGGTTCACCTCCCTGGGCGCCATTCTAGCCTCCCCATCAAGGGCCGCCAGAAGCTGCACTGCGCATCGATCGGACGTTACACTATGCTGCTAGGCCGCGAATCATCCGGAGAGCCGAATCCATGAGCAGCTTCCGCCAGCGCCTCAAGCGCATCTACGTCGTCGTGATGATGCGCATCGTCGGCTGGGGGCTGCGGGCGATGAGCCGCGTCGACCCGGTGGTACGGGCGGAAGCGGCCGGCTTTCCCGACGGCATGGTGATCGCCATGACCACCCTCCCGGACGGACCGGCCATGGTGCTGCAGAAAATCCCCGGCGGCGGGTTACGCTATCTCGGCGGCACCCTGCCCGCCGACACCGGGTTGAGCATCCGCTTCAAGCACCTGGACTACGCATTCCGGGTGTTCGCTTTCATCGAGAGCACCCCCACGGCGTTCGCGCGGGCCCGGATGGTCGTGGACGGGGACCTGCCTGCAGGGATCCGCCTGGTGCGCTGCATGTACCGCCTGGAAAGCGTGTTGATGCCGCGCTTCATCGCCGTACGGGGAGTGAAACGCTATCCGGCCGACCTCGGCCTCGGCGACAAGCTCGGATTGAATGCAAGGATCTACGGCCGTATCGCGCTCGACCTGGTGACGAGGAGCTGACGTGAAAGAAACCTATTATGAGTTCTCCTGTTCCGTGAAGCTGATCGTCGGCGCCCGGGCGCTCGAGAACATCCCCTTCGAACTCGGCGCCATCGGCGCGAAAAAGCCGCTGCTTGTGACGGACAGGGGCGTCGCCGCCGCGGGGCTGGTCGATACGCTGCGCGAGATTCTCTCCACCGGCGGGCTCGAGATCGCCGCCGTGTACGACGAGGTGCCGCCGGACTCGTCGCTGACGGCCGTCAGGGCGATCGCCGCGATCTACCGGGACCGCGGTTGCGACTCGCTGATCGCGCTCGGCGGCGGCTCGCCGATCGACACCGCCAAGGCGGCCAACATCCTGGCGTCCTACCAGACCGATGATCCCGCAAAATACTCCGGCGTCGGCAACCTGCCCAGGCCGTTGAATCCCCTGCTGGTGATCCCGACGACCGCGGGCACCGGCTCCGAAGTGACCTACGTCTCCATCGTCAAGGACGAGGAGCGCGGCGTAAAGGTGCCTTTCGCCTCGCCGTTCCTGATGCCGCATGCCGCGGTGCTGGACCCGCGGATGACCCTCGGTCTGCCGGCGCAGATCACCGCGGCGACGGCCATGGATGCGATGACCCATGCCTGCGAGGCCTTCATCTGCCTGGCGAAAAATCCGATGAGCGACGCCTACGCCGCCGCCGCGGTGCGTGCCGTCAGCGAGAACCTGCTGCAGGTGCTCGACCGCCCCGGCGACGAGCAGGGCCGGCTTGCGTTGGCCCAAGGCGCCGCGATGGCCGGCATCGCCTTCTCGAATTCCATGGTCGGCCTCGTGCATGCGCTCGGCCACTCGGTGGGCGCGATGTGTCATGTGCACCACGGCACCTGCATGAGCATCCTGTTGCCGGCCGTCCTGGAGTACAACCTCGAGGCCCGCCGCGACGTAATCGGCGAACTGCTGCTGCCGCTGGCGGGGGCCGATATCTATGCTTCCACGCCCGCGTCGGAACGCGCCGAAAAGGCCATCGCCCGGCTGCGCTGGCTCAAGGACGAGATCCATGCACGCTGCGGCCTGCCTCGCACTCTCTCCGAGACCGGCAAGGTCGAACAGTCACAGCTCGAGGAGATCGCCGAGATGTCGCTGGACGACGGCTCGATCATCTTCAACCCCGTCGAGGTCGATCGCGAGGAGGCGCTCGCGGTGCTGCGGAAGTCCTGGTAACGGACGGGCCGGACCGCACCGTCACGATCGCGCGGCCGGACCGCGCAGGGCTCCTGACGAACGTGACGATCGCGATCGCGCGGCCGGACCGCGCAGGGCTCCCCTCGCTCAAGAAATCTTTATATCGCTCGGTGAGCCCTGCACGTCCCGACCCCGCTGCCGAGCCCCGTTTCGGACCTCGAGGCTGTCCGCCGGCGATCGCTTCGGAGGCCTGAGCCATAGCGGTAGCCGTAACCATGCCACTGGCCGCAGCCGTGGCCGCAGCCGTGGCTATGGCACGATGGCAAGGGCGATCGGCAGGCGACGTTCGCGCTGGATCCGGGGGGCGGCAGTGGGACGTTACAGGCGGCCCGCGCGAGTTTTTCCTTGTCCGAGCCCGGGCCGCCTGTGACGGCGCGCTGTCGCCGGGTCTGTCCCGAAGGGAACTGGACGGCGCCGCATCGGTCGCCTGGCCTGTCCCGAAGGGAACCGGGCAGCGCCTGTGACGGCCGGCTTCGGCGGTGATGCGGCTACCAGCCGAGGATGAGCGCGAACATCAGCGGCGCGACAATCGTCGCATCGGACTCGATGATGAACTTGGGCGTGTCCGCCGAAAGCTTGCCCCAGGTGATCTTCTCGTTCGGGACCGCGCCCGAGTAGGAACCGTAGCTGGTGGTCGAGTCGCTGATCTGGCAGAAATAACCCCAGCGCGGGATGTCGGTCATCTGCAGGTCCTGTTCGAGCATCGGCACGACACAGATCGGGAAATCGCCCGCGATGCCGCCCCCGATCTGGTAGAAACCGATCGAACGGCCGGCTTTCACCTGGCCCTGGTACCACTCGGCGAGGTACCCCATGTACTCGATGCCGCTGCGCACGGTGTGGACGTTCTTGATCTCGCCCGTGATGCAATGGCTGGCGTAGATGTTGCCGAGCGTGGAGTCCTCCCAGCCAGGCACGATGATCGGCAGGTCCTTCTCGGCCGCGGCGAGGAGCCAGCTGTCTTTCGGATGGATCTGGTAATGCTCTTCCAGGCGCCCGCTGCGCAGGACCTGGTACATGAACTCGTGCGGGAAGTAGCGTTCGCCCGCGGCGTCGGCCGCGAGCCAGTGATCGAGCACGACGCGCTCGATGCGCCTGATGGCCTCTTCCTCCGGAATACAGGTATCGGTCACGCGGTTCAGGTGGCGCGCGAGCAGCGCCTCTTCGTCGGCACCCGTCAGGTCGCGGTAACCGGGGATGCGAACGTAATGGTCATGGGCCACGAGATTGAAGACGTCTTCCTCGAGATTCGCGCCCGTGCAGGTGATCGCGTGCACCTTGTCGCGGCGGATCATCTCGGCCAGCGACAACCCCAGTTCGGCCGTGCTCATCGCGCCGGCGAGCGTCACCATCATCCCTCCGCCGTTGTCGAGATGGGCAATGTATCCGTCCGTGGCATCCACCAGCGCGGCGCCGTTGAAGTGCCGGAAGTGATGCCGGACGAAACTCGAGACAGGGGCGTCGGCCATGCGTGCGGCCTCCTTCCAGGATGGGCGAATCGAAGGGCGCCAAGGTTAGGGCACGCCGCTGGCCGCAGCAAGGGCAGCGGAACACGTCGGGCTTCGATGGGGGGCTTCGACCTCGAGCATCCTGCGGCGCCCGGTGGTAACTCAGAGCGAGACCGCCCAGTCCGGGAGAATTCCCAGGGCCACGGCCTCCAGCCGCTTGTCCAGCCCGGTGAACACCATCAGGCCGAGCACCAGCAACAGGGCCCCGAGCCACTGCTTGCCGCGCGCCGCGCCCTGCAGCATGCCCGGGCGCCAGCGATTGAGCAGCTGCCCGGACACCACGCCCGCGAGGAGCAATGCAGAGGCGGTGCCGATGCCGAAGGCGAACATGACGACGAACGCCGTGCCCATCTGCTGGCCGAGCGATGCGAGCGCGATCGCCGCCCCGAGGGTCGGGCCGACGCAGGGCAGCCAGACCAGGCCCAGCAGGGCCCCGACCCCGAACTGGCTGACCGCCCCGCCCGTCCCGCCGGAAGCCACGTCGAAGCGGCTGGTCAGACCGGACAGTTTCACGGCCGCCCATTCGCCGAGCGGCTTCGACAGCAGGAATGCCGCCACGATGATCAACATGGCCGCAGCCACGTAGCGGAAACCATCCGGATTGAAACCGAGCGTGAGCAGCAGCAGGGTCAGGATCGTGCCCGAGACCGCGAAGGCCGTCGACAACCCCAGCGCCAGGAACAGGGGGCCGCTGCGGCCGCTGGTCGCGGCGGAGGACATCACCACCGGGACCAGCGGCCAGACGCAGGGGGAGAGGATGCTCAGGACGCCGGCGAGCATGGCCAGCGGAATCGAGGCGAGTTCCAGTGTCATCGGATTGATCCTGCTGCTGCCCGCGCCACGCTTACATCGTCGCCTTGATCGCCTTGTCGAGCTCCGCGGCGATCACCTCGGGCCGGGACTCGGCGACGCTGTACCAGAACTGCGACTCGCCTGCATAGATCAGCAGGGTGGACTGGCGCGGCGCGCGGAAGTGGCGCACCCACTCCTTTTCGGTGTCGAAGTCCACGGAAAGGATGTGGAAGACCTTGTCGGGATTCGCCTCGCGATAGGCCGCGAGCGCAGCCTGCTGCTTCTTGCAGGTGGAGCACCAGTCGGCATAGACGTCGACCAGCACGACCTCGCCGGCCTGCTGCAGCTCGGCGAACCGGGCCGGGTCGAACGGCTCTTTCTCGAGAGCGAACGCGGTCGAAAGGGACAAGGCCAGCACGAGGGCCACGAATAACTGCTTCATGAAAAGTCTCCTGGGGGTACCGAACGACGAGCGGCCCCGTGCCGCCCTGTACCCACAAGAAACCTGCCGGAGGGAAAATATTACAAGCGAATGCCGACGGGGACCTGCTGCGTCAGGCAATGGAACGCGCCAAGCCCGACGACCAGCTCGGTGGCGCGAATCGGCACGACGCGCCGATCCGGGAAGCAGTCCGCCAGGATCCGGCCGGCCACCGCGTCCGTCGGCTGGTCGAAAACCGGCAGCAATACCACCCGGTTGCCGATATAGAAATTGCCGTAGCTGGCCGGCAGGCGCTCGCCATCGCGCTCGACCGGGGCCGGCATCGGCAATTCGACGATGCGCAGCGGCCTGCCATCGGCCAGGCGCAGGGCTTGCAGGCGTGACAGGTTCTCCGCCAGCGGCGCATGGTTCGGGTCGGCCCGGTCGGGTTCCACGACGGTCACGACCGCGTCCTCCGCGACGAAGCGGGTTATGTCGTCGATGTGGCCGTCGGTGTCGTCGCCGACGATCCCGTCACCCAGCCAAAACACCTGGTCGATGCCGAGCAGCAGCGCCAGGCGGGCTTCGATCTCGGCGCGCGACAGGGTCGGGTTGCGGTTCGGGTTGAGCAGGCACTGCTCGGTGGTCAGGACCGCACCCGCGCCGTTCACGTCGATGGAGCCGCCCTCGAGAATCATCCCGCCGTCGAACAGCGGCACGCCGAGCGCCTCCGCCATCTGTGCGGGAATGGCATCGTCCAGGTCCCATGGCGGGTACTTGCCGCCCCAGGCGTTGAAACCGCAATCGAGCGCCGCGAGGCGCGATGTTGCATCGCGCACAAAAATGGCGCCATGGTCGCGGCACCAGGCATCGTTGGTGGGGAAGCGGTGAAACACGACGGCGGGCGTGGCCGCGACCTCGCCGAGCAGGCTCCGCACATGGCGTTCGTGCGCTGCATCAAGCACGTTGATGCGCACCGTCTCGCCTTCCGCCAGCGCCGTCACGGCCTGCGCCATCGCAGCCTCGGCGGCACCCAGCACGCCCGGCCAGGTCTCGGGGTTGTGCGGCCAGGAAATCCAGGTCGCCTCGTGAGGCGCCCACTCTGCGGGCATGCTGAAGCCGAGCTCTGCGGGAGCCGGCCGGGTCATCGCTTTCATTGCCAGGTCTCGGACAAGGGGCGCCAAGTTTAGCGGCACAACGCGCCTTAGACGAAGGGCGGGTGGCGTCGCGCGGCCCGAGCGTTCATATTTGGCGCTTCCGACAAGCACGAGAGGGGAGAGGAGCGATGACAGGACGCGTGGCGGTTGTGACCGGCGGAACACGAGGAATCGGCGGCGCCATCTCCGAGGCGCTGGCGAAAAACGGCTACCAGGTGGCTGCGAATTACGTCGGCAGCACGGACCGGGCGAAGTCGTTCCAGGAGCGCACGGGCATAGCGACCTTCCGCTTCGACGTGGGCGATTTCGAGGCCAGCCGCGAGGGCGTGAAGCGCATCGAGCAGGAACTCGGCCCGGTGGAAGTGCTCGTCAACAACGCCGGCATTACGCGCGACGGCACGCTGCACAAGATGAGCTTCGAGAACTGGGACGAGGTCATCCGCACCAACCTCACCAGCTGCTTCAACATGTGCCGCCACGTGATCGAGGGCATGCGGGACCGCAAGTTCGGCCGCATCGTGAACATCGGTTCGGTCAACGGCCAGGCGGGCCAGTACGGGCAGGTCAATTATGCGGCGGCGAAATCCGGTATTCACGGCTTCACCAAGGCGCTCGCCCAGGAAGGCGCGAAAGTGAACGTCACGGTAAACGCCGTGGCGCCGGGTTACGTCAACACCGAGATGGTGCGCGCGGTCCCGGACAAAGTGCTGGAGAAGATCATTGCCCGCATTCCGGTGGGTCGCCTCGGCGAGACGGACGACATCGTCCGCGCCGTGCTGTTCCTGGTCGCCGACGACGCGGACTTCATGACCGGCTCGACCATGTCCGTGAACGGCGGGCAGCACATGTACTGAGCGGGCTTTCCGCCCGCCGGAAAGCGGCGCGCCGGCCCGGAATCGACCGGACCGGCGCGCGTGACGGCCTCAGCCCGTTTCTTGCCTCAGCGGGTCTCGTCCAGCGTGCGCCGCACGTAGGAGCCCGGCGCGTCCTCGATGACCGGATAGTCCTTGTGCAGGCCGGGCTGGCGGGCGTTGACCTGGCCCCCGGCGTGCTTTTTCAGCCACTTGCCCCAGTCCAGCCACCAGCTCCCCGGGGTCTCCTCGGTCGATGAGAACCAGGTGTCGGGGTTGGCCGGCGGCTTGTCGCCGGCCCGGAAACCATACTTCACCTTGGTCGGCGGATTGATCGCGCCGGCGATGTGGCCCGAGTTTCCGAGCACGAAACGGTTCGGACCGGAGAACAGCTGCGTGGTCTCGTAGCAGGTCTTCCAGGGCGCGATGTGATCGTCGCGCGTGGCCAGGACGTAGCTCGGCGTGGTCACCCGGGTGACGTCGATCGGCTCGCCCGCGACCTCGATCCCGCCAGGCTCGCGCAGCAGGTTCTTCAGGTACATGTTGCGCATGAACCAGGTGTGGCAGGCCGCCGGCATGTTGGTCGCGTCCTCGTTCCAGTACAGCAGGTCGAAGGGGATGCGCGGCTTGCCGAGCAGGTAGTGGTTGATGATGAACGACCAGATCAAATCGGGCGCGCGCAGCATGCGGAAGCCCCACGAGACGTTGTCTCCCGGGATGAATCCCTTGGCGCGGCCGACCGCCTCCAGCCTGTCCACCAGCTCCTCGTTGACGAACACCTTGATGTCGCCCACGTCGCTGTAATCGACGAGCGTCGTGAGGAAGGTCGCCGACTTGATCGGCTTGCGGCCCTTCTTTTCCAGCCAGGCCAGCATTACGGTCAACAGGATGCCGCCGAGGCAGTAGCCCATGGCGTTGACCTCGTCCTGGCCGGTCAGATCCTTGATGACGTCGAGCGCCGTCAGCGGGCCTTCGGTCATGTAGTCGTCGAAGGTCTTGTCCCGGGTCTCGCCGTTGGGATTCACCCAGGAGATGAGGAACACCGTGTGCCCCTGGTCTACCGCCCAGCGCACCAGCGAATTGGACGGCTGCATGTCCAGCACGTAGAACTTGTTCAGCCACGGCGGGATGATCAGCAGCGGGCGGCGCGCCACCTTGGCCGTCGTGGGGGTGTACTGGATGAGTTGCATCAACTCGTTCTGGTAGACCACCTTGCCCGGCGTGACCGCCAGGTCGCGGCCGACCTTGAACGCCCCCATGTCGGACATGCTGACTTTCAGCCGGCCGTGCTCGATATCCAGGTCGGACCAGAAATTACGCACACCCTCGACGAGGTTGCGGCCCTTGCTCGACTTCGTCGCCGCCAGCACCTCGGGATTGCTGAGCGCGAAATTGCTGGGCGCCACGGCGTCGAGGAACTGCCCGGTGAAGAAGCGCAGCTTGCGCGCCGTGTCCTGGTCGAGCCCGGGGGTGCCGTCGGCCAGCGACAGCGTGGTCCGGGTGGTGGCCTCCCAGGTGCGACGCACCGCGTTGAACAACGGGCGCTTCTGCCAGGTGGCGCCGCTGAAGCGGCGGTCGCCGTTGATGCCGTTCGCGGCGGTGCCGTTGACCGGGGTGCCGACGGCCTGGCGCAGCAGTTCGCCGCCGATGCCGAGGTAATCCCCGGTCAGCGAGACCGAGTGTTTCATGACGAAGCCGGGATGCGTCGCGAGGGCTGCGACCCACTGCGCGTACGCCTTGCCCAGGTCGGCGGAAAGGCCGGTCATGACGCGCGCCATCTGGTACTGCGCTTTCAGGTTTTCCGGCTTGAGATGCTTCAAAACTGACATCGTGTTCACTCCGCTCAAGAGAGCCGCTCGAAGATGGCGGCAATGCCCTGCCCGCCGCCGATACACATGGTGACGAGAGCGTAGCGCCCGTTACAGCGTTCCAGTTCGTGCAACGCTTTCACGGTGATGATGCAGCCCGTGGCGCCGATGGGATGACCCAGCGAAATGCCGCTGCCGTTCGGGTTGACCAGGTCGGGCGGCAGGTCGAGGTCGCGGCAGACCGCGAGCGCCTGGGCCGCGAAGGCCTCGTTCACTTCGAACACGTCGATGTCGGAGACCTTCAGGCCGGTCTTCTCGAGCAAGGCCCGCGTGGCCGGCACCGGGCCGATGCCCATGTACTTCGGCTCGACGCCCGCGAAGCTGTAACCCACCAGGCGCGCCATCGGCGTCAGCCCCTTCGCCTCGGCGGCGGCGCGCTCCATCAGCACCACCGCCCCGGCGCCGTCGTTCAGGCCCGAGGCGTTGCCGGCCGTGACACTGCCGTCGCCCTTGAAGGCGGGACGCAGCTTGGCCAGGCTCTCGAGACTCGTCTCGCGACGCACGTGCTCGTCGGTGTCGAACAATTTCTTTTCGCGCTTGACCTTCACTTCGACGGGCACGATCTGTCCCTTGAAGCGGCCCTCGTCGATGGCACGCGCGGCCCGCACCTGGCTTTCGAGCGCGATTGCGTCCTGGTCCTCGCGACTGACCTTCCAGCGCTCCGCCACGTTCTCGGCAGTGATGCCCATGTGACAGGAATCGAAGGGGTCGCTCAGCGCGCCGACCATGGCGTCGATCACCTGGCCGTCGCCGAGGCGCTGGCCGAAGCGCATGCCGGGCAGCCAGTACTGCGCGCGGCTCATGCACTCGGCGCCGCCGGCCACCGCGGCCGGGGTGTCGCCCTGGAGGATCAGCTGGGCTGCGGACACGATGGCCTGCAGGCCGCTGCCGCACAGCCGGTTGACGGTGACGGCCGGCGTTTCGACGGGGAGGCCCCCGTTCACGGCGGCCGCCCGCGCAAGATACATGTCCCGCGCCTCGGTGTGGATGACGTTGCCGAACACGCAATGGCCGATGTCGGCCGGCTCGAGTCCCGCCCGGTTGACGGACTCGCGCACGACCAGCGCTGCGAGGTCGGCGGGCGGGCTGCCGGCGAGGGCGCCTCCGTAGGTACCGATGGCGGTGCGGACGGCGGACACGACGACGACTTCGCGATGCTGCTCACTCATGGCGCTGGAATCCTTTGTTGTTGGTCACGGCCTTGTATCGGCCATTGAACTTGCCACCAGTCGCGGATTGTCGCAAGGGTGGCCGCGGGTGGCATCCGCAGATACCCCGGGCAAGCCCGGGGGCCTGCCGGACGCAAAAAAAACGGGCGGGACGTCGCCGCCCCGCCCGTTCCCGTCCTGCTTCAGGCGCCCTTCTTGCCTGCCGGCTTCGGCGCGGCGGCCTGCGCGGCGGCCATGGTCTCGCCGAAATTCGACTGGGCCTGCTTGATGCCCTGTTCCGCCCACGCGGCCAGCTTGCCCTGCGCCTCGGTGGCGGTTTCCATCAGGCTCTCCGCGCGCTTCTGTACCCGCGCGACATATTCCTCGGCCAGCTTCGTCTGGGCCTGGAAGTACTCGGTCGGACTGGTCGTCGAAGCGGCGACTTTCATCTGCTCGACGGCGAGATCGATCGCGTCGCCCAGCAGGTCGGCCTGCATCTGGAAACCCTTCTCGAAGCTCTCGAAACCGAATTCCGTCATCTCGGCAAGGGGTGCGCCGGCCTTCTGGGCCTGGGTGTAAAGGTCGTCGTACGTCATGGCTGGGTCCTCAGGTTGTTCCGTAACTGCTCGATGGCGGTTTGCCATCCCGGGGACACAAGCTAGCAGAAATCTTTTTGCATTGCAAAAAGATTTCTTCTGTGGATTATACGTACCCTTAAAAACAACTACTTAGGCTTATTGGCGCCGGGTTTTTTATTTTGCGACTGCGTATCCGACATGCCGAACATGCGCTGCTGGAGCTCCTTCCAGGTGGCGAGGTTCTGCTCGGCCAGCTGGCTGACGGTGGACAGCGGCGTATCCTTCATCATCGTCAGGACCTGTTCCTGGAAGCTCTGCTGCTGATCCACGAAAGCGCCGACGCTGCGCTCGAGGTAGGTCGAGAGAAAGTCCTGCATCGCGCCGCCGTAGAAGCGGATCAGCTGCTCCAGCAACTCGGCGGACAGCAGCGGCCGTCCCGCCTCTTCCCGTTCGACGATGATCTGCAGGAGGATGCTGCGGGTGAGGTCTTCGCCGGTCTTGGCGTCCTCGACCCGCACCTTCTCGCCCGCGACTACTAGCTCGCGGACCTCGTCCAGCGTGAGGTGGCGACTCTCCGACGGGTCGTAGAGGCGGCGATTGGCATATTTCCGGATGACGCGTTCTTTCATGGGCTCATAATGCAGCCCCGGGCGCCCGCCGTGAAGTGCCGGCCTCAGTCCATGTGGTATCCGCCGTTCACCGACAGGTCCGTCCCCGTGATGTAAGCGGCGTCGTCGGAGGCGAGAAACAGCACGGCGCGTGCGATTTCGGCGGGCTTGCCGAAGCGGCCGACCGGGATCTGCTCGCGGATGCCCTCGCGGATGGGCTCCGGGACGTTCATGATCAGGGGCGACTCGATGTAGCCCGGCGAGACCGTGTTCACGGTGATGCCCTTGCGGGCCACTTCGCGCGCGACGGCCATCGTGAAGCCGTGCACCCCGGCCTTGGCGGCCGAGTAGTTCGCCTGGCCGAACTGGCCGCGCTGCCCGTTCACCGAGGAGATGTTGACGACGCGCCCGAACTTGCGCTCGATCATCCCCTCGATGACCGACTTCGTGGCGTTGTAGACGCTGTCGAGGTTGGTACGCAGTACCGCCTGCCAGTCGGCCGGCGCCAGCTTGGCGAGGCGGCCGTCGCGGGTGATTCCGGCGGCATTCACCAGCAGGTCCACGGGACCGAGCTCGGCCTCGACGGCTGCCACGCCGGCGCGGGTCGCCTCGTAATCGCTGGCGTCGAAGGGCTGTATGTGGATCTGCAAGCCGCGCGCGGCGAGTTCCTGCTGCCATTTGGCCGCGTTCTCCGCGTCGCCGGGATGACAGTTGGCCGCCACCTGGTAACCCGCCTCGAGCAGGACCTCGCAGATGACCCTGCCGATGCAGCCCGTGCCCCCGGTGACCAGCGCGTTTCGTCCGCTCATACCCTTCTCCTGATTGTTATTGGATCTTTGTCGATGGGCGCGGAGCATAACGCGTTTTTATTGTGCAATGCAAAATATTGTTGCGGACGCACAAACGAGGACGGGCGGCCCGAGGGCCGCCCGTCCTGCCGGCAACGTGGCCGGATCCTGTCGGCCTGGGTCGGCCTAGAAGAACACCTGAGCACCGACGCGGAAGGCGTCGGTCTTTTCGCCGCCGACGAACTGGTCGTCGATCGAGTACTCGGCCTTGATGTTGGCGCGGTGACCGCTGATGTAGTAGCTCAGGCCCAGCCCGATGGTGTCGAGCGACTCACCGGCATCCGGGTCCTGCTGCTGCCAGCGAACCACCGGCTGCCACTTGCTGCCCGTGGGCAGGAACGCGGCCTGCAGGCTGAAGCTCTTGCCATCGCCAAAGCCGCCGATGACGCCGTCCCAGTCGATGTAGGTGCCGTTCAGCGACAGGTGACCTGCCCCGATGCCCTGCTCCGCCGTGAAGAACAGGCTCCAGGCCTCGTGGTCGTCGAAGCCAGTGCTGGCGCGACCCATGCTGTCGTAACCTGCGCCGAAGGTCAGCACGTCGAGCGCGCCGAGGCTGTTCTGGTTGAAGAACCAGCCGCCCTGCGGTGAGGCCAGGTTAATCGTGACCATACCCGTGATGCGGCCGTCGCCCCCGTCATTGCGCGTCGCGTCGCGATCGCCGCGGAAGTAACCCACGCGATAGCCGACCATGCCGCCGCCGAGCAGGCCGCGGGCCATGATGCCGTCGTCGCGCCAGAAGGCGCCGCTGGGGGTGGTGGGCTGGTTGGCCAGGGTGCGGGTCGGATAATCGAGCGCGGTCAGCGACACGGCGGACGACTGGTTGTCGATCGTGAACGGCACCAGCATGCGGCCGACCATCACGTTGAATTCCGGAGCGATCCGGTAGTCGATGAACGCGTCGGTGAGCACCGGATCCTGGCGGCCGCCGGCGGCGCTGCCGGAGGCGGCGTCGTAGTTGACGAAGAAGTGCACCTTCTCTGCAGCCTGGCCGAGCAACATGATGCGGTTGCGGCGGGTGAAGAAATCGTTGGAGCGATCGCCGGCGTTCTTGTCGTCGACGGACTCGTACCAGAACTGGTGCAGATAGCCCAGCTGGACCCAGGCGTTCTCGTTCACCTCGAGCTTCGGACTCCATGCGCTTGCCGTATGCGGCACCATCGCGAGCACGGCTGCCGCCAGCAGGCCGCTGGAGAGAGGCTTGTTCAATCTCATCGTTATTCTCCTTGTGTAGAACTCGTCTGTAGCGGGGATACGGCGTCCGGACCCTGGACACGTCGCGACCGGGGGATTCGTTCTCGCGACGAATTTCCCGACCCATCGAGGCACGCCTTGCCGTCATCTCCCCTGCTGGTTGTCGTCTGGAGGCAACTCGCACCGCGCATCATCACGCATGGCGGCACGTTATTGGTATTAGCTGAAAGTCTAAGTTTCTGCTACCTGAAAGTAACATTGATCAGGGAAAACCGAAACATCGCTCACGCATTGCGTTGTAAAAAAACCACAATCCTGCGGCGCTGTCGTGCACGCCGGGAGAATGCGGGCCCGCCGCCGAGTTGCGTTAAGCTTCGGCACAGGCCCAAGGCGCCGCTGCGACGAAGGTCTAATGTACGCGCCAAGGCGCGAACCCAAGACTCACATGATGAAAAATACGGCTCGCGCGGTCACGCGCGGGACCCGTTACAAGGAGGAGGAATCGATGACCGGATCCAAGGTCTATCCGGTGCAAGCCGAGTTTGCCCGGGCAGCGCACTGCGACAGCGAGAAATACGCGGAAATGTACGCGGCGTCCATCGCGGACCCCGAAGCCTTCTGGGCGGAACACGGTAAACGGATCGACTGGATAAGGCCGTACTCGAAAGTGAAGGACGTCTCCTTCGACCGCCATCACCTGCATATCCGCTGGTTCGAGGACGGCACGCTGAACGCGAGCGCGAACTGCCTCGATCGGCACCTCGCAGAACGCGGCGACCAGACGGCCATCATCTGGGAGGGCGACGACCCGGACGAGTCGAAGCACATCAGCTATCGCGACCTTTACGAGCAGGTCTGCCGCCTGGCCAACGGCCTGAAGTCGCTGGGCATCGGCAAGGGCGACATGGTCACGATCTACATGCCGATGATCCCGGAAGCCGCGGTCGCGATGCTGGCCTGCGCCCGCATCGGCGCACCGCATTCCATCGTGTTCGGCGGTTTCTCTCCCGAGTCGGTGGCCGGACGCGTCCAGGACTGCAACTCGAAGCTGATCATCACCGCCGACGAGGGCCTGCGCGGGGGCCGCAAGGTGCCGCTGAAAGCCAACGTGGACCGCGCCCTCGAGCAGCACAAGCTCGACAGCGTCGCCAACGTGGTGGTCGTCAAGCGCACCGGCGGCAAGGTCGCGTGGACCGAGGGCCGCGATGTCTGGTACGAGTCGCTGGTCGCCGACCAGCCGGCCGAGTGCCCGGTCGAGGAAATGAACGCGGAAGACACGCTGTTCATCCTCTACACCTCGGGTTCCACGGGCCAGCCCAAGGGCGTGCTGCACACTACCGGCGGCTACATGGTGTATGCCTCGATGACGCACGAGTACGTCTTCGACTACCAGCCCGGCGAGATCTACTGGTGCACGGCCGACGTCGGCTGGGTCACGGGCCACAGCTACATCGTCTACGGCCCGCTCGCGAACGGCGCCACGACGCTGATGTTCGAGGGCGTGCCGAACTACCCGGACAGCTCGCGCTTCTGGCAGGTGGTGGACAAACACCAGGTCAACATTTTCTACACGGCGCCGACCGCCATCCGCGCCCTGATGCGCGAAGGCGAGGAACCGGTCAGGAAGACCAGCCGCAAGAGCCTGCGCGTGCTCGGCTCGGTGGGCGAACCGATCAACCCGGAAGCCTGGGAGTGGTACTACCACGTCGTCGGCGACGATCGTTGCCCGATCGTCGACACCTGGTGGCAGACCGAGACCGGCGGCATCCTGATCACGCCGCTGCCCGGTGCCACCGACCTGAAACCCGGCTCGGCGACCCTGCCATTCTTCGGCGTGCAGCCGGCCATCGTGGACAACGAGGGCAACACCCTGGAGGGCGCCACCGAGGGTAACCTGGTGCTGCTCGACAGCTGGCCGGGCCAGATGCGCACGGTGTTCGGCGATCACGATCGCTTCGTGCAGACCTATTTCTCCACGTTCGAGGGCCGCTACTTCACGGGCGACGGCGCGCGCCGCGACGAGGACGGCTATTACTGGATCACCGGGCGCGTGGACGACGTGCTCAACGTCTCCGGCCACCGAATGGGCACGGCGGAGATCGAGAGCGCCCTCGTGGCCCATCCGAAGGTCGCGGAAGCGGCTGTCGTGGGCTTCCCGCACGACATCAAGGGCCAGGGCGTCTATTGCTACGTGACGCTGCAGGCCGGCGAAGAGCCGACCCCGGAGCTGAACAAGGAACTGCGGACCTGGGTACGCACCGAGATCGGGCCGATCGCGACACCGGACGTGATCCAGTTCGCGCCGGGCCTGCCGAAGACGCGTTCCGGCAAGATCATGCGCCGCATCCTGCGCAAGGTGGCGGCCCACGAGTACGGCAACCTCGGCGACACCTCGACGCTGGCGGATCCCGGCGTCGTGGACGACCTGATCGAGAATCGCAAGAAAATCACCTGAGATCGGCGGGATCTCGCCGCGGGCGAGGCTGCCAGGCCGAACAATCCCCGTGGCGGCGCCCGCAAGGGCCCGCCGCGGGAATACCGGGAAACAATCATGGGCGAGAGTGCGCGCATTATCGTCGCAGACGACCACCCGCTGTTCCGTGAGGCGTTGCAGCAGGCGCTCGCCCCGATGATGCCCGGCGTAAGCTTCATCGAGGCGGAATCCTTCGAGTCCCTGCAGGCGGCCGTGGGCGATTGCGAGGATGCGGACCTGGTGCTGCTCGACCTGGAAATGCCGGGTGCGCAGGGTTTCTCGGTGCTCGCCTGGCTGCGCACGCAATACCCCGCGCTGCCGGTGGTGCTGGTGTCGGCGACCAGCGACGCCGGGGTCATGCGCCGCGCGGTGGATTTCGGCGCCTCCGGCTTCATCCCGAAATCGTCTCCCGCGGAAACCATTTCCGAGGCCATCGCCGCGGTGCTCGAGGGCGAGATCTGGCTGCCCGAGGCGGCGCTGGCGCTGGACGACTCGACGCTCTCGGAACACGAGGAACTGGCCCGGCGCGTCGCGAGCCTCACGCCGCAGCAGTTCCGGGTGCTGGACATGCTGGCGGAGGGGCTGCTGAACAAGCAGATCGCCGCCGAGCTGCAGGTCTCGGAGGCCACCATCAAGGCCCACGTGACCGCGATTTTCCGCAAGCTCGGCGTGCGCAGCCGCACCCAGGCGGCCGTCGCGGCGCGCCGGCTCGAGACCTCAGCCCGACCCGATTAACCCGCGGCGGCGCGGGCCGCAGCCGCCACGGACTGGCGCCGCGCCAGCAGCAACTGGCTCATGATGGCGCGCAGTGCGGCCGGCTTCACCGGCTTGCGCATGATGGCGAAACCGGCATCGCGGACGCGCTCACGGGCTTCCTCGCCGTAGTCCGCAGTGATCACCACCGCCGGGACTTCGCCCCACCGCGCGCGGACCGCGGTGATGGTATGCAGGCCGGTGTCGGCCCCATCAAGATGGAAGTCCGCCAGCACCAGGTCCGGCGGCCGGCCCGCCGTTTCCAGCGCCGCGAGTCCGCTGGCCGTGTCGGTGGCGGTGACGATCTCGCAGGACCAGCCTTCCAGCAACTGCGCCATGCCCTCGAGGATATTGGCCTCGTTGTCCACGCACAGCACCAGGGCCTCGTCGAGCCGGGCCGCCGGGCCGCTGACCACGACCGGTGCGGCGACCTGCACCTGGCTCGCGGCCAGCGGCACCTCGACAGAGAACACCGAGCCACGCCCGAGTTCCGAGCGCACCCGGATCTCGTGACCCAGCGCCCGCGCCATGCGGCGCACGATGGCGAGGCCGAGGCCCATGCCCTTGGCGCCCATTTCGTCGCGCGGCTGGAAGCGCCGGAACTCCTCGTAGATGTCGTCCTCGAGGTGCTCCGCAGGGATGCCCGGCCCGGTGTCGCAGACCTGGATGGACAGGAAATCGCCGCGGCGACGGCAACCGAGCACCACGCGTCCCTCCTTGGTGTAGCGCAGCGCGTTCGAGAGGAAGTTCTGCAGGATGCGGCGCAGGAACTGGCGATCGCTGTGTACCAGGAGACGGCAGGGCAGCGCGCGGAAATCGATGCCGCGGGTGCGGGCGATGACGCCGAACTCCACGCCGAGGGCCGCGAGGATGTCGTCGACGCGGAAATCGGAATGGCGCGGCTCGAGCGCTCCGGCGTCCAGCTTGGAAATGTCGAGCAGCGCGGTCAACAGCTCCTCGGCGGCACGCAGGGAACTGTCGATCCGGTCCACCGCGCGCAGCGTCCGTGCCTCATGCTCACCCTGGCCGAGCGCCGAGGTGAACAGTCGCGCCGCGTTGAGCGGCTGCAAGAGATCGTGGCTGGCGGCCGCCAGGAAGCGTGTCTTCGAGAGATTGGCGGCTTCCGCGTCTTTCTTCGCCTCGCGCAGGGCCCGCTCGATGCGTTTGCGCAGCTCGATCTCGCTGCGCAGCCTCTGGTTGACCTCGGACAGTTCGCGGGTGCGGTCACGGACGCGCTGCTCCAGGGTCTCGTAGGCCTCCCGCAGGCCCTGCTGGGCGCGGCGCCGCTCGGTGATGTCGTGGAACAGGGCGAAGAAACCCTGCACGCGGCCCGTCGCATCGAACTGCGGGATATAGGTCGCTTCCGCGTAGCGCGGCTGGCCCTCGCCGTCGATGGTGGAAACCTCGAAGCTCTGCCGCAGGCCGGCGAGCGCGCTCTCCATGTGCGCCTCCCGCTCGAGAAAGCGTTCCCGGCCGAGCACCTCGTGCACGCGCCGGCCGCAGATGGCGTCGCGATGCAGGCCGATCGAGCGCTCGTAGGCCTTGTTGACGAAGCGGTACACCAGCTCGCTATCGAGGTAGGCGATCAGCACGGGCACGTTGTCCGTGTAGATGCGGATATTCGCCTCGCTTTCGCGCAGCGCACGTTCCGTGCGCTTGTGCTCCGTGATGTCGCTGAAGCTGGCGACATAGCCGCCGCCCGGCAGAGGGTTCACCCGCATCTCGATCACAGATCCGTCGTCACGCGTGCGCTCGAACACGTGCGGCTCGCCGCGCTCGAAATAGGCAAGCCGCTTGGCGACATGCGCCTCGACGTCGCCCGGCCCGCAACGGCCGAGACCCGCGTTGTAGCGGATCAGCGTCTCGATGGGCGTGCCGATGCGCAACAAGGTGTCGGGATAGTCGAACAACTCGGCGTAACGGCGGTTCCATGCCACCAGGCGCGAATCCGCGTCGATCACGCTGATGCCTTCCGCGACATTCTCGAGGGTGGTTTCCAGCAGGTCGCGATTGAAGCGCGAGACCTGCGATGCTTCGCCGACGATGCTGGCCACGTCCTCGATCTGCAGCTCGGCGCCTTTCAGCGCGGACACGAGCACCGTGCGTGCGGCAGATGCGCCCATCGCTCCCGAAAGCAGCCGCTCGGTCAGGTTCAGCAGCTGCGTATCAGCGCGCAGACCGTCGACGAAAGGCAGGCCGCGCTCTCCGAGGTGCAGCTCGAATGCGGCAGTGGCCTTTTCCCGGCCGATGAAGCGTTCCGCGAGAATCCGCAGGTCGCCGACTTTCGCTGAACCCCGGATACGATCGGTGACCGGCACCACGAGGCCGTCCGGGCCATGCGGCGCACGATCTTCCGGACCGACGAAAGCCGCGGCCTGGCGACGCTCCATCATGCGCGGCGCCGTATACAGCGACACGCCCACGTAAAACAGGATGTTGGCCCCGAGACTCCAGACGACCCCATGCGTCACGGCATCCAGGCCGGTCAGGCCGAACATGCCGTAGGGGCGGAGCCACTCGATACCGAAGGGGCCGGCCTGGACGAGCCCGATCGGCAGCCAGCCGGTCTGCGCGAAAGCCGGCAGCAGCAACGTCCAGGACCAGAGCAGGAAACCCGCCCACATCCCCGCGATCGCGCCGGCCCGGGTCGCGCGGCGCCAGTAAAGACCGCCGATCATCGCCGGACCGAACTGCGCAGCAAGAGCGAAGGACAACAGTCCGATGGACGCCAGCGTGCCATACATGCCGATCACGCGGTAAGCCAGCCAGGCGAGCGCAAGAATGCCGACTATCAGCACGCGGCGGATCTGCAGCAGCAGGCGTGCGAGATCGGGGCGGCGCGAGACTTCCTCGCCGCGCAGCTTGACCAGCGCCGGCATGACGACCTCGTTGCACAGCATGGTGCTGCACGCGATGGTGGCGACGATCACCATCCCGGTCGCGGCCGAAAAGCCGCCGAGGAAGGCAAGCAGCGCGAGGCCCGGTTGCCCCCCTGCCAGCGGCAGGCTGAGGAGGAATCCGTCGGCCGCCGCCCCGTCCCCCTGCGTGATCAGCCCGGCCGCCGCGATCGGCACCACCAGCACGGAGAACACCGCGAGATAGGCGGGGAAGGCCCAGCGGGCCAGCGCCAGGTCGCGCGGCCCGGTGTTTTCCACCACCGCGACATGAAACTGCCGCGGCAGGCACAGGATCGCCAGCATCGAAATGATCGTCATGACGAGAAAGCCGTGATCGATCGTCACCGAGGAATACAGCCGCATCACGGCCGCGTCGGCCTGCGAGGCGGCCAGCAGGGCGCCGGGCCCGTCGAACAGGCCGTAGAGAACCCAGAGGCCCACCGCCCCGAAGGCGACGAGCTTGACCGCCGACTCGAAGGCCACGGCCAGCATCACGCCCCGATGGCTTTCCGTGGAGTCCACCTGGCGGGTGCCGAAGAGGATCGTGAACACCGCCAGCACCAGCGCCACCACCAGGCCCGTGTCCTCCGACACGGGCGGGACGACCGCCATACCGGGCCCGCCGGTGATCAGGCTGTAACTGCCGGACACGGCTTTCAGCTGCAGTGCGATATAGGGCAGGACCGTCGCCAGGGCCATGACGGAGGCGAGCGCCGCGATCCCCTGGGCCTTGCCGTAGCGCGAGGCGATGAAATCGGCGACCGAGGTGATGCTCTGCTGCTTGCTGACCGCCACGATCCGGGCCGGGAGGCGGGTCATGAGCAGGAACACGATCATGGGGCCGAGATAGATCGCGATGTAGTCCCAGCCACTGGACGCCGCGCGACCCACCGCACCGAAGAAGGTCCAGGAAGTGCAATAGACGCCGAGCGCCAGGCTGTATATGACGGGCGTGGGCACGTAGACCCCGCGCCGATGCAGCCGGTCGCCCAAGGAGGCGACCAGGAACAGCAATCCGACGTAAGCCAGCGCAACGACCGGGGGAACCCAGGTCTGCAGCATCCGCACTCCTCCCCGTCCGGCCGGCAATGTGGTTATCCGGTCTGGCCGGTCCGGTCCCGCTGATGCTAACCATTCCGGGCGTGGCGAGAAAGCATCGTGCCGCAGCGGGCCAGGCCGCGGGCCGCGACCAGGGTCCGAGGAAAGACCGCCCGGCGCGGCGACCGCGCTCCCGGCTCAGAACAGGTCGTAACGGAACGCCAGCAGGATCGTCAACGACCACCACATGATCTGCTGCAGCGGCAGGCCGACGCGGAAGAAATCCGTGAAGCGATAGCCGCCGGCGGACAGCACCATCAGGTTCGTCTGGTAGCCGATGGGCGTCAGGTAACTCATGTTCGCGCCGAACAACACCGCGAGAACGAACGGCTCGGCCGGCACCCCGAGACGCTCGGCGACGAACACGGCCACCGGCGTCCCGAGCACCGCGGCGGCATTGTTGGTGACGACCTCGGTCAGCAGCGCGATGACCAGCATCAGCCCGGCCAGCGCCACCACGGTCGGCCAGGGCTCGGCCGCCATGACGAACAGGCTGGCGATATATTCCATCCCCCCGGTCACCGTCAGGGCGCGGCCCAGCGCAAGGCTGGCGACGATGACGATGATCAGGCGGCGATCGAGCGCCCCCAGGGCGGTCCGCCAGTTCAGGCAGTTTGTCACCAGCATCGCCAGCACGCCGAGCAAGGCGGCGACCGTGATCGACAGCACGCCGAAGGCGGCGGCCAGCACCACCGCGACCATGATCGACGCCGCCACCGGCGCCTTGCTCGTGTGCGGCAGGCCGAGCGAACCGTCCACCACCAGCACGTTGCCGGTCCGCTTCACGGCATCCAGCGACGCGGCCGAGCCCTGGACCAGCACGATATCGCCGGCGCGCAGGAACACGTCGCCGATATCGCTGACCTCGGCCCCGCGGGATCGCGGCCGGTGCACGGCGACCGGCAGCAAGCCATGGTGCGCGAAAAAAGGCACGCTCTTCAGGGTACGCCGATGAAGCGGAGAGCCCCGGGTCACGACGATCTCCGCCATGCGCTGGTCGCCTGCCCTGGGCGCCTCGTCGGCCGCGAGTGCATGCGAGGGATCGAGCGCATCGTAGAGCTTGACGCCCAGCTGGTGCTCGAAACGCTTCAGCCTTTCCGGGGTGTCGCGCACATGAAGCCGGTCGCCGGGTCGGATCTTCACCGAGGGGAGGCGCGCGACGAACAGTCCGGGACCGCGCTCGATGCCGCCGAGGCGCAGCGCCCCCTCGGTGCGCGTCACCAGCTCCGGAATCGTGCAGCCGGCGGCCGCGCTTTGCTCATCGACGTGGAGAATCGCCTCGAAGACGCGCGGCGAGGTGTCGGGCAGGGGGGGCGTCCGGTCCGGCACGAGGCGCGGTGCGACCAGCCACAGGTAAAAAATGGCGAGCAGCGCCGCCGGCACGGCAACGCCGGTGAAATGGAACATGCCCATCGGGGCCAGGCCCATCTCGGCCGAGATCTGCACCACCAGCAGGTTGGTGGACGTACCGATCGTGGTGCAGACCCCGCCGACGATGGTCGCGTAGCCCACCGGCATGAGCACCGAGGAGGCCGGCGTGCCGGTGCGCAGCGCCACGCTGACGAGAATGGGCAACAGCATCGCCACCACCGGCGTGTTGTTGAGAAACATGCTCAGGGTGCCGGCGAGCAACAAGGCGGCCAGCAGGGCCGTGGTGGGACTGCGCAACCACATCTTCGCGAGGCGATCGGCCACCGGCTGCAGGGCGCCGGTAGCCTCCAGGCTGCGCGTGCACATCAGGAGCGCCATGATGGTGATCAGGGCCATGTTGCCGAAGCCCGCCAGGAAGGTGGCGGTGCTCACGATCTGCCCGGAGGGCGCCGTGTAGGGGAACAGCTCGAAGCCGACGATCAGCACGCCGAGCACCACCAGCGCCGAGGTTTCCATCGGGATCCGGTCGCGGCTGAACAGGAACAGCGCCGTGACCGCGAGCAGCATTACGGCGATGCCATGGGGATCCGGCGCGGCGGGCATTTAAGGCCAGGCTCGTCGGGCGACGCGCGGCGGAAGAATCAGTCGCTGTCGGTGACGATGTCGAGATATTCCGCGCCGCGCATGAGCGCACGGAAGCTCGTCTGGTCCACGTGGACCAGGTCCTCGTGATCGCCGGCCTCGAAATACACCTCGTCGGTGTCGCGCAGGCGGACGTCCACCACGGTCGGCACGCGGTAATCCGGGCCGAGCGGCGGGATCGCGCCCTTCTCGCAGTCGTAGAACAACTGGTCGAGCTGGTCCTCGGGAATGAAGTCCAGCTGCGGCCGGCGCAGGGCCGCGCGCAGCCGCTCCAGGTCCAGCTTCCGGCTCGCGGACACCACTGCGAGCAGGGGCCCGATGGCGTCCTTGAGCACGACCGCCTTGGCGAGCGACGCCGGATCGACATGGGCGGTCCGGGCCGCCTCGAGCGACGTGCTGGAGTGGTGATGGCGAAGAATCTCGAAATCGACGCGCGTCAGAGCCAGCGCGTAATTGACCGTTTTTGCCAGGCTCATGGGATTGCTCACGCCAGTGGACCGGCTTGAATTATAGCGGCAAGACCGGGGATCGGCTGGAATGCGTCCAGAGTCACCCGCGCCGGGGTCGCAGCGGTTCGGCGCGGGCGACCAGTCCGCCGTCGGTGAAGAGGGCCGAGAACTCCTCTCCCAGCCGCCGCGACGCGCGCACTGCGAGAGTCCAGCGGCGCAGGCGCTCGGCGTCGTCGAAGGCCCAGAAATCCTTACGATCCGGGATCTTGCCGCCGGGCAGCGCCGCCACGAAATCCGCCGACGGGCACAGGATCACGGTGCGGTCGAGGGCCTCGGGACTCGCGTCGCGCCACGGCAGCGCCTTGTCGAACCAGCCGGGCACCAGGTGGGGGTAGAAATGCGGATAGAGCACCAGGCCGTCCCCGTCTCCGGCCATGGCGCAGTCGAAGTGGTAATCGATGATCCCGCCGTCCCGGTAAAGTCCCGCCGGGGCCCCGGGGATCGACGGCACCCCGGCCAGCACCAGCGGCACGGCGCCGGTGGCCATGACCGCGGGCGCCAGGTTGGCGGTGTCGAGCGGGACCCGGGTGGCCGGGAACACGCCGGGCGCCATGAAGGGGGCCGAATCACGCGGATCGTAGAACAGCACGCGCTCGAAAAACGCCTGCAGGGTCCGCGGCGAGGCCAGGTTCCCGATGGCCGCGAGGCCCAGGGCCAGCTTCTGCATCCAGGGCGTCTCGCTCGCGGCCAGGTGGCGCGCCCGCACCGCGGCCACGTTCATTCGCAGCGTCGGATGGGACAGGATCTCCGCCGCACCGTGCTCACCGAGGAGGCGCTCGAGGATGCCCGCCGTGACCCGGCTCACCTCCGCCGCCGAGGGGCGGACGCTGTAGCGCTGTTCCAGGTAGGCCTGCTCGAAGCGATCGAAGGCCGCCAGCGGGTCGGCCTGGGCATGACAGCAGGCCCGCCAGGCGCCGATCGAGGTGCCGAGCAGGAACAGCTTGCGCCGCCGCGGCGCGATGACATGGCGCGCCAGGGCCCGGTCGAGACCGCCCAGCACCAGCCACTTGGCACCGCCGGACGCTCCGGCCATGACCGTGAACGCGTCCGGGTCGAAGCCGTCCTTGCGGAGGCGCTCGAGGGCGGTCGGCCCGGCCAGGATTCGCAATGCAGGAGCACCCATCGGGGCCAAGCATACCGCGCTGCGACAAAATCCGGCAGGGCCGGCGAGCCGCCCCGGCCCCGGCGAAACCGCCGCCTGGGGTACCATCATCGTTCGCGCGCACGAGAAGGACAGGCTCATGATCGAGACCGGCCCCGCCGTCACGCTGACTTTTGTCGTCTACCTGGCCGTCGTGCTGGCGATCGGCGTCATCGCCTGGCGGCGCACCGCAGACCTGCGCGATTACATCCTCGGCGGGCGCCGCCTGGGCCCGTGGACCACCGCCCTCTCGGCGCAGGCCTCGGACATGAGCGGCTGGCTGCTGCTCGGCTTGCCGGGCTACGCCTACCTCGCGGGCCTCGAGGCTGGCTGGCTGGTCGTCGGCCTGCTGGCCGGCACCTGGCTGAACTGGCGCTTCACGGCCCGCCGGCTGCGGGTCGCGACCGAGGTCTACGGCGACGCGTTGACCCTGCCGGAGTACCTGCAACGACGATTCAGCGACCCCCATGGCCTGCTGCGCCTGCTCGGCGCGGTGGTCGTGCTGGTGTTTTTCACCTTTTACACCGCCTCCGGCCTGGTGGCCGGCGGCAAGCTGTTCGAGGCGGTCTTCGGCCTGCCCTACCTGTGGGCCGTGAGCGCGGGGGCCGGCGCGGTGCTCGCCTACACCTTTATCGGCGGCTTCCTCGCCGTCAGCTGGACCGACACGCTGCAGGGCGTGCTGATGCTCGTGGCGCTGGTGCTCGTGTCGTCTTTCGGCGTCGCGGCCGCGGGCGGCTTCGGCGGCCTCGGCGCCAGCCTGGAGGCCACCAACCCTGCACTGCTCGACGCCTTCACCGATGTCACGGGGACCCCGATCAGCTGGCTCGCCGCCGCCTCGCTGCTCGGCTGGGGGCTGGGATATTTCGGCCAGCCGCACATTCTTGCGCGCTTCATGGCGGTGCGTTCGGCGGATGAACTCGTGGCGGCACGCCGCATCGGGGTGAGCTGGGCGGCCATCGGGCTGGGCACTGCGACCCTGGTCGGCCTCGCGGCGGCGGCCTTGCTCGACCCCGCGCTGGAGGGCGCCGACAGCGAAAAGGCCTTCATGGCGCTGGCGGCTCTCCTCCTGCATCCCGTGGTGGCCGGCATCTGTCTCGCCGGAATACTCGCCGCCGTGATGAGCACCGCCGACTCGCAGCTGCTGGTCGCCTCCTCGGCCGTCTCCGAGGACCTCTACCGGGACCTGCTGCGTCCCGGAGCCGGACCGGGCGAGCTGTTGTGGGTCGGTCGCCTCGCCGTGATCGTGATCGCCGTCGGTGCGTTCGTCCTCGCGCTCGATCCCGACAGCAAGGTGCTGGACCTCGTGGCCTATGCCTGGGCGGGATTCGGCGCCTCGTTCGGCCCGACCATCCTCGCCTCGCTCTACTGGCGGCGCATGAGCCTGGCCGGCGCCTACGCAGGCATCCTCGTGGGCGGGTTCACGGTGGTCACGTGGGGCGCCGCCTCGGGCGGGATCTTCGATCTCTATGAACTGGTGCCGGGATTCCTGCTGTCGGCGCTTGCGGTGGCCGTTTTCGGCCGGCTCGGCCCCCCGGCGACCATGCCGGCGGCCTTCGCGCGGAGCTGAGGGCGCTCAGCCGAGCGCGATCGTCCAGGCGCCCGACAGCAACGCGACCACGGCGAACCCGGCCGCCGCCTGCACGCTGCCCCGGAGCAGTATCTCGCGCGGGACGCGCGCCGCCAGGAGGCCGGCACCGAGGCCCGCGACGAAGCCCCAGATATGCGCACCGATGTCGGTCCGCTCGCCGCCGGCGCCGGTGTAGGCGAGCACCGCGACCGCGGCGATCACCGGCGCCAGGCGATAAAGCCATCCCCGCAGGCTGCCGCGCCGGCCCGTCCAGCCCAGCGAGCCGAGCAGGCCGAGCGCCGCGAATACGGCGGTGGACGCGCCGATGGCCCTGTGGCCCGGACCCATGATCCATACGTTGAGGATATTGCCGACGATGCCGGCCAGCAGAATCAGGAACCAGGCGATCCCCGAGCCGAGGTAACGGCCCGCGAACCACCCGAACACCCCGCCGAAAAACAGGTTCGCGGCGATGTGGGCGAGATCGGCGTGCAGGGTCAGCGCCGTGACGGCCCGCCACCACTCCCCGGCGAGCATGGCGGCGCCGTCGATCCGGCCCGCCGCCAGCCAGTCTCGGTCGAAGGCGAAATTGGTGACGGCCAGGGCCACGAAGATCATGACCGCGATGTAGCCGGCGACGCCGCGGCGACCTCCCGCCAGGGGCTCGCGCGGGGCCGGGTCCGCCGGGCGCTGCAGGTTCTCCGCACGCCAGGCCTCGATCTCTCGCCGCGCCCGGGCCGCGTCGGCCGCTCCCACCAGGACGATGCAATCGCTGCCGTACTCGTGCACGACCGGCCGCAGGCCCACCGCCTCGAGCAGGAGGGCCACTTCGCCGCAGGGCCCGCGCCGGCGGGCGCGAAACACGATTTCCTGCGACTCGGGATCGACATCCATCTCCGCTATCCTCCGTGTTCCGGGCACCGGACTCAATCGGATGCTATGCTGCATTGCATCAGAAGCCATTCCGGCGGCCGACATGGGTTGGAGCAGGGTGATCGATGAGATTCGATGACCGTTATCGCGAGGACATCACGTTGCCCGACGGCGGCGTGATGCGACTGCGGCTGGTGCGCCCGGACGACCGGGACGGCATCATCGCCGCGTTCAACCAGCTGTCCATGGAAACTCGCGTGATGCGCTGGTTCTATCCCAAGATGCAGCTGAACCCGCAGGAAATCGATGAGCTTGTCGCGCCCTGCGACGATGATCATGGCGCCATCACCGCCATCGAGCTCGGACCGGACGGCACGGAGAAGAACGGTATCGGCATGGCCCGCTTCGTGCGGAGCAAGGACAGCCCGGATGCCGCCGAGATCGCGATCACGATCGTCGATGACTGGCAGGGACTGGGCATCGGGCGGATTCTCCTGCACCGCCTGCTCGCGATGGTCAGCGAACGCGGTATCCCCTACGCAGACGGACGTTTGCAGGTGGAGAACAAGGCCATGCGCCACCTGCTGGAGCCTTACGTGCCGCACGACGGCTTCCGGCGGGAAGACGCCACCCTCGTGTTCCGTTTCCCCGTGCCGCCCCCGGACCACCCGTTGATGGCCCAGCTGGCGCGCAACGCAGCTGCCGTGGCGAACATGTTCCAGCTGATGGCCGAGGGCGGGGTCGGATTGCCGCGGGCGCTGGCGGAATCGCTGACGGAGAAACAGGTGCCCCTGGTCCGCCCCAGGGCCTTGATGAAGACGCTGCTGCGCCAGGAGCGCAAGGGCGCGAGCGGCAAGCCGGGTGGCGGCCGCGAGTGACGCCTACTCGCTCGGGGTGCTTACCTACCAGCTGCTGACCGGCGACCTGGACAATATCCTGATGAAGGCGCTGGACCGCGAACCGGAACGGCGCTATCCCTCGAAAGCCGCCTTCAGCGCTGACCTGCGGCCCGTCGAGTCCAACCTCGAGATACGACGACGGCTAGAGCTCTTGCTCGTCCACCTCGAGCTTCAGGAAATGGCCTGAGTCGTCGATGGCCTGCAGCAAGGATTCGACGCCGGCGCGGAGTGCCGGCCGGCCTGCACACCGGGCGGCAAGGTAGTCGTCCCGCTCAGCGCTCGGCAACGCCAGCACCTCGTCGCAGATCGCCAGCATTTGTTTCTCGAGCTCGGCATCCCTGTCCGTCAGCCCTGGCTCCATTGCTCACCTCCATGAGAAACCAGCGTACGCCACCCGACTTGCAGTGGGCTCAGCGTCCTGCCGGCGTCCTCCGGGCGAAACCGAGCAATGCGAATGACATCCCGAGCAGACCCAGCGTTCCCGGTTCGGGCACGGGCACGGGCCCAGCCACCAGGGGCTCAGTGACCAAGTCCGTCGGCAGCCAGTCGCCGCCGAGCGTGAAAGGCTGGCTGCCCGGCGTACCTGTGCCACGCCAGGTAAAGAGCATAGTGAAGCCCGAGACTCGCGAGCCCGGAGCGACGGCTCCTTCGTTCCCTTGGTCGCAGAAAATACCCCCCACGCAGGCGTCATAGAAACCGAACTGATCGTCCGTGGGCGGGGGATCGAACAACGGATCCGGCGCAGCCACCAGCACGCTCCATAAGTCCGGCCCCGCGAAGGCGTCCGGGTCCACTTCCACGTCGTCGCCGGTGCCCACGGTATCGAACGCGTACAAGGCCGGGTCGAACCAGATGGTGAACCAGTCGATCGAGGCATCCGTCTCGTTGCCGACCGTGTATGTGTACTGCCATTGATCGCCGCTGATGTTCTCGACCTCGTAGAAGATCGGGTTGGCGCTCGCCAGCGGCGGGACCAACATAAGTGTCGCGCCGATCAGTGCGGTAAACATCTTCATTTCAATCTCCAGTTTCACAATGTCGTTTGTCTTTTGGTAGGGGGGACCGGCTCCGCGTCCGCTTCAGTCTCAGTCGGCTACATCCCAGGAATCGAGCAGCCAGTAGTACGAAATGGCGAAGCTGAACGCCCGATTCCTGCCGCCCGTGCCACGCCCCGCCGTCGCAGCGATGCCGGCACGGTAACCAAAGCTGTACCGGCTCTCACAGCTCGTACAGTCATCAGCGCCGTCGAAAATGCCTCCGGCTCCATCGGTGAAGTAGGTCGGCACCGGCGACCAGAACCCGGAGAGCGCTCCGGCTCCACCTCCGGCGACCCCGACCTTACTGGTCAATTGCCCGGTCACCGATCCACCGTAGGACGCTGCCACGAAATAGCCCTGGTAGTGTTCGGGCTTCGGCGTGTTATAGATCGCGGATCGACCAACAATCGCGACCGTAACGCCGCCGCCCACGACACTCGCATCCGGCAGCGTGGCGGGAATGGAAAGCGAGGGACCGAAGAACAGGTAGTTAGCCCGCTCCTTGCTTTCAGGGCTATTGAACTGGAGGCGCTCGAGGCCGCCTGTGAAACCGATTCCCCAAGCATTGAGATTCGCGCTGAAGACACCGAAAGGCACGAACCTGGCATCGGGTCCACGGGCCTCTGAATTCAAGATCCGTCGCACGCCTAGGCCTCCCGCGACGAACTCTTCCGGCCCGGTTCGATACAGGATGTCGCCCACCGCAAAGAGCGTGCTCGCGATGGACAGCTGCACAATGACGCTCGCCAGTCGGAACTCCGTCTGGCCGCTCGGATCGGTGCGATTAATCGGATCGCCACCGACATAAGCGTAGCGATTGATGGTGCGTGGCCGTAGCGGGTCGGGGGACGCGGAGTCCGCCGTGACGAAGCGACCTTCTCGCGGGTCATACCATCGACTGCGCATGAACACCAGGCCCGTCTCGGGATCGGTCAGCGAGTTCGCATAACCCAGTTCCAGCGTTTCGGGTCCGCCGGACAGCACGCGCCCGTAGGCGTCGTAGTCGATCTGAGTCACCTCGCCGGCCCTGACCCGTGCCGTTACCGAACCGAGATGGTCGCGGACGTAGGCAGTGGGGATGCCCGCCGAATCGATCGAGTGAGTGACGAACACGCCGTCATGGAGATAGCGTCGTATCTGGTCCCCGCTTCCGTCAGTCACTTCGAGGAGCATGGGCATGGCCGGAATGCTCCGGTCCCAGGTGAAGTAGCGTGTTTCGCTCCCGACGCGCCGGTAACGTAGCAGCCCGTCCGTGTGATATCCGTACGCGACGGTCACGGACTCAGGGCCAGTGCGTTCGTAAACGACGAGCCGATCCTGGGAGTCGTAGGTGTACCGCTCGGCGACCGACCCATCCGAACGTGAAATGAGGTTCCCGTTGGGATCCCAACCAAACTCTACGCCGCCGGACTGCAAGAGTCGGTCGTTGTCATCGTATGTCCTGGACGTCGTCTGGCCGTCGCGGCTTACTGCGGCGATGTTGCCGTTGCCATCAAACGTATACGTCGCCTCTCTCAGGACCACGGCACCGTTTGAGACCGTCTCGGCGATGAGGCGCCCGCCGGCGTCGTAGCTGTAGTCGGTATCGACACCGTCATGGCGGGACACGCGAGAAATTCTGCCCGCATCATCGAACGAGTAATCATAGAACGCGACGATGTCCGCTCCCGACCGGAAGGAGAGAGATAGCGCCCGCCCCTTGCCATCGTAGTCATGCTCGCCTTCCAACACGCCGGCCAGCGTGAAACCGACGGGAATCCCCAGCGCGTTGCGATCGACGCTTGAAGCCACACCCCTGTAGCGGAGTGTTTCGACTCGACTGGCGACATCGTAGTCTCGCTCGGTCTCCCCGCTCGGAGTTGCGATGCGCGTAACGCGGCCGGTGTCGTCCCGCGTGTACAGCGTGGCGATATTCGCCCCGCTCTGCCATTGAGTCAGGCGTCCGAGTCCGTCGTACGCCATGCGCTCCGCGAGTGCCGGCCCGTCGTAGGCGACGATTCGACCGCGCGCATCGTACTGGTAGATTTCACTGCCGCCATCCACCGTGCGCGTCAGCGTGCGTGCATCGTCGTCATACTGGAGACCGATTACCGTGCCATCGAACTTGGTGGACTGGATTACACGACCGCTCGCATCGTATTGGAGCATCCGCTGTTGCCCTAACGGCAGGGCGTGAGACGTCAGCCGGCCAAGCCCGTCATGCTCGAATCGGAGGACCTGCCCTTCCGGCATGGTCATGGTTTCGACAGACCCCAGCGAGTCGTACGCGAACTCGAAGGTCGAGCCCGAGCCATCGGTAGATCTCGCGAGGCGACCGACCGCGTCGTATTCGTAGTTCCAGCGCTCACCGAGATCCAGATCGACATCGGTGGGGCGGCCCGCCGAATCGTACCGGGTCTCGCGCCGGACGCCGTCGGATCCGGTCAGCGCGACAAGCCGGTTCGCAGCATCGTACTCGTAGCGAACATCCATGCCGAAACTGTCGGTCTGGCGAATGATTCGCCCGGCGTCGTCATACTCGATACTGCGCTGGCCACCGTCGGGTCGGGTCGTGGATACCCGTCTGCCCAGCACGTCGTAGGCATGGCGAGTCTCACCTCCCTGGGCGTTTCGTTCCACGACGAGCTGGCCGGCGGCATCGTATTCCCTCTGGAACGCCCCGAGGTCCGCCGGACGGATCTCCGTCTGATTGCCGACCAGGTCATGGACGAACTCGACGCCACCATGGTCGTCCGCCCCGACGCGGACCAGGCGGCCATTGGCGTCGTAGGTGCCGGCGAACACGGATACATCGCCACGCTCGACGGCATCGACATCACCGCGCAGGTTACGTTGTGCAGACCAGCCGAGACCCAACGGATTGGTCGCCCCAACCAGCTGGTCGTTCGCGTCGTAGGCGGCGGTGCTCGGGGCCGGGTCCCCGGGGCGTTGCTCAGCGATGAGGTTCTGGTTGGAATCGTAGCCGTACGCCCAGCTCAGGCTGGTCGATCCCGTTGAGGAACGCAATGTGGTTCGTTCTTCAACAACGTCGCCCAGCGTATTGAGAATCGACTGTTGAACATTTCCTTCTGCATCAGTCCGGCTTATCTGCCGGCCAAGCGCGTCATAGGCATAGCGTGTCGTGCGTCCCGTGGGATCGGTTTCCGCGATCAGGTTGCCGTCGAGATCGTAAGCGAAGGTAGAACGGTTGCCGAGCGGATCGATCTCGGCAATACGATTGCCGCGGGAGTCGTACTCGTACGCGTGCGTCGCGCCGTTCTCGTCGGTGAAGCGAAGTACGCGACCCGTGGCGTCGTACTCTATCGACCGCCGGTTACCGAGTGGATCCAGTGTTTCCGTGATCCGACCGGCGTCGTCGTACGCGTACTGCCAGGTCTCGCCGAGACTGTTGGTCCTCGAAAGCTGGTTGCCCTCGGTATCGTAGGTATACAGCGTCGCGTTCCCGAGCGCATCGACACGTCGCGTGACGTTACCGGCGTCGTCATAGCTCAGCTCGGTCACCGCGCCATTGGCCTCGATGACAGTTTCCGTCTGCTGCTCAATATCGCGCTCGAAGTGCACCGCCTGGCCCTCGCCATCCACGGTACGGACCAGCCGGCCATCCGCGTCGTATTCGTTTCGCACGACGCTTCCGGCGTCACCGCCGAGGATCTCCAGGACATTGTGTTTGCGATCGTATGCGTAGCGCGTCGTATTTCCGTTACGGTCGACGTGGCTGCGCAGGTCGCCATTGCCATCGTAGACATAGCGCTGCACGTTGCCGGCAGGATCGGTGATCGCCGTGATGCGGCCCAGGTCATCCCGGTCGAACGCGATGCTGGCACCGCTAGAATGGAAAATCCCGTCCGCCTCGAAATAAAGAGTGTTTCCGTTCCGGTCGACCACGCTTTCGACGCCATCGCTTCGACTGATGACGTACTGCGTGCCATTGGGCGCGGTATACCGAAAACGGTCGGGATCGAAAACTCGACCTGACACGTCATCGACGAGCTCTACCGCGCCGGGCTGCGGATCCAGGATGGACAGGATTGTGTTATCGAGCACCTCGAGCTGGCCGCGTGTTCCCGGCCGAGGCGCGAAGCTTGCCGAAAGCCGCGACGGCGGGAACGGGACGAGCGGCGAGGTGGCAGGCGTCACGACCATATCGAACGACTCGACTCGTCCGTCGGGCAGACGCAGGCTGACAACGGTTCCCGCGGTCGGACGAAGCGCGAACACGAGTCCCTGGCGATCCACCCGCCAACCCTCGCCGGCCGTGCGGTTGGCGCGGATTCGCAGGGACTGGACCCCAACACTCCAGCCGACGCCAAAATCGCTGTTCGTCTTGTCCCGACTGTCGTAGGTCCGGCTGACCCTGATTGGCAAACCCGCCAGCGGCACTTCGAGATCGACATAAGCCAGTGAGAAATGGCCTACCTTCATGCCCCCGTCGACCTGCACCGTGACCTCGTCAACGGTCTGGTTGCCGCCCCGGTCGAACACCGTCAGGCGCAATGTGTACAGGTCGTTGATCAGCAGTGTCGGATCGAACCGGCCGAGCACGCCGTTCGTGACCGGCGACGTGGACGTCACGATCGGCGTGAACACGGTCTCGCCCGCCAGCGCGTACGCCAGCTCGTACTTCAGGAAGTTGTCGTCGGTTGCCGTGCCGGTCACGTCGACCGGCTCGGTCACCGTCGCATCCGCAGCTGGCGCCGAGATCGTCACAGAGGGCGGCACCTGGTCGCCGGCAATACGCGCCACGACCTCGATCGTCGCCGAGCCGGAGACGCCGTCGCGTGTCGCCGTCGCGGTGTAGCTGCCGGGCGTCGGTGTGCTGAAGCTCGGACCGTTGGTCCATGCAACAACGCCGGTCAGGTTCTGGCTGGTACCGTCCGCGAACACGCCTGTTGCGGTCAGGTTCACTGGCTGGCCGGCCAGCACCGTGGAGCTTGCGGGAGCGACGACCAGGCTCTCGAGATCGAGATCGCCGTCGATGCCATCGCAGTTGGCATCGATGCCGTCGGCAGGATCATCCACCCCGCCGGGGAAAATGGAGCCATCGCCGTCGTCGCAATCGCCCTGGTTCGGTGTGAATCCGTCGCCGTCCGCATCGATATCCTCGGGACCGGGGCCACGGGACACGACCAGGTCGACTTCGCCGCCGAACTCGGCCACGGCCCCGCCCGGAGGCGACTGCTCGGCGACGGAGCCGGCGGGCACGGTCGGGTGCGTGGCCTCGCGAACCGAGCCCACGAGCAGGTTGGCGGCGGCCAGGGCATCCTCGGCCGCAGTCTGCGGGCTGCCGACCACGTCAGGCACGGTCACCGGTTCGCCGACGACGAGGGTGAATGATTGCACAGTGGTGAAGCCGATCGTGTCGCTCGCGAGGAGGCTCACGGCGTATTCTCCGGCCGCATCGGGCGACCAGTTCAGTCGTCCGGTCGAGGACAGCGTCATCCCCGGCGGCGCGGCGGCCAAGGTCAGCGTCACCGAGTCGCCCGGGTCGAGATCGACCACGCGGGCGCCATACTGGTATGGGAAGCCGATGGTGGTCAGGGTATCCGGCTTGCTCAGGAACGCCGGCGGCGTGCCGGCCGGCTGCACGTCGAAGGTCACCGTGGCGACGTTCGAGGTGCTCTGCCCGTCCGAGACCTGGTAGGTGAAGGCATCGGTCGTGCCGGCCAGCGGGTCCGGCGCCCGCCTGATCAGGTTCCAGCCGTTCAGCTCCGGCCTCAGCCAGTGCGGCGTCGGGTTGGTCAGTACCTTGCCGTCAGCGTCGACGTAGCCCTCGTGGAAGATCCATTGCGTGCGGACCGGCGGCGCCGGGGGCAGCGGCTTCGATTCGATGCCCCCGATCACGCGCACTGTGCCGTTCAGACCACCGTTGAACGACGTGACAATCTCCGCCGCGCCGTCCCCGTCGACGTCGGCGATGGTCGGGAAGCGATGGAACGGCGCATACCGGTCCACCGGAATGAACTCGAGCAGGCTGCCATCGCGGCCGCTGAAGATGTAAAGCCCGTTGCCGTTGGCGGCATTGAGATGAACCACCATGTCGTAGGCGCCATCGGCGTTGGCGTCGAATGCGACCACGCCCTGGAGCGCGCCGCCGGCAAAACCCGAGGGCTCCTGGAACCGGTCGCGATCCGCGTGACTCCAGAGCGGCGTGCCATCGGTATCGAACACCGCCAGGTAGCGCGGCAGGCCCGAGCTGAAGATACTGTAATCGCCATCCATCCAGCCGAACTCGACCTGGCCGTCGCCGTCGAAGTCGGCCACGGCAATCGCGCTGGTGGAGGGTGTCTCCCGCGCGATTTCCCAGGCCAGCGTGCCGTCGTGTTCGAACAGGTAGGTCCAGTCCCTGCTGCGGCCGATGATCTCGGGATAAGGATCGTCGTCGAAGTTCGCGACGGCCGTATGCAGGTACAGGCCCTGGCCGGGCGTCGTCGTGAAGGCATCGCGAATCGGCAGCCGGAACTCGAATTCGCCGTCGTGACTGACGACGTGGTTGTGGACGATGACTTCCATGGTGCCGTCCAGGTCGAGATCGACGACGGCCACTGGCTGGTTGAGTTCCCGGTTACGCTGCGGCTCTGCCTCGTATTCCCACTTCAGGGAGCCGTCCGCACTGTTGAAGACCGTGACACCGGCACACGAAACACTCGGGCCGCAGCCGAAAACATTCCACGACACCAGGATCTCGACAGCCCCATCGCCGTCGAGATCGGCGAATGTCGGACCAGAGGTCGACTCAGAGTATCCGAGGTAGGTCCGACCGGTGGGCTCGGAACCGCCGTTCCCCGGCCAGGCCAGCGTACCGTCGTGGTGCGCCGCAATCAGTGAGGGCGTCGGATCGAAGCCGCCGTTCGGCTGCCGGAGACGATGCGCGATCATTTCGAGATCACCGTCGCCGTCGATGTCGAGCAGGCCGAGGTGGGAGCCCACGCGCACGCCGCCGACATCGACGGCCTGCACCAGCGGGCTGCTTCCGAGTTGGACGGAACAGTCCTCGGCATTGAGGATGAAGAACTCACCAGTGAAGCTGCGCGTGATCCAGGACATGCCGACGATCTCGGTGTCACCGTCGTTGTCGACGTCGCCGACGGCCAGCGTGCCATTGGTTCCGAGGCGGTCGGGGGAGAAGGGCAACTCACACTGGGTCTGTGTGTAGACGCGCTGCGGGTCGGACACCAGGTTGTAACCGTTGCGGCCCGGCTGCAGCCACGCGGGTTCGGGCTCGGCGAGCACGTTCGCTGCGTCGTCGATACGCGTCTGGTCAAAGATCCACTGGTTGCGCACGCCCGGCGCCGGTGGCAGCGGGTTCGCACTGGTGCCGCGCCACACGCGCGTCGTGCCGGTGCCACCGGTATTGAAGGAACTGATCAGCTCAGCGGTGCCATCGTCGTCGATGTCCGCGATGGTGATGAAACGCTGCTCGGTGAAATAGGAATCGATCGTGACGAACTCGAGCACCGAGCCGTCACGGCCGTCGAAAATGTAGATGCCGGTGTCGGCGGGCACGCCGTTGTCGTAGTGAACCACGAGGTCCGCGGCGCCGTCGGCATTGGCATCCCAGGCCGTGATGTTCGGGCCCGTGAAGCGGTTGATCGCCGGCGGGGACAACGCCGAATTGCCGGCATGGCTCCACAGCTGCTGCCCGTCGGTGTCGAAGGCGACCATGTACCCGGGGCTGTTGCCGGTGCCGGCGAGGAAAGCGAACTCGACCTCTCCGTCACCGTCGAGATCCGCCACGGTGAGCTGGCTCTGGCCGTTGTTGGCGAACGGCTGCTGCCAGATCAAGGTGCCGTTCTGTTCGAAGAGATAGACGTTCTGCTGGTCGTAGGCGACGATCTCGGCGAAGGTATCGCCATCGAAGTCGGCCACGGCGCTGTAGAGATTGGTGGTGATTCTCGAGGAGCCACCGAGATAGCCTTCGACGGGTAATTCGAACTCGAGACCACCGAGGTGGTCGACGACCTGGGTGTGGAGGATGATCTCCATCGTGCCGTCGCGGTCGAGGTCGGCGACGACCGGCGGCTTGTAGTCGGCGTCGCCGAACTGGTCGGGGCCCGTGAACTCCCACTCGATGCTGCCGTCGCGGCTGTCGTAAACGGTGACGCCACTTTGTCCATAGGCCGAGGTGCTGCCGATAATCCGCCACGGCATGACGATCTCCACCACGCCATCCGCGTCTAAGTCGGCGAAGGTCGGGCCGGTGTAGCGATAGGAACCGCTGCTGGAGCCGGCCGTCGGGAAGCCGAGGATCGGGCTGGTCTCGCTGCCGCCGTCGCCCGGCCACGCGAGCGTGCCGTCGTGGTGCACCGCCAGCAGGTGGCGGCTGTCGAAGTATCCGCCCTGGTCCTGCGGCAGGGCTTCGCGCGGCGCGATGATCTCGAGATCGCCGTCACCGTCGATATCGAGCAGGCCCGGATGCGAACCCTGCGACAGGCCGCCGGCCGCAACGACCGCGGGGCTGGTCGGGAGCTCGGGCGTGCAATCGGCCGCGTTCAGGACCCAGAGCTCGGCGCGGCCGGCGCTGGTGATGAAGTTGTAGCCGACGAGTTCGGTCTCGCCGTCGTTGTCGACGTCACCGACGGCGATGGTGCCGTTGTGCTGGAAGCCTCCCGCCGAGATCGGCAATTCGCATTGCAGCTCGAGTTCCACCGGCCCGATCGTCTCGGGCAGTCCGGGCGTGTAATCGAAAGACCCGTCCGCCCTGAAGTCGAGTGTGCCGTTGGCAGTGGTGGTGACCAGGGACGCCGACAGCGGGTCTCCGTCGGGGTCGCTGTCGTTCGCCAGCACGCCCGGGGCGGCCACGGAAGCCGTTTCACCGATACGCGCTTCGTACAGGTCGTCGATGGCTACGGGCGCGCGGTTTGGCGCCACGACATTCACGATGGCGCTCTGCAGCGCGGCGGCACCGGCGGCATCCGTGACTTCCACGGTGACGTCATGGGCGCCGACCTGCGCGGCCGCCGGCGTCCACTCGATCAGTCCGGACGGCGAAAGCGTCATGCCGGAAGGTGCAGCGGGCAGCGCGTAGCTGAGGATATCGCCGGCATCCGGATCGCTGGCGTCCGTCTGGATGGACAGGGATTGTCCAATTACGACCGTGCGCGACCCGATCGGCGCGAGTGTGGGCGGCTCATTGTCGGTCGGTGTGAACGGCGCGCTGCGCACGTCGATGCTGAAGGTGTAGGAGTCGCTCAGTCCGCCGCTGTCGGTCACCCGCACCGTCACCGGCACCAGCGCCGGGCTCCCGCCGGCGTTGTAGAGGAAATCCCCGCTGGCCGGGTCGATGCTCGCGCCCGCAGGCGCCGACACCAGACTGAAGGCAAGCGTGTCACCGGCATCCGGATCGACGGCAAAGATGCGAAACGCGAGCGACGCGCCGACGAAGGTCACGCGGTCGCCCACAGCCACCAGCGCCGGCGGGTTGTTGTCCGTAGCGGCCGTGACAATCACGGCCGCCGGTGCACTGTCGAGCTCGCCGTCGTTGACGACCAGGCTCGCCGTGTAAGTGCCTTCCACGTCGGCGACGAAGCTCGGCGAAACGGCCGTCGCGGAACTCAGGGTCGCGCCGCTGCCGGCGGGCCGGAGCAGCGTCCAGAGGTAAGTCAGTTCGTCGCCATCGGGGTCGCTGGACGGGCTGCCGTCGAGCTGGATGGTGTCCCCCGGCGCCGGCTGCGACGGGCTTGCCGTGGCGGCCGCCAGCGGCGCCTGGTTGGCGGCGACGGCCGTGATCACGGCCGTGTCGGGTGCGCTGTCCACGCTCCCGTCGTTGACGATCAGCTGCGCGACATAGAGGCCGGCGACGTCAGTCATGAACTGCACGGAGGGGCCCAGCGGGGTCGCGAGTTCGGCCGCACTTCCCGCGGGCCGGGACAACAACGACCAGAAGAACTCCAGCGGATCGTCGTCTACATCGAAAGAAAACTCTCCGTCGAGTGTGACCGTCTCGCCGGCTTCCACTTCCTGGTCGTCCCCGGCATCCGCCACGGGCGGCGAGTTCGAGGTCGTGACGAGAGCCGTGTCCGGTGCACTGTCGACATAGCCGTCGTTGACCACGAGTTCGACAGCGTATTCGCCCGCCACGTCCACGACAAAGCTGGTGTTCTCGCCGGAGGTCGAATCCAGCGCGGCGCTGCTTTCAGCCGGCCGTGCGGCCAGTCTCCACCTGTAGGTCAACGCGTCGCCGTTGGCGTCGAAGGAACCGGCGCCGAAGAACTGCGCAGTCCCGCCGACCGGCACCGTCTGGTCGAGCCCGGCATCCGCAACGGGCGGGGTGTTCTGGCTCGACACCACGACAAGATCGGCCGCGCTGTCGAACTCGCCGTCGTTGACGACGAGGCGGACCACGTAGTTGCCCGGGCGGTCCGCGACGAATCCCGGCATGACCGAGGTCGGGTCATCGAGCTCGGCCGTGCTTCCGGCGGGCAGCTCCGTGAGCTGCCATGCATAGCTGAGCGGATCGCCCTCCGCGTCCGTCGAGCCGCTGCCGTCGAGTTGCACCCGGTTGCCTGACTGGAGCGCCTGGTCGGGGCCCGCTTCGGCGACCGGGGGTGTGTTGGCCGGTTCCCCCGGGTCCGCGGTGAAATTCCAGACGATGCTCGACGGATTGAACCTGAAGCGGCGGTTCTGCCGGAACGTGAAGGTGTCGTCCGGCGTGACCATCGCGCCGGCCGGGATCGCGCCCGCATCGACGTCGCCGTCCCGTATGGAGGTGTTCCGTGAGGTACTCGTGGCGACGGCCCTGACGTTGGCGAGCGCCTCACCGTCATTTCTGATCGTGATGCGGTACGTGTAGTCGAAGTCCATTCGACCGACGCGGCTTTGCCCGACGAATTCATACTCGACCACCGCGAGGTCCGAGACATCGGCCCGCGGGGTGACGCCGGGGAGAAAAAGCGCCAGCCCGAGCAACAGGCTGGTGGCGTTGATGAAAGCGCGGGGCCTGGACCCCGCCAATCGATGGCGGCCGAAAACTGACATCATCTTTCCCCCCGGGGATGATCGGTCGCGCGCGGCACCGGTCCACGCGGCTCTATGTCAGTAATGGCGGAAAATTGACGCGAACTGGCTCGTTCACGTCGAGATTTGCGGTTATGTCAAACTCGCAGAGGGGCTCTGTGACGGCATGCTATTGATTTTCCGTGCGTCGCCGCCGGCGTGCGCCAGCACCTTCGGATCCATGACCCGGCGCCACAGCGGCGGGATCATCGCCAGCAGGAACATGCCGTAATAGCCGGCGGGCAGCTGCGGCGCCTCGTCGAAATGCCTGAGGCTCTGGTAACGCCGCGCCGGCCAGGCGTGGTGGTCGGAGTGACGCTGCAGCTGGTAGAGCAGCAGGTTGGAGATCACGTGGTTCGAGTTCCAGCTGTGGCGGGGGGCGCAGCGCTCGTAGCGGCCGTCGGGATCGCGCAGTCTCTTGAGGCCGTAGTGCTCGACGTAGTTGGCCGCGGACAGGAGGCTGTAGGCGAGGACGGCCTGGAGCAGGAGGAACGGCAGGAGGGCCGGCCCGAGCCAGGCCAGCAGTGCGCCCCAGAACACCACGCTCAGCGCCCAGGCCTGCAGGTTGTGATTGGCCGGATGCCAGGGACCGCGGCCCTGGGCCGACAGACGCTCGCGCTCGAGCTGCCAGGCGCGGCAGAAAGCGCCGGGGATCTCGCGCGTCATGAAGCGGTAGTAGCTCTCACCCAGGCGTGCGGAGGCGGGATCCTCCGGCGTGGCGACATCGCGGTGGTGACCGCGGACATGCTCGACGATGAAGTGGCCGTAACAGGACGGTGCCAGCGCGGCGCGGCCGAGCCAGATCTCCAGCGGGTCTTTCTTGTGGCCGAGTTCGTGACCGGCGTTGATTCCCGCAGCGCTGCTCCAGCCGGCCGAGAAGGCCAGGCCCAGCCAGCCGACCCACCCCAGCCCGCCTTCGACCGCGACCCAGGCCGCGACGACGACGGTCAGCCACACCGCCGGGACCGCGAGCCAGGTCAGCCAGCGATACCAGCGGTCGGCCTCCAGCTCCGGCACCCGCGCCTCAGGCGGGTTGTTCTCGTCCGCGCCCAACAGCTGGTCGAGCAGGGGCACCACGCCGTAGAGCACGGCCGTCGTCAGCCAGAGCCAGGCTTCGCCGCCGCCGGCCACCCACAGGCCGATGCTCGCCAGGGGCAGCATGGGCATGAACAGCGAGACCATCCACCAGCGACGGCGGCGATCGGTCCAGGAGAAAACTTCAGCGGGAGAACTTGCCATGCGCCTCATCATGGCGGGGCAATCGGCCCTGCGCATTGTTCCTCTCCGTCAATTCTTTTGTTATTTTCGGCCAATATGGCGTTACCTACCCTCCTCCCGATCGTTCCGCGCGGCCTGCATCACCCGGCCGCCGGTGTCGCCGTGCTGGCCGGCGTCCTGCAGGACCTCGAGGTGGACCCGCAGCCATTGCTGGCGCGCTGCGGCCTGCCGCCGGAGATCGCCGGCGCCGGGCAGGCCGTCCCGGTCGAGCGCGAGATCGCCTTCATCCGCCTCGCGCTCGAGCGCTCCGGCCGGTCCGACCTGGGGCTCCTGGCCGGCCGCGGGCATCGATTTCCCGTATTCGGTTTCTGGGGCCTGGCGCTGGCGGCCAGCCCGACGCTGGCCAGCGCCATCCGGCTCGGGCTGCAATACGTGGACCTGACGCATACGTTCCTGCGCTGGCGTTTCGAGCGTGGCGGGCCGGAGGCTGCCCTGGTCATGCAGGCCGGTGCACCGCTGGGCGAGCTCGAGACCTTTCTCGTGGAGCGCGACGCCGCGGCCGCCGCCACGCTGCTGGAGGACCTCACGGGCCGGCGGGGCGGACTGGCGGGCGCAGAGTTCGCCTATCCCGCCCCCGCCCGGGCGGCTCGTTACGACACGGTGTTCGGTTGTCGCCCGACCTTCGGGGCAGGGAGGCACGCATTGCGGCTCAGCGCCGCGATGCTGGAGCAACCGCTGCCCGGCGGCGATCCGGTCATGGCCGCCGCCGCCGAGGCCCAGTGCCACCGCCTTCTGGAAGGCCTGTCACCCGCCGGCGGCCTCGCCACCCGCCTGCGCCGTCACCTCCTCGATCATCCCGGCCGACTGCCGACCCAGGACGAGACCGCGCGTCACCTCGGGCTGTCGCGGCGCAGCCTGCGGCGCAGGCTGGCCGAAGAAGGCACCAGTTTCAGGGCGCTGGCGGACGAGGTCCGCTTCGGTCTCGTGGCCGGCTACCTGGAGAACACCGGCCTCGCGCTGGACGAGATCGCGGCGCGCACCGGTTTCAGCGACGCCGCCAACCTGTCTCATGCCTTCCGCCGCTGGACCGGCACGACGCCGGGCACCTGGCGGGCGGGCCGCCGGCCCGGCCATGCGTCGCAGCCCGACGCGGACAAGTGAATCCGGACTGACACGCATTTGCGATATCATGACTGGATTGTGCCCGAAAACGGGACACGGACGGAGCCTCGAGCCTTGAGCATAATGGACAGCCTGCTGACGGCGGGATTTCGGCACAACAGTCGCCGCCTGACCCGTTTCGCCCGCCCGCAGCCCAGCGAGACCCTGCCGCCGCCCGACCCGGCGCGCAAGTATATGCTTTACCTGCATATTCCTTTCTGCACCGTGCTCTGCCCGTTCTGCTCCTTCCACCGGGTCTGCTTCGAGGAACAGAAGACCGTCCGCTACTTCGAGAGCCTGCGCCAGGAAATCCGCATGGCCCACGAGGCCGGCTACAGCTTTTCCGACCTGTATGTCGGCGGCGGCACGCCCACCGTGATGCCCGGCGAAATGGCGAAGACCCTGGAGCTGTTGCGCAGGCTCAGTCCCATCCAGAGCATCTCCATCGAGACCAACCCCGACGACCTGACGCCGGGCGTGATGTCGCAGATGCGCGACGCCGGCGTGACCCGCGTCTCGGTGGGCATCCAGAGCCTCGACGACGAATTGCTGAAGCAGATGGACCGCTACGAGAAATACGGTTCTTCGGCCCAGGTCATGAAGCGCCTCGAAGGGGCCCGCGGCTTCTTCGAGACCCTTAATGCGGACATGATCTTCAACCTGCCGCACCAGGACGAGAATTCCCTGCTGAAGGACATCGACCTGCTCACGCGGGATATCGAGGTCAGCCAGGCGACGTTCTACCCGCTGATGAGCGCGGAAAGCACCATGCGCAAGATGCTCAGGACCATGGGCGAGGTGGATTTCGATCGCGAAGGCCGGATGTACCGCCTGATCCTCGACTCGCTGCCGGACGCCTATCACCCTTCCTCCGCCTGGTGCTTCAACCGCGAAAGCGGCACGGTGGACGAATACATCATCGAGAACGAGGAGTATCTCGGCCTCGGCAGCGGGTCGATGAGCTACCTGGACGGCATCCTTTATTCCAGCACCTTCTCGCTGAACCACTACAATCGCCAGATTGCCGCGGGTCGCTTCGGCATCAGCCGGCGACAGCCGCTCACCCGTCGCGACCGGCTGCGCTATTTCATGCTGATGAACCTGTTCGGCCTGTCGCTGGACAAGCGCACGGCGGAGGCCCGCTACCCGGGCTTCTTCTGGAAGCTCGCCCCGGAGATCGCCGGCCTGAAACTCCTCGGGGCCGTGCGGGATGAGGGCGATCGCCTCGTGTTGACCCGGTACGGTATGCGCATATGGATCCTGATCATGCGCGAATTCTTCATGGCCGTATCCGATTTCCGCGACCTGATGCGGCATAGCATCCGCGACGAGCTGGATGCCTTCGGCCCGCTCGAAACCCGCCTTCCCACCCCGGATCTGCGCCCTCCCGGCACGTATTGATCCTTACCCCGGGTACGCATTGACCCTGATTACGGCGGGCGTCATGCGGCGCAAAATTGCACCTGCCTGAGCCCCTGCGTCCGGTGACCATGCTTCACCGGGCCCGATTGAGCGACGGCTCGGCTGAGTTTGGGGCAGCCGGACACTAAACAGGATCTTCCGCCTTCGGCGCGATCCGCGATCCACGGATCGACAAAAACCGGGAATACAGACATGGCCAGAATCACTCCTATCCTGCTCGGGCTGCTCGCCTTACTCGCGTTGTCGCTTACGGCGACGGCGGTGGACGCCCAGCAGCGCGAGATCAACTGCACCGCCTGCCACAGGGACGTGCAGCACGAATCGACCGCGCACACCGAGCTGGCCTGCAAGGACTGCCACACCAACGTGACGAGTCCGCGCCACAAGGCGGAAGACCTCGCGGACCTCGCAGGCGACGCGATGTGCGCGCAGTGCCACACCGTGGCCGAACGCGTCGTCGGGCGCAGCATCCACGCCGACAAGGTGAGCTGCCTCGACTGCCACGGCGAAGCGCACGACATCATGCGCAACGACGAACTGACCGCGCCCATGTCGCCGGTCGGCCAGGTCCGGGTCTGCGGCGACTGCCACTCGGGCCTCGAGGGACAGGAGGGCATGATCGATGCGTTCGTGGACAGCGTGCACGGCCGCGGCCTGCTGCGCTCCGGACTCGTCAACTCGCCGACCTGCAGCACCTGCCACGGCGGTCACCAGGTCTTTGCAGTGGACCACGAACGCTCGCCGACCTCATTCGAGAACTCGGCCGAGATGTGCGGCGACTGCCATGCCTACATCTACGACGAATGGCTGAATGTCAGCGCCCATGGCGTGGCCTTCAAGGCCGGCAATACGGAAACGGCGACCTGCACCGACTGCCACGCCTCGCACGCCATCGGCGAGCCCACCATCGGCGGCGACCGGCTCGACATCGTCAACGAATGCGGCGACTGCCATGGCAGTTTCCTGAATACCTACCGGGGCGACTTCCACGGCAAGGCCACGAACCTGGGCCTCGTCGTGTCCGCGACCTGCTCCGACTGCCACTCTCCGCATAGCACGCTGGGCAAGGATGATCCGCGCTCCAGCATCCACCCCGACAACCTGCAGCAGACCTGCGGCGACTGCCACGGCGACGTGACGCCCGGCTTCGCGTCGTTCAACCCGCATGTCGATCCGAGCGATCCGACGTCCAACTTCTACGTTTACCTGATCGCGATGGCGATGCATGCGCTGGTGATCGGCGTGTTCGGCTTCTTCGGCATCCACGCGATCCTCTGGCTGCAGCGCGGTATCGTCGGCCACATGCGCGGCGAGTTCATCGGGCACCACAGCGCCAGCGGCAAGTACGTCCGCCGCTTCAAGGATCGCGACATCAAGATGCACATCCTGATCATCGTGACCTTCCTGTTGCTGGCGGCCACCGGCCTGCCGCTGAAGTTCAGCTACGCGCCCTGGGCGCAGCCGCTGGTCGATCTGTTCGGCGGCGTCGAGAACACGATGCTGCTGCATCGCCTGGCCGCGATCGGCACCTTCGCCTACTTCGTGTGGCACCTTGGCATCCTCGTGCAGCGCTTCTTCATCAAGAAGGAGAAGGGCTTGTTCTGGGGCCCGAACTCGATGACCCCGCAGCTGAAGGACGGCAAGGACATCGTCGCCATGTTCAAGTACTTCCTCTACATGGGCCCGCGGCCGGCCGGCGACCGCTGGACCTACTGGGAGAAGTTCGACTACCTGGCGGTGTTCTGGGGCATGATGATCATCGGCGGCTCCGGCCTGATGCTCTGGTTCCCGAACTTCTTCACGGAGATCCTGCCGCTGCCGGGCTGGGTGCTCAATGCCGCCTACGTGGTGCACAGCGAAGAAGCGCTGCTGGCCACGGGCTTCATCTTCGTGTTCCACTTCTTCCACACGCACCTGCGCCCGGAAAGCTTCCCGCTGGATCCGGTGATCTTCACCGGCGCCCAGCCCATCGAGCGCTTCAAGGACGAGCGCCCGCTGGAGTACCAGCGCATGGTGGACGAAGGCACGCTGGAAGATCACCTGGTGCCGGCACCGACCGACGCACAGATGCGGAAGATCCATTTCTGGGGCTTCTTCTTCGTGGCGATCGGCCTGGCCCTCGCGGTCGGGATCTTCACGGCCCTGCTGATCTATTGAGGAAAAATGCCAACAGGGCGGCCGGGATGGCCGCCCTGTTGATCAACCAGGGAATGGCGCGGGGCCCCGTCGAGCAATCGGCGGGGCTTTGTGCGTAGCCCATAAGGAAAAAAACATGGCCAGAAAATTCTTCGCTGCGTTGACGCAGAACCCCGTCAGCCTTGTCGGCACGGCGCTCGCCGTCGCCGCCCTGACCCTCATCATCTCGCTGTTCATCGTCCAGATGCTGGGCTTCGAAGGCGGCCCGTACCTGGGCATCCTGACGTTCCTCGTGCTGCCGGTATTCTTCGTCGCCGGACTTTTGCTGATCCCGATCGGCATCGTCCGGCAACGCAAGAAGGCTGCGAGAATGGCGGAGCGCGGCGAGGCGCCGCCGCTGTTCCCGGTCATCGACCTGAACAAGGACACCACCCGCAAGTCCGTGGTGATCTTCATGGCGCTGACGCTGTTGAACATCATCGTGCTTGCCGGCGCTACCTACAAAGGCGTGGAAGTCATGGACTCCAACGCCTTCTGCGGCCTCGCCTGCCACTCCGTCATGCAGCCCGAACACACGGCCCATCAGCGCTCGCCGCATTCCCGCGTGCACTGCGTCGATTGCCACATCGGACCCGGTGCCGACTGGTTCGTGAAGTCCAAACTCGACGGGGCCTGGCAGATGGTGGCGGTGACGCTGGACATCTATCCGCGCCCCATCGAGACGCCGCTGCACGACCTGCGTCCGGCGCGAGACACCTGCGAGCAGTGCCACTGGCCGACCAAGTTCCTGGGCGACAAGCTGAAGGTGGAAACGATCTACGCGGAGGACGAGGCCAATACGGAACTGCGCAGCGCCCGGCTGATGAAGATCGGCGGCCTGCAGGGGCGCGAGTCTTCGGGGATCCACTGGCATGTCGATCCCGACATCCAGATCCGCTATCGCTCAGACGAGAGCCGCATGGAGATCTACGACATCGAGATGACGCAGGCGGACGGCACCGTCAAGTTGTTCCTCGCCGGCGAGACGCCGGCGGATGCCGGCGACTGGCGCGTGATGGACTGCGTGGATTGTCATAACCGCCCCACGCACATCTATCGCCCGCCCGGCGCCGAGATCGACCAGCTGATGGCCGGAGGGCGCATCGACACCAGCCTGCCCTTCATGAAACGCGAGGGCGTGCGCATCATCGAGGAAGCGGACTACGAGTCGCACGAAGAGGCGCGCATCGGCATCACCGCCTCCCTGCAGTCCTTCTACCAGGAGAATTATCCCGAGGTCTACGCGGAAAATGCCGGCGCCATCATGGGTGCGGCGGACGCCCTCGGCGACATCTACAGCTGGAACGTGTTTCCCCACATGAACGTCCGCTGGGACACTTACCCGGACCACAGCGGGCATCCGCCGGTGCGCGCCCGCCAGGACGCGCCGGGCTGCTTCCGCTGCCATAACCGGCAGCACCAGACCGCGGACGGCGAACGGATTTCGCGCAGCTGCGATCTCTGCCACACGATCCTGGCACAGGAAGAAGAGGACTCCGAGATCCTGAAAGTGCTGAATCCCTGAAGCCGGGGTGCCTGACCAGGGCACGGTTCTCCGGAGCCGTGCCCTGTTTCGTGCCGTGTAGCCGGCAGGGCCGCGAAAGTTCCCAAGGACTTACCACGATTGCCTGCGCCCTGCCCGCTGGGTAGAGTGCTGCGCTTCGGAGACCCCGGAGATCCCATGCTGCGCTCCCGCTTTTTCCAATCCCTGACGGCGGCCCTGTTGCTGTTCGCGGCCACGGCCGTCGCGGCAGCGGATCCCGAGTGGCTCAGCGACGGACCCGGCGGCGAAACGCGGATCGTCGTTTACTACTTCTACTCGGACACCTGTCCGCACTGCATCGAGGCCAAGCCCTTCGTCGCCTCCCTCGACGAGCACGACTGGATCGACCTGCGCAGCTACGAGGTCAGCAAGAACCGCGACAATGCCCTGCTTTACCGCGACACGGCCGCCGCGATCGGCGAGCAGGCCCGCAGCGTTCCCGCCTTTATTTTCTGCGGCTCGATGCAGACGGGGTATGACACGGCCGAGACGACCGGCGCCGTGCTGCTCGCCCGCATGGAGTACTGCCATGCCAACCCCGCGGGCGTGATCGACGCGGCGACGGAGCTCGGCCCCACGCCCGGCGAAGTGATGGGCGTCCAGGTGCCGCTGATGGGCTTCGTCAATCCCAGCGACTGGGGCCTGCCCATCCTGACCGTCGTGATCGCCGGCCTCGACGCCTTCAACCCCTGCGCTTTTTTCGTCCTGCTGTTCCTGCTCAGCCTCATGGTGCACGCACGCAGCCGCGCGCGGATGATGATGGTGGGCGGTACCTTCATCATCATTTCCGGCGTCATCTATTTCATCTTCATGGCCGCCTGGCTCAACGTGTTCCTGCTGATCGGGGAACTGCGCGTGGTGACGCTGGTGGCCGGGTTGATCGCGGTGACGCTCGCCGTGATCAATATCAAGGATTATTTCTGGTTCGACGCGGGCGGCCCCTCGCTGTCCATCCCCGAATCGAAGAAACCCGGCATGTACGAGCGGATGCGCAACCTCGTCTCCGCCAAGAGCCTGCCGGCGATGCTCGCCGGTACGGTGGTGCTGGCGGTCGCGGTCAACAGCTACGAGCTGCTGTGCACCGCCGGCCTGCCGATGGTCTACACGCGCATCCTGACGCTGCGCGAGGCCGACACCTTCGTCTATTACATGTACCTGGTGCTCTACAACATCATCTACGTGATACCCCTGCTCATCATCGTGGGACTGTTCGTGATGCGCTTCGGCTCGCGCAAGCTCAGTGAGAGCGAAGGGCGGCTGCTGAAACTCATGTCGGGCATGATGATGTTCGGTCTCGGGGGCGTGATGCTCGTGGCGCCGACCGCGTTGAACAACGCCGGCGTGGCGATCGGACTGCTGTTCGGCGCGATCCTGGTGACGTGGATGATTCATGCCATCAGCAGGAAACGCGGGCTGATATGATCGGGGCATGACCCCGGATTCGATACCCCTTCCCGGCTGGCCACGGATCGCCCTGCTCGCCGCCGTGGCGCTTGCATTGACCGCCTGCGCCGGGTCCCGGGCGTGGTGGCAGGACGACCTGGAAGCCTGGCGCGGTGCCAGTGCCTCGGAACTTGTCGATGCCTGGGGCCCCCCGGTGCGGACGTTGACCGACGCGGACGACACCACGGTGCTGGTCTACGAAAGCTCGCGCGAACTCGATTACCGGATGGAAACCCTGGCAGAACCGGCCCGGATGCTGGACCCCGACCGGTTGCGGACGGCCCGAATGCCGGGCGGCGGCGGCGAGTGCACCCTGTTCTTCGAACTCAGGGACGGCCGGGTCGCCGCGGTGCGCCATGAGGGCGCCGCCTGCGATATCGTACCGCGTGACCGCGCGCAGCGGCGCGCCCCGTAGGGCGCACGCCGCGCGTTACTGCGACTGGCTCGCCGCGCCGCTCCCGGCACGGAAGGGATAACGCTCGAAGACCTGCGCCACCGCATCATCCAGCGCGCCGGCCGGGTCTTCCCGGGTCGCCTGCGTCACTCGATCCGTCGCGGTGGCTTCCCAGACGAGCTGCCGACGCTCCGCATCGATGAGATCGATGAACAACGTGCCGCGCTGATACGTATCGACGCGTGTCTCGTAGCTGTAGGCCGGCCAGGGGTAGTAGTAGCTGCCGCGCCAGCCGTACCAGGGTGGCGGCATGGACGGCACGGTCCGCACGTCCTGGACCTTCTCGGTGGTCATGGCGAAATTCACCAGCAGGTCCGGATCCTCCGCGACGCGGCGATAGCCACGTGCCTCCAGTTCCCGCGTCACGGACCTGATGACGCGCTGGTCGCCGAGCGTGTCGTACGTCCGCGTCTCGCCGCGTTCCGCTCGATCCATGAATGCGAAGGTCTGGTACTGGGAAAAATCCGCCGTGGCGTCGTAATCGGTCGTGATCTCGGGGCCCAGTGCGGCGCAGCCGGCCAGCGCCAGCGCGCCCGCGAGCGATCCTAAGCGTGTTGCAATCGTCATTCTCATAACCGGAACTCCTGTGCGGGGCCATAGGCCCTCTTGCCTGCTATTCTGGCACTGAGCCGGCCGGCCTGCCTCAAAGATCTTCGAAACTGTCGAGGTCGGCCAGCTCGCGGCTGAGCCGGCGGCTCTCCGCGAGGGCCTCGAGCGTCCGCCGCGCCGCCGTGCCGGGCCCGCTGCGCCGGGCTTCACGCTGCCCGATATCGCTCAGGACGTCCATCGGCTCGACTTCCCCGGTGAACTCGAAGCCGGCGCTGCCCGGGGCATCCTCGTGTACCTGTGCTTTCATGGTCGGCTCTCCAAAATTCCTTTCCTGCCCGCGTATTCGGCCCCGGGCGCCGGTCGGTTCCACCGGCCGGCTATCCGGGAGCCTGTCTTGAGCTTAGATGATGCCGGCGCCGGAAAATTCCATGTCTCGCACCACAGCAGCGGATGCCCTATATTCCGACCCTTCGGTGCGGCCCGGTGACGGCAGGCCGCCCGGTCCGTCCGCGGGGAACTGCGCACCGTGTTGAGAGCCAGGCAAAAGTTGGGCAAGTACCGGATCGAGAAGCGCCTCGCGGATGGTCCGCTGGCGGCCGTCTACCAGGCTTTCGACACCATCCACGGGCTGCGCGTCGCGCTGAAGATCCCGCATCGCCGCATGATGGATGACTACTTTCTCGCCGACTTCCGCAAGGAAGTCCGGATGCTCGCCAAGCTCGATCATCCCAACATCCTGCCGATCCAGAACGCCTGCTTCATCGACGGCTATTTCGTCATCTCCATGCCGCTGGGCATCGACACCCTGGGCGGGCGACTGCAGCGACGGATTTCCACCGAGAAAGCCCTGGATTTCACCGGCCAGATCCTCGCGGCCATCGCCCATGCCCACGAGGAAGGCATCATCCATTGCGACATCAAGCCCGATAACTTCATCCTGTTCCCGGGCAACGTGCTGCGCCTCGCCGATTTCGGCTTCTCGAAGCTCGCGCGCCGCCGCATCGAGGCCTCGGGGTCCGGCACCGTGGGCTACGTCGCACCGGAACAGGCGATGGGCCGGCCCTTGCTGGCATCGGACGTCTTCTCGACGGGGCTCGTGCTGTATCGCCTGTTCGCGGGCACCTTGCCTCGCTGGCCCTACGACTGGCCGCCCCCCGGGGCGGCGCGGCTGCGCAAGAAGCTGCATCCCGAGATGGTGGCGCTGATCCGGCGGGCGATCGAGGTCAAGCCGAACCGCCGCTACCGGGACGGCGCGCGCATGCTCGCCGCCTTCGAGGCCATCCGCCAGCCGGCGGCCGGGCGGCGCGCGTGAGCGCCGGCCTGGAAGCGCTCATGCTGAGCGCCGAGCCGCGTCCGGCCAGCACGCTGCTGCGGGCGGCCGAGGGCGCAGCCGCGGTCTGGGCGGCACCCCGGCCCGGCGGGGGGCTCAGTGAAGACGCGCTGCTGGTGCTGCCGCTCGGCCCGGACAGTGCCGTGCTCGCGGTAGCGGATGGCATGGGCGGCCTGCCGGAGGGCGGCATCGCGGCGGCCCGGGCGATCACCGCGCTCGCGACGACGGTCGAATCGGGTCTCGCGGACGGCAACTCGCTCCAGGGGGCGATCCTCGACGGGATATCCCGGGCCAACGCCGCGGTCCTGTCGATGGGCACCGGCTCGGCCACGACGCTCGCCGTGGCGGAACTGGCCGGCGGCTGGATTCGCGCATACAACGTCGGCGATTCGGAAATCATGGTGTTCGGCCAGCGCGGGGGACTCAAGTTGCGCACCCTGTCGCATTCCCCCGTCGGCTTCGCGCTGCAGGCCGGGCTCGTGGATCACGAGCAGGCCCTGTATCACCACGATCGCCACCTGGTGTCGAACTTCGTCGGCAGCCACGACATGAGGATCGAGGTGGGCTCCGCACTGCGGCTGCGTCCGCTGGACACCGTCGTGGTATGCAGCGACGGCCTCGTGGACAACCTGCGGCTGGCCGAAATCGCCGCGATCATGCGTTGTGGCCCGCTGGATCGACGCCTGGAGAAACTGGCGGACCAGGCCACGATGCGCATGACGACCCGCCCGAAGACGCAGGACAGTCATCCGAGCAAGCCGGACGACCTGTCGATCATCGCCTTCCGGCGGCGACCCGGGCGAGCCCTGGCGCGGCGGTTGCCGCCGACGCGCCAGCTCGGGCTGGGGGACGAAAGCACTGCAAAGAACGACTGGGGGCATCCATGAACACGAAGCCGTTTCGCCTGCTGCTTGCCTGCCTCCTGCTGTCACCCGGCGCGGTAACGGCAGAGGACGCGGGGCCCGTGCTGCTCATTCACGGCGGTGCCGGGACCCTGCGGGCCGCCGACATGAGCGCGGCCGACCGGGCTGCCTACGAAGCGGCGCTGCATGCGGCGCTGGAGGCCGGCTGGCAGGTACTGGCCGACGGGGGCAGCGCCCTCGACGCCGTCACGGCCGCCATCCTGCCCATGGAAGACTCGCCCTTGTTCAATGCCGGGCGCGGCGCGGTGTTCACCGCCGACGGCCACAACGAACTGGACGCCTCGATCATGGATGGCGCGACCCGCGAGGCGGGCGCGATCGGCGGCGTGCGCTGGGTGCGTAACCCCGTGCTGCTGGCGCGCCGGGTGATGGAGGCATCACCCCATGTCTTCCTCGCCGGCCAGGGCGCGCTGGCGTTCGCTATCGACCAGGGTCTCGAACTGAAACCGTCCGAGTGGTTCTGGACCGAGCGCCGCTGGCAGCAGATGCAGCGCGCCACGCTGCAGGGCGCGCGGCCGCCGGGCCCGTCGGAGGGACGCTTCGGCACCGTGGGCGCGGTCGCGCTGGATGCTGCCGGCCGATTGGCGGCCGCGACCTCGACCGGCGGCACGACGGCGAAACGCTACGGCCGGCTGGGCGACGTGCCGGTCATCGGGGCCGGCACCTGGGCCGACCGGGGCTGTGCCGTCTCCGCCACCGGCGACGGCGAATACTTCATTCGCGCCGCCGCGGCAAGCAGCCTGTGCGCCCGCATGGCGCTGGCCGGCGAATCCCCCGAAGAAGCGGCATGGACCACGCTCGCCGCGATCCGGGAACTCGGCGGACTCGGCGGGGTGATCGTCCTGGACGGCACGGGGCGAGCCAGTTTCGCGTTCACCACCGAAGGCATGTACCGCGGCCGGGCCGATGCCGGCGGACGCCGGGTCGCCATCTTCGCGGCGGGGGAACAGCCCTAGCCCGCCTTCGCGAGCCAGGCCATGTAGCCGATATAACCGACCACGAGTCCGAAGCCCTCGAATCGGCCGATTCGATTGCGCGTCAGGATCAGCGGCACCAGCACCATGGCGAAAAGCAGCATGGTGACCAGGTCGATCATCGTGATGCCGCCGCGATCGAGCGGATGAAACACCGCCGTGAGCCCCAGCACGGCGAGGATATTGAAAAAGTTGGAGCCGACCACGTTGCCGACCGCGATGTCCGCGTTCCCCTTGATCGCGGCCACGATGCTCGTCGCCAGCTCCGGGAGGCTGGTACCGATCGCGATCACTGTCAGCGCGATCAATGCCGGGCTGACGCCCAGGCTCGTGGCCAGCCCGACGCCGCCGTGCACGAAAGCCCACCCCCCGAGCACCAGCGCGACCAGGCCGGCGAGAATCAGCAGCCAGTCCATCGCGGAAGATCGTTCGTTGCGGGGGGCCGCGCTCTCGAACTCGAGACGGACCTGCTCGGTCTCGATCTCGCGGCGCGCCACCTGGATGTTCCAGAAGAGGAAAACGCCGAGTCCCACGAGAAACACGAGTCCGGCGGGCCGGCTGATGCGGCCGTCGTTCAGGAAGGCCACGAGCAGCAGGGACACGAAAATCAGCCACGGCAGGTCGAGCCGCAGGATTCGCGCCTGCACCTGCATCGGCCGGATCAGGGCGCAGATGCCGAGGACCAGTCCGATATTGGCGATATTGGAACCGACCACGTTGCCGATCGCAAGGTCATCGACCCCCACGAAGGCGCCTTGCATGCTGACGGCGAGTTCCGGCGAACTGGTCGCGAAGGCGACGATCGTCATGCCCACGATGAACGGGCTCATGCCGCTGCGCAGGGCGATGTTGCCCGCCCCGCGCACCAGCGCTTCGCCACCGGCGTAGAGGAACACGAAACCGAGCAACATGAATCCGATGAAAAGGAGCATCAAGCCTCCAGGTCGGCGAAATAGCTTGCGAGGAAAGACTCGAAGGGAATCGTTTCCGCGGCCTCCAGGTCGGCCTGCGATTCGAGAGACCGGGCGGTCTCGGCCTCGAACTCCGCCTGGCGGGCCGCAGACATCGGCGGCAGGGCCGCGAAATACTCCCGGTGCTGGCGCGACATCCGCATGGCGAACTCGAAGAAAGACTCCCGTTCCTGCTGCATCTCGGTGAGGATGCGTGCCGATGGCGTGAGGGACGGATCCTCGAGCTTGGCGGACTGCAGTTCGAGCGCGGCGCTGTAGGACGCCGCCGGATCGTCGCCGTCCAGGAGCCGGCAGATCGGCGCCAGCTGGCGACAGATTTCCCGCCCCCAGTCCGCCAGCGGCCGCTCCACCCCGGAGATGGCCAGGGCGAGGTCCGGGCGGCGCCCCGCGATGGCGACGCGTGCATGGTTGTCGTCGAGGCGCTCGAGCTCGTCCTCCTCGATCAACGGGCTGTCATGCAGCATGCAGAAAATCAGGAATGCCTCGAGGAAGCGAAACTCGTTCTGGCTCACACCGGCCGGATCGTAGGGGCTCACATCCAGCGCGCGCACCTCCATGTACGCCACCCCCGCGCGCCGCAATGCGAGCGTGGGCCGCTCGCCGGAGCGGATCGGCTGCTTGGGCCGGATGTAGCCGTAGTACTCGTTCTCGATCTGCAGCGCATTGCTCGACAGCTGGCGCCATTCGCCATCCGGGTTGACGCCGATGCGTTCATACGGCGGCCACGGCGACCGGATGGCGTGCTCCAGGCCCGCGATGTACTCGTCCAGCGAGTTCATCGACAGCTGGATGCTCGCCTGGCTGGTGTTGCGGTAACCGAGATCGCTCATGCGCAGTGAGGTTGCGTGAGGACCGTAGCAGGTGCCGTCGTCGAACTCGGGCAGGCCGGGATCGCGCCCACCGAGGAAGGACTTGCAGAGCGCGGGGGACGCCCCGAACAGGTACAGCACGATCCAGCCGAAACGGCGGAAATTCCGCAGCAGGCCGAAGTACATGCGGTCGCGGAACTCGCGCTCGTCGCCACGCCAGCCCTCCACCTCGTGCAGGGCGGTCCAGAACTGCTCGGGCAGGGAGTAATTGAAATGCACGCCGGAAATGGTCTGCATGACGCGGCCGTAGCGGTAGCCCAGCCCGAGCCGGTAGATATGCTTCATGCGGCCGATGTTGGATTCGCCGTAGCGCGCGACCGGCACGCTGGCGTCGCCGCGGACCGCGCAGGGCATGCTGGTGGCCCACAGCAACTCGTCGTCCGGCAGCCGGGGATAGACGTACTGGTGGATATCGCACAGGAACTGCAGCGTCTCCCAGCAGCTTTGCTGCGGGGGCGTGACGAACTCGAGCAGGGCCTCCGAATAGTCCGTCGTAATCCACGGATGCGCGAGGGCGGAACCCAGGGCCCGGGGGTGCGGCGTCATCGCGAGACGGCCGTCGGGCATCACCCGCAAGGACTCTTTCTCGACCCCGCGCCCCCCGCCGGACAAGCAGCGCGGGTCGAAATTCGCCAGGCGATCCAGTCTTTGATCGACCATCCGGTACATCACGGTCCTCTTGGATGCTCCCGCCAGCGCGGCGGACCGGCGATTATACGCATGCGACCGGCCGCACAGGACACACCCGGCTCAGGCGGCGAGCGTCTCTTCCATCACTTCGATGACGTGAGCGGCATACATCAGCGACGGGCCGCCCCCCATCATCACGGCCACGGAGAGGATCTCCATGAGTTCGTCACGCGTCGCGCCGTGGCGGATGGCGGCCGGGACGTGAAACGCGATGCAGGGGTCGCAACGGGCGCCCACCGACAGCGCGACGGCCACCAGCTCCTTGGTCTTCGGGTCGAGTGCCCCGGCCTGCATGGCCTGGGCATGGATCATGTTGAAGCCTTTCAAGGTGTCGGGCTGCGCCGTCTTCAACCCGGCATTCGCCTTGGTGATCCGCTTGCGCATGGTGGTGTAATCCTGATCAGTCATAATGGCCTCCATAGGCTGAAAAAAAGCGGGCACGTTTCCGCCCGCGACAGGAGTGATTATAGAGATGGGTCTGCTGGTCAACGGCGCATGGCGCGACAAGTGGTACGACACCGATGCGACGGGCGGCGAGTTCGTCCGGCAGGACTCGGCCTTCCGCAACTGGGTGACGCCCGACGGCTCGCCGGGCCCCAGCGGCAGCGGGGGCTTCGCGGCGGAGCCCGGACGCTACCACCTTTACGTGTCCCTCGCCTGCCCCTGGGCGCATCGCACGCTCATTTTCCGTGCACTCAAGGGCCTGCGCGACCTGGTCAGCGTTTCGGTCGTCCACCCCCACATGATGGAGCACGGCTGGGAGCTGCGCGATTGCGAGGCCGGCGAGTTCACCGCCGGCGACCCGCTGTTCGGCCACGACTATCTTTACCAGCTCTACCTGCGTGCCGCGCCGGACTACAGCGGACGGGTGACCGTGCCCGTGCTCTGGGACAAGGAGCGCAACACCATCGTCAGCAACGAGTCCGCGGACATCATCCGCATGCTCAACAGTGCATTCGATGCCTTCACGACCGAGGATGCCGATTACTACCCGGCCGAGCTGCGTGCCGAGATCGACGCCGTGAACGAACGCGTCTACACGGACGTCAACAACGGCGTCTATCGCTGCGGCTTCGCGACGACGCAGGATGCTTACGAGCGGGCGTTCGCGGCGCTGTTCGCGGCGCTCGACTGGCTCGACGAGCGCCTCTCCACGCGACGCTACCTGCTGGGCGATCGCATCACCGAGGCCGACTGGCGGCTGCTCACCACGCTGCTGCGCTTCGACCCGGTATACGTCGGCCACTTCAAGACCAACCTGCGCCGCATCGCGGACTACGAGCACCTGTCGGGCTACACGCGTGAGCTGTACCAGGTGCCCGGCGTCGCGCCCACGCTGCACCTGGGGCACATCAAGGAGCACTACTATTTCAGCCATCGCACGATCAACCCGACGGGCATCGTGCCTGTCGGGCCGGCGCTCGACCTGGATGCGCCGCATGGTCGCGGCGGTGACTGACCCCGGGCGGCCTGCGGCCCGATCTCAGGCTGTCGTGGGGACCAGCACCTGCACCATCTCGTAGCCGATGACCTCGCGGGTCGCGGGATCGAAGATGGGGTTCGAGCGACGGAAGCGGGCCGGGGCCTGCCGGGGTGGCGCCGAGGCCGGGCCGAGCGCTTCCACGGCCATCCGACCGTCCGCGAACCGCACCAGCGCGGTGGAAGACTGCCAGCCATCGACGTGGTCGTCGGGCGGCAACAATCCGATGATTTCCTTGTCCATCCCCTCACCTGCCGAGTCATCTGCATTGCCCGGAGCCAAGCAGGGATCGTGCCAGCGCCGCTCAAGCCCTAAAAACATGAGAACTCGGGGTACCGGCCGACGACCGCAGGGTGACGCAATGCGTCACTCTCCGACGCGGGCGAGGTAAACTTGCGCCATAGCCAGGGAGACACCCGATGGATTTCAAGCGTTTCGCCGGGGGCGGCCCACGCCCGCCAGGACAGCGTCGTCGCGTACTGACCAGGACGGCCGGGATCGTCGCGGCGGTGCTCGCCGTGTTCGTTCTGCTGCTGGGCTGGTACTGGTCGCGGGAACCGGACACCTTCTGGGTGGACTGGGAGAGAAACGGCGAGCCCGCCGTGACCGGCTATGCCACGACCGACACCCTGTTGCGCGTCGCGCGGACGCTGCTGGACAAGCCCGGCGGTTACCTGACGAACGACGTGATGCCCCCGGGGCTGTACCTGGACAACATGCCCAACTGGGAATTCGGCGTCCTGGTGCAGGTGCGCGATCTCGCGCGCGTAATGCGCAACGACTTCAGTCGCTCGCAGACCCAGTCGGTCGAGGACCCGGACCTCGCCGAGGCCGAGCCGAACTTCAATTTCGACAACAACAGCTGGATCCTGCCCTCCAGCGAGAGCCGTTACAGGCGCGGCATCGATCACCTCGAGAGCTACCGGGCGCGCCTGGTCGGCGAAGCGGAGCCGCCCGCCAATTTCTACGCGCGTGCCGACAACCTGCGGGAGTGGCTGGCCGTGGTCGAGAAACGGCTCGGCAACCTGTCACAACAACTCTCGGCGAGCGTCGGCCAGGCCCGCGTCAACATCGATCTCGCGGGCGACCCCGCGGGGGAGGCCGGCGGGCCGCGCAGGGACGAGGTCGAAGTGCAGACCCCGTGGCTGCAGATCGACGACGTGTTCTACGAGGCGCGCGGCACGGCCTGGGCGCTGCTGCATTTCCTGCGCGCCATCGAGTACGACATGCGTCACGTGCTGGAGGACAAGAACGCCACCGTGAGCCTCCGCCAGGTCATCCGCGAACTGGAAGGCAGCCTCGCGCCCATGCGCAGCCCGATCGTGCTCAACGGGGGGGGTTACGGGCTGTTCGCCAACCATTCCCTGGTCATGGCGTCCTACCTCTCGCGCGCCAACCAGGCCATCACCAACCTGCGGGAACTGCTCGCGGGGGGCTGAAGCCGGGGCGGGGCGGCCGGGCGCTGACGACGCGGCGCGTCTCGAAGCCCTGCGTCCCGCCGTCAGCGGCCGGCCAGGTACTCGCGGATGAACTCGTACTCCGCCTCGAGGGTCGTCTCGGTGTCGCGGGAGACGAACTTCTCGAGCTTGCCGCCGACCAGGGGCACCGAGGCCCGGATCGTGATCTCGACCTCGTTCACCGCGCCCTTGCCCTGCGGCGCGAGCTGCATGGTCCCGGTCATGGCCGCAGGGACCCCGCGCGCCTCGATTTCCAGCTCGTTCGCGTAGGTGTTCTTGCCGGTGCGGCTCCAGCGCTCATGCTGCAGTAGCGTGTTCCAGTCGCCGAGCATGCCGCGCAGGAAGCCCGGGACCTCGAGCGGCACCTCGCGGCTCACCTCCACCATGAAGCCGTCGGCGTCGCCCTCGCTCGAGACGATCTCTACGTTGCGATGCCCGATACCTTCGAACTTCGCCTGGTAGAAAGCCGGATCGCTGAACAGCGCCCAGACGTCCTTGACCGGGTGCGGGTACTCGTGGCGGGCGCGGACGATGACGCTCATGGCGGGCTCCGGGGTGGGCGAACGATCGCGGAAGATTAACGGCTGGCCTGCTCGTCCTCAACCGGCCGCAGCAATTGCCGCGTGTCCTGGACGCGCAGCACGGCCCGGCGCACCTCGGCGGTGTGCTCGATAAAGGCGGCCAGCAGCGCCGGATCCAGCGTGTCGAGAAAATGCAGCGAAACCTGGAACTCCAGGCCCTCGGGCCCGGCGCGAAACAGGCCGACATTCAACGCCGCATTGAGTTCGTGGGCGAACGCGGCGAGCGCCGCTTCGTCCGCCTCCGGTGCGGCCGGCCATTGCCGCCAGCTGACCAGCCGGTCCATGCCGCGCGCATCCAGCAACGGACGCAACCACAGGCGCTCGCCGTCACGTCCCGCGGCGACCACGGCCTCGGGCGAGACCTGCACGGTCCAGCCCATCGCCAGCAGGTAGCCCGCCAGCAGGTGGGCGGCCTGCGCCTCGTCGTTCCCCGGCATCTCGAGCGTGGCCGGGGCGCGCGGTGTCGCGCAGCCCGCGGCGAACAGCAACGCGATCAACGGCAGGACGGCAGATACCCTCATGGCGCTACTTTAGCCCCCCGCCCTCCCGGCTGCCTATACTTGTTGCCTGAGTTGTTTTTCAAGGGAGAGGACACCATGGCCAATTGCCTCGTCACGGGCGGAAACCGGGGGATCGGACTGGCGCTGTGCAAACTGCTGGCGGAGCGCGGGGAGCGCGTCATCGCCACCTGCCGCAACAGCTCGCCGGAACTCGACGCCCTGGACGTCCGGGTGGAACAGGGCATCGACGTGGGCGACCCCGAGGACATCGAGCGACTCGCGCAGAACCTCGCCGGAGAGCGCCTCGACTGGGTGATCAACAACGCCGGCGTCATGCGCCGCGATGCGCTCGGCAAGCTGCATGGCGAAACGCTCGAGGGTGTGTACCTGCAGCTGCGCGTCAACGCCGTGGGTCCGTTGCTCGTCACCCAGGCGCTCCTGGACAAGCTGCAGAAGGGCGCCAAGATCGGCATCGTCAGCAGCCGCATGGGCTCGATCGAGGACAACACCTCCGGCGGCAGCTACGGCTATCGCATGAGCAAGGCCGCCGTGAACGCGGCCGGCAAATCGCTGGCCATGGACCTGAAGGAGCGCGGCATTGCCGTTGCCATCCTGCATCCGGGCTACGTGCGCACGGACATGGTCGGCGGCGGCGGCGACGTCGAGCCGGAGACCGCAGCCGCCGGGCTGATCGCGCGGATGGACGAACTGCGGCTCGAGACCACCGGTCGTTTCTGGCACGCGAAAGGCGAGCCGCTGCCCTGGTAGGGCGGGCGCCGCCGATGCCGGCCGAGGAGACGTCCCGGGCCCCGATCATCGTCGCGCATCGCGGCTATGCGGCCTGTCGTCCGGAGAACACGTTCGCCGCGCTCGACGCCGCCGCGGCGGCGGGCGCCCGATGGGTGGAGATCGACGTCCAGCTGAGCGCGGACGGCATCCCCATGGTGCTGCATGACCCGACGCTCGAACGGGTGTCCGGTGACAGCCGCACGGTCTTCGAGCTGACGGCGGCCGAACTCGCACGACTGTCGGTCGGCGAGCCGGGCCGTTTCGGCACGCGCTACGCGGACGCCCGCATCCCGACCCTGGCGGGCTTCGCCGCCTGGCTGTCCAGGCAGCCGGCGATCAACGCCTTTGTCGAACTCAAGCCGGAGAGCATCGAGCGCTTCGGCGCCGCGACCGTCGTCTCGGCCTGCATGGCCGCACTCGCTCCGGCCACGGGGCGCTGGGCGCCGATCTCCTTCGACATCGACACCTTGCGCCTCGCGCGGGACGCCGGCTGTCCGGCCCTGGGGTGGATCGTGCGGGTTTTCGACCCTGCCATCGCCGCCGCGGCCCGGGCCCTGCCGGCGCGCTGGCTGTTCTGCAATCACGAGCGGCTGCCCGCCGGGCCGCTGCCGCCCGGTCCCTGGGACTGGGTGCTCTACGAGATCGGCGATGTCGCCACCGGGCGCGCGATGCTGGCCCGCGGCGCGCGCTGGCTGGAAACCATGGCGGTGACCGAGCTGCAGAAAGGACTCGAGGGCGCCGCATCGCAACACGGCTCCGCGGAAGAAACAGGATAGGCGGATGCGGCGGCGCCGGAACCCCGTATAATCCGCGCCCCACGACATGGCTACTACACGCAACCCCGATGGTAGCGAGACCGTCACGGACGGCGCAGAGCGCGCCCGCAGCCGCACGCTGCGGCCGCTGCGCGACCTGCTGCCCTTTTTGAAGCCCTATCGCGGCATGTTGGCGGCGGCGCTGGGCGCGCTGCTGCTCGCCGCCGGCGCGACGCTGAGCCTGCCGGTGGCGGTGCGCTTCATGATCGACCAGGGCTTCTCCGCCGAGAACACCGCGCAGGTGGACCGCTATTTCCTCGCGATGTTCGGCATCGCCAGCCTGCTGGCGATCTCCACGTCGCTGCGGTACTACTTCGTCAGCTGGCTCGGCGAACGGGTGGTGGCGGACGTGCGCGAGGCCGTGTTCCGCCACATCCTGCGCCTCAGCCAGTCTTTCTACGAGACCACGCGCACCGGCGAAGTGTTGTCCCGTCTCACCACCGACACCACGATCCTGCAGTCGGTGGTCGGCTCGAGCGCATCCGTCGCCCTGCGCAACGTGCTGCTGCTCGCCGGCGGCCTCGTCATGCTGGCGATCACGAGCCCCAAGCTGACGGGGCTCATCGTCGTGCTCGTCCCGGTGATGCTGTTGCCACTGATCCTGTTCGGCCGCCGCGTACGCATGCTGTCGCGGCGCAACCAGGACCGGGTGGCGGACTCGAGCGCGCTGGCCGAGGAGATCCTGACGGCGATGCGGATCGTCCAGGCCTACGTGCGCGAGACCTGGGAGGCGGCGCGTTTTCGCGACGTCGTCGAGGACTCGTTCATCGCCGCCCTGGCGCGCATCCGCGCACGGGCCCTGCTGACGGCCGTCGTGATCCTGTTCGTCTTCGGCGCCATCGTGCTCGTCCTGTGGTTCGGCGCGAAGGCGGTGCTTGCCGGCACGATGACCGGCGGGCAACTCGGCCAGTTCGTGCTTTACGCGGTCCTGGTGGCCGGTTCGTTCGCCGCGCTCGCCGAGGTCTGGGGCGAGGTGCAGCGCGCGGCCGGCGCGATGGAGCGCATCATGGAACTGCTCACGACCACCCCCGAGATCCGCGATCCGGCCCGTCCCGCCGCGGCCGCCGTGCCCGCCCGCGGGGAAGTGCGCGTCGAGAACCTCGACTTCTGGTACCCGGCGAGGCCGGACCGCAAGGCGCTCGACAATGTCAGCTTCACCGTGCCGGCCGGGAAGACCGTGGCGCTGGTCGGGCCCTCGGGCGCCGGCAAGACCACCGTGTTCCAGCTGCTGCTGCGCTTCTACGACCCGCAGTCGGGCTGCATACGCCTCGACGGCGTGGACATCGGCACGCTCAGCCTCGCCGACCTGCGCGGGGCGATGGCGATGGTGCCGCAGGAAACCGTGATCTTTTCGACCAGCGCCCGCGAGAACATTCGCTACGGGCGACCGGAGGCGGACGATGCGGAAGTCGAGGCGGCGGCACGCGCCGCCCTGGCCCATGAATTCATCTGCGACATGCCCGAGGGATACGACACCTACCTCGGCGAACGCGGCGTGCGCCTCTCCGGCGGCCAGCGCCAGCGCATCGCGATCGCCCGCGCGATCCTGAAGAATCCCCCGCTGTTGCTGCTCGACGAGGCGACCAGCGCCCTGGATGCCGAGAGCGAGCAGCAGGTGCAGCAGGCGCTCGACCGACTGATGACCGACCGCACCACCATCGTCATCGCTCACCGGCTCGCCACCGTGCTCAAGGCCGACCGTATCGTGGTGCTGGAAGGCGGCCGACTCGTGGCCACCGGCAGCCACGATGAGCTGGTCGCACAGGAAGGCCTTTATGCGCGCCTCGCCCGCCTGCAGTTCGCCGAGCCGCCGCTGGCGCAGGTATCGGGAGCCCGCTAGCGACCCCGCGACCCGGCCGGCTGATCCGCCCGCGCCTCCCTACTCGCCGCGCATGCGCCCGCGTCTACCTACCCGCCGTGCGTGCGCCCGCGCCAGCGCAACGCCGCGAGGATGAACAGCGCGATCATGAACCAGGCCATGTCCAGCCCGGCTGCGGGCGCGTCCGCCCGCACGTAAACCGCAACGAATGCGCCGGTCACCCCTGCCAGCACGACGGCTCCGGGGAAGAAGGTCGCGGGCCGGAGCAGCAGCACGGCGCCGCCCAGCTCGGCGAGCGAGATCGCCCATACCGCCCACGGCGGCCAGCCGAGCACGGCGAAATGCAGGACATGGAAATCCGCCTGGAACACCCGCAGCAGCGCGCGGGCGGCAAAAGCGGCGGCGAGCGCCAGCGTCGCCCACTGCACGGCGGGCAGGCGGATCATGCGGCGACCGCCGCGAACCAGCGGGCCATCTGCTCGTCCACCCAGCTGCTGCCGGCGAGTGACGGCAGGAAACCGCAATGCCCGCCGCGGCGCGTGGCCACGACCTGCAGTGTGGCGGGGGCGGCGAGACGCGCCAGGTCTTTCGCGGGAATCACCGGGTCGTCCCTGGCCGCCACCAGCAGCGCGGGGATCTCGAGCCCGGCCAGGGCCTCCCCGACGATCGCGTAACCGGCGAGATAGCTCTGCAGGTCCGGGTATTCACTGAAGTCGCGCACGAAGTAGTCCGTCATGTCGCGCAGGCCGCGGAAGCGACGCAGACGCTCGAAGTCGTACAGCTCGGGAAAAAAGCCCGCCTTGATTTCCAGCGAGCGGCGCCACTTGGCCATGAAATAACGTTCATAAGGCCAGGCCTGCTCCATCGCGTCGAGGGTGCTGGCCGGATCGAGCACGGGGCACACGGCCATGACCCGCGCGAGGGGAATGCCGGCCTCGGGCGCACGCGCCGCCACGCGCAACGCGAAATTGCCGCCCAGCGAAAAGCCCCCGAGACACAACGGCCGGTCGGGAAACAGCGCCGCGATCCGCGCCACGGCGCCGACGACCTCGGGCAGCCGGTTCGAATGGAACAGCTCCCGGTTGAGGTGGTGGCTCGGGCCGTGGTCGCGCAAATGCAGGCGCACCACGTCCCAGCCCTCCTGGCGCAGGCGCACGGCGGCTGAGAGCAGGTAGCTGGAATCCGCCGTGCCTTCCCAGCCATGGATCAGCACGGCGACGCCACGCGACGGTCCGGCCGGCGTCGCGGGCGCCGGCGCATACCAGCTGTGCAGCCGCACCCCGTCGCCGCAGTCGAGCAGCAACGGCTCGCTGGCGGCGATCAGGGACGCAGCGCGACGCAGCAGGAGGCGGCGCCGGAAGACGGAACTGGGCAATATCGACTGCAGATGGCGGTTCGAGATCGGACCCTGCGGCGCGAACTCGAGAGCGGTCTCAGTCGCCACCGGCCGACTCGACCCGGATCGGCTCCGAGCCGGGCAGTTCCTCGACGAAGGCCTCGCCGACCAGGCCGGCCGGCGTGAGATGGCCCGCCACGCCGCTCATGGCGAGCACGCGCTCGACGATGCGCAGCGAGGCATGCACCGTGACGTCGTAACCGTTCGCCACGCGCACGCGCCCCCGGACCGTGCGTCCGGCCGCGTTGCTCGCCTCGCCCCAGACGAAGGTCGGCGTGCGCGCCCGCTGCGCCTCGCCCGGGCCGCGCACCGTCCTGCCGATCCGGCGCTTCAGCCAGCCCTGCACGGGGCCCAGCCCCAGCAGAGGCCGGACCAGGTTCATCCGCTTGAGGCGCGCCACGAGCTTGGGCGACGCGGGGATGTAGACCTCGATATTGGGGATGCCCGTGGCGTGGTACGCGGTGGAGACATCCCCCCAGGGAATCGTCATCGCCAGCTTCTCGCCGTCGCCGAAGTCGATCCGCCGTGTCTTGTAAGCCAGCGGCACGGACACCAGGCGCCCGTCACGGCGTACCTTGCCGCCCTGCGCGAGGCCTTCCACGGAGGTCCGTGCGGTGCCAGGGCTCATGCCGCCGCGGGAATCGAAGCCGAGCGCGAGCCGCGTGGCATCGGGCAAGGCCGCCTTGAGGGCGGCGGCCAGGCAATCGGTCGGCACGACATCGAAGCCCACGCCCGGGCACAGCACGACGCCGGCGGCCCGCGCCTCGTCATCGAGCGTGTGCGCGAGCTCGAAAACGGCGACCTCGCCCGTGATGTCGAGATAATGTGCGCCGCGTGCGATGCACGCCTGCATCATCGGTCGCGCGGTGGCAGAGAAAGGTCCGGCGCAATGCAGCACCAGGGCCATGCCGGAGATGCCTTCCCCTACCTCGTCCTGCGTCTCGAGGCCGAAGCTGCGGTGTTCGAGCCCGAGTTCGCGTGCCAGGGCGCCGACCTTCTCATCGCTGCGCCCGGCCAGCACGGGCGCGAGACCGCGGCGCACGGCCTCGCGCGCGATCAGCTCGCCGGTGTAACCGTTCGCGCCGTAGATCATCCATGCGGAATTCACGCGACTTTGCTCCCGCGCCGGCGTGGCGCCTTGCCCGCATTCCTGCCGTCATCCGTCGCCGGCTGCGCCGCGCCTGCCGGTGCCGCCGAGCCGCCCAGGAAGGCATTGGCCTTCTTCTTCAGGGTCGCGAAGAACATGTCGGGGGCGGCGCGCTTGAGCAACAGTCCGACGCGCGCCTCCGCGTGCGGCAGGATCATGAAGTCCTTCTTGCGGGCGCCGCGGCGGATCAGGCGGGCCACGTCCGCGGCGTCCAGCGACGACTTCTCCATCAGCTTCAGTGCCACGCGCCGGGATTCCTCGCTGCCGCGGAAGTCGTCCAGGAGGTTCGTCTTGAAGAAGGACGGACAGGCCACGCTGACCTCCACGCCGTGCGGCGACAACTCGAGGCGCAGGGTCTCGGAGAGCGAGATCACGCCGGCCTTAGAGACGTTGTAGGCCGCCACGCCCGGCGGCGAGGCGAAGCCGGCGGCCGAAGCGATGTTGATGACATGGCCCGCGCCGGCGCGGATCATGGCGGGGACGAAAGCGCGCGTCACGGCGACCACGCCGAACAGGTTCACCTCGAGAATCCGGCGCCAGTCCGCATCGCTGGTGTCCACTACGGTGCCCGAGCCCGCGATTCCCGCGTTGTTCACCAGGATATCGAGGCCATGCCAGCCGCGACCGATGGCGGTCGCCGCTGCCGTCACAGAGGCGTTGTCCGTGACGTCGCATTCCAGCACCAGCGCCTTGCCGCCGGCCGCCTCGACCTCGACGCCCACCGCCGCCGCGGTCTCCCCGTCGCGATCCAGCACGGCGACCCGCGCGCCGGCGCGGGCGTATTCGAGGGCCAGGGCGCGCCCAAGGCCGCTGCCTGCACCGGTAATGACAACCCGTTCTTTTTTCATGGTGCCTCGTCTGACATGATGTCTGCGGAAAACGTACATGATGCACGACCCAGCGACCTTTGTTGACCTCCGCCCGGCCGCCGCGCCACTCCGGCCCGCCGCGCCGCCCGATTCCCCCCGATGCGAGCCCGGCCCGTCATGGCGGTGATTTACCTGATTCGTCACGGCCAGGCCTCCTTCGGCAGCGAGGATTACGACTGCCTGTCCGAGCTCGGCCGCCGCCAGGCCGGGCTGCTCGGCGCGTACCTGCGAGCGCGCGCGCCGTTCGACACGCTGCTCAGCGGGGCGCTGCTGCGCCAGCAGGACACCGCGACGGAGATCGCAGGAAGCTTCGGCGCCCGCGCCCCGGCGGTGCATGTCGCCGAGGCCTTCAACGAGTACGACCACGAGGGCGTCATCCGCGCCTACCTGCCGCACTTCATGGCCGAAGTCGGCGCGCCCCGACAGCTCGCGGAAGCCGACGTGTTCCGCGACCACAAGCTGTTCGAGTTCGCATTCCGTTTCATGATCAAGGCGTGGATGGACAACACGGCCCACGACCATGCGCCCCTCGAAACCTGGCGGGAGTTCTGCCACCGGGTCAGCACCGGACTCGAGGACGTACTCGCCCTGCACGGCCCCAAGGCCCGGGTGGCGATCGTCACGTCGGGCGGCACGATCGCCGCGGCGTTGCGTGCGGTCCTCGGCCTCTCGAACAAGCGCACCCTGTCGATCAACTGGAGCATCTACAACGCCTCGCTGACGCAGCTGTATTACGGTCGCTCGGCGCGCCACGAAGACGCTCTGCTGCTCGGCTTCAACAGCGTCTCCCACCTCGAATCCGAAGGCGGCCGCGAGCTGATCACGTTCCGCTAGCCTAAGCTTGCAGGAAAGCCGGAAAGTCGCTCCATGCTCGAAGTCAATGTCTGGACCGTCCTGCTGGCCGCGGCCATCACGGCCGTCGCGACCGGCTGCGGCGCGTTACCCTTCTTCTTCGTCCGCCGCATCCCCGAGCGGGCCCTGGGCCTGGCGAACGCCGCTGCGGCCGGCCTGATGCTGGCCGCCAGCCACGGCCTGATCGCCGAAGGCTTTGCCGCCGAACCGGACCGCACCCTCGGCGGCATCCTGCTCGGACTCGTCCTGATCGTGGCCGCGAACCGCCTGTTACGACGACACCAGGACCTGGACGTGGCCGAGCTGAGCGGAGCCGACGCGCGCAAAGCCGTGCTCATCCTCGGCGTCATGACCGCGCACTCTTTCGCGGAGGGCGTCGGCGTCGGCGTGGCGTTCGGCGACAGCGACCGGCTGGGCCTGTTCATCGCCGTGGCCATCGCGATCCACAACATCCCGGAGGGGCTGGCGATCAGCCTCGTCCTCGTGCCCCGCGGCACGCCGCCCTGGAAGGCCGCCGGGTGGAGCATATTCAGCAGCCTGCCGCAGCCGCTGATGGCCATCCCCGCGTTTCTTTTCGTACTCGCCTTCCAGCCGTTCCTGCCCGTCGGGCTCGGCCTGGCCGCGGGCGCCATGCTCTGGATGATCTTCGCCGAGCTGGTGCCGGACGCCCTGAAGCACGCCTCGGGCGCCGCCGTAGGCGCCACCGTGGCGCTGGCATTCACCGCCCTGCTGGCATTCCAGCACTACGTCCTGCACCTCTGAGAACGGCGGGTTCGCTCCCGGTTCACCGGAGCATTTACAATGCGCGGTCAACGCCTTCCCAGCCCGGGTGACCACCATGGATTTCCACGTAGACGCCGACCTCGCCGCGAGACTCGAGCGCATCCGCAGCTTCGTGATCGACGAGGTCCAACCGCTCGAAGCGCATCTCCTCGCCGGCGAATGGACCGAGGTGGAGACCGGCGTCGCGGCCTGCCGGAAGCGGGTCAAGGCGGAAGGCTGGTGGGCGCCGAACCTGTCGCCCGAGGAAGGCGGCAGCGGCCGCGGGCTCGTGGCGCTCGGACTCATCTCCGAAGTGCTGGGCCGCAGCCCCCTGGGGCATGTCGTGTTCGGCTGCCAGGCGCCCGATGCGGGGAACGCCGAGCTGCTCGTCACGCACGGCACCGAAGCGCAGCGCGAGCGCTGGCTCGCGCCGCTGGCCGCGGGCGACATCCGCAGCTGCTTCCTGATGACGGAACCGGAGTTCCCGGGCTCCAACCCGACCCGGATGGGCACGACCGCCGCACGGGACGGCGACGAGTTCGTGCTCAACGGCCACAAGTGGTTCGCCACCGCGGCCGACGGCGCGAGTTTCGGCATCTGCATGGCCGTCACCGATCCCGAGGCCGACAAGTATCGGCGCGCCAGCATGATCCTCGTCGAGACCGACCGGCCGGGTTTCCAGCTGGTGCGCAACATCCAGATCATGGGCCACGCGGGACACGGCTTCTTCAGCCACGGCGAGGTCCGCCTGGAGAACGTGCGCGTGCCGGCGGCCAACCTGCTGGGCCAGGCGGGGGCCGGCTTCGCCATGGCCCAGGAGCGTCTCGGCCCGGGCCGGGTGCACCACTGCATGCGCTGGCTGGGCATCTGCCGGCGCGCCATGGACGAGATGATGTCCCACGTCCTCAGGCGCGAGATCAAGCCGGGCATGCCGCTGGCTGCGATGGGTACGGTGCAGGACTGGATCGCGGAATCCGCGGCGGAGATCGAGGCGGCACGCGCGCTGGTCCTCATGACCGCCTGGACGATCGAGCAGGAAGGCTTCAGCGCCGCACGCGAGCGCGTCTCGATGATCAAGTACTACACCGCCAACGTCATGCAGCGGGTGGTGGATCGCGCCGTGCAGGCCCACGGCGGCCTGGGCGTCACCGACGACCGTATCCTCGCGTTCTTCTTCCGCGAGGAGCGCGCCGCGCGCATCTACGACGGCCCGGACGAGGTACATCGCATGGCGGTCTCGCGCCGGCTGCTGAAATCGGCGGCCGGCCGGTGAGTCATGTGGCGCCGGTCGAGGAGGCGCACGCGCCGCGCAAGGGCGAGGAACTCGACCCGGTCGCCGTGGCGGCTTTCCTCGCGAAAACGCTGCCCGGTGTCGCCGGCCCGGTCGAGATCGGACAGTTCCCCGGCGGCGCTTCCAACCTGACTTATCTCGTGCGCGCAGCGGGGCGCGAATGGGTGTTGCGGCGTCCGCCCTTCGGTACCAAGGCGCGCAGCGCACACGACATGGGCCGCGAATACCGGATCCTGTCGCGCATCCACGAGGCCTTCCCCTATGCGCCCCGCCCCGTGCTGTTCTGCGCTGATCCGGGCGTGCTCGGCGGCGATTTCTACCTCATGGAACGACTGCGCGGCGTCATCCTGCGACGCGACCTGCCGGCCGGTCTCGAGCTCTCACCCGCAGAGGCGGAGGCGTTGTGCCGCAACCTCGTGGACGTGCATGTCGAGTTGCATGCCGTCGAGCCGGCCGCGGCCGGCCTCGAGGAGCTGGGCCGCCCGGAGGGCTACATCGCCCGCCAGGTCAGCGGCTGGTCGGGCCGTTACCGGGCCGCGCGCACCGACGACGTGCCGGATAACGAGGCGCTGATGGCCTGGCTGGAAGCGAACCGCCCTGCGGAAGCGGCGCGCAGCGCGATCATCCATAACGATTACAAGTTCGACAACGTGGTGCTCGAGCGTCGCGACGGGCAGCTGCGCATCAGCGGCGTGCTGGACTGGGAGATGGCCACGCTCGGTGACCCCCTCATGGACCTCGGCGCCTCGCTGGCCTACTGGGTCGAGGCGGGCGATCCCGCGCCGCTGCAGCAGATCCGCATGCTGCCTACCCACCTGCCGGGCATGATGACCCGCCGGGCCCTCGTCGACTACTATTGCGCGCGCAGCGGGCTCGCCCCGGCGCGCTTCGATTTTTACTATGTCTATGGCCTGTTCCGCCTGGCGGTGATCGTGCAGCAGATCTATTACCGCTTCGTGCTCGGCCAGACGCAGAATCCCGCCTTCGCCCCCTTCGGCCGTTTCTGCACCGTGCTGTCCCGCACGGCGGAATCGGTGGCGGGCGGCCGGCACCAGCCCTGAGGAGACCCGCATGAGCGATTCCCTGTTCAATCTCGACGGCCGCGTCGCGCTCGTCACCGGCGCATCGCGCGGCATCGGCGAGGCCACCGCTCACCTGCTCGCCCGGCACGGCGCCCACGTGATCGTGAGCTCCCGCAAACAGGACAGCGTGGATGCCGTCGCGGAGGCCATCCGGGCTGCCGGCGGCCAGGCCTCGGCGCTGGCCTGCCACGTCGGCGAGCCCGAGTCGATCGACGCGGCCTTCAAGCAGATCGCGGCGCAGCACGGACGGCTGGATATCCTGGTCAACAACGCGGCCACCAATCCGCATTTCGGCCATATCACCTCGACGCCCGCATCGATGATCGAGAAGACCGTGGACGTCAACGTGCGCGGCTACTTCCTCATGTCGCAGCAGGCGGCGCTGATGATGAAAAACCAGGGCGGCGGCTCGATCGTCAACACCTCTTCGATCAACGGGGTGCGTCCGGGCCCCGGCCAGGGTATCTATTCCGTGACCAAGGCCGCCGTGATCTCCATGACGCAAGCCTTCGCGAAGGAGTGCGCGCCGTGGAAAGTGCGGGTCAACGCCGTATTGCCGGGACTCACCGAGACGCGCTTCGCCGCGGCCCTGCTGGAGAACGAGCGGATGCTGAACATGATCCTGCCGCTGATCCCGATGGGCCGTGTCGCGCAGCCCGCGGAAATCGCCCCGGCGATCCTGTTCTTCGCCTCCGATGCCGCCTCCTACGTCACCGGCACCTGCCTGCCGGTGGATGGCGGCTTCCTCGCGTGACGACCGACCACGCCCGCAAGGCATCGTGATCCTGGACCTGTTCATCGCGCTCGGCCTGGTGTGTGCCGCCAACCTGCCGTTCGGCTATTGGCGCGCGGGACTCGCCAAGCTGTCGCCGACCTGGTTCGTCGCCGTGCATGCGCCGGTGCCGCTGGTCTTTCTCATCCGGCACTGGCTCGGGCTGGAGTGGCGGCTCGCGTCGCTGCCCCTGTTCCTCGGCGCCTATTTCGCAGGGCAGTTCTTCGGCGGGCGCCTGCGCCAGGCCCGCGCCGCACGGACGGGGGCCGCCGACACGGCCCGCCCGGAGCGCCGCTAGCGGCGCTCGTACTCGACGATCTCCAGGCTGCCCCTGAGCTTGCCTTCCTCGTGCTGCTCGAAGCGGACCAGGGCCGCATCCATCTCCGGCGCGATCCAGAGCGTGAAACGGCGGTCCTTGCGCTCGCTGCGGTACGTCAACCGCACCGTATCGAGTTTACCCAGGGGTGTCGACAGGGTCTCGCGGCAAGCGACGGTGACATCGACGGCCTCGATCCGGCTCCGGTCGTCGATGTAGCGGTAGGTCTCCTGCAGTGCGCCCCGGGCCAGGTCGTTGGCGAGCACCAGGCGCAGGCTCATGAGGTCATAGATGCCCGGTTGCCACTCGCTGACCGATTTTCGGTCGCGATACTCGACATGCACACGGCCCTCGCCCAGGTCGAAGCGCATGTCGGTATCGCGCCCGCCAAACTCGTCGTGCTTGCGATAGGACAGGGGCAGGATGGTCCCGTCTGCGCCGACCATCACCAGGCTCGTCTCCGAGATCCCGCGGTTGATGAAGCCGAGCAGGCCGCGGGGTTCGGCGCGGAAACGATAGATGTAGAGTTCGTCGCCCTGCGCCTCGAGACTCAGCCTGGCCCGGATCGGGATGCCGCGCGCCGTGGCATGGTAGACCGCCTCGTGAGGCGGTACGGCCAGTTCGTCCGTGGCCGGCGGGGTCGTGACCTGTTCCTGCTGCTCCGCTTGATGCGCCTGCTCGGGCTGCTCCGCCGGCGCGGGCTGCTCCGCCGGCGCGGGCGGGCCCGCCAGCACGGGAGCCGCCAGCACCGCCGCCAGGGTGAACCCCGCGAGCCCCGCCACGATCAAGGCGCCGAGCGGCCTGCTGCGGACGCCTTCAGCCACCCGCAGCCTCGTCGCGCAGCGCCCGGCGCAGGATCTTGCCGACGTTGGTCTTCGGCAACTCCGCGCGGAACTCGACATGCTTGGGCACCTTGTAGGCAGTAAGGCTTTCACGGCACCACGCTATCACGCCTGCGGCATCGAGGCTGGAGCCTTCCTGGCGCACGACGAAAATCTTCACCGCCTCGGTGGACTTGGGATCCGCCACGCCGATGCAGGCGGCTTCGATCACCTCCGGATGCAGTGCGACGACATTCTCCACCTCGTTGGGGAACACGTTGAAACCGGATACCAGGATCATGTCCTTCTTCCGGTCCACGATGCGGAAGAAGCCTTGCGCATCCATCGTCGCGATGTCACCCGTTCGCAGGAAGCCGTCGGGATACATGACCTGCTCCGTGGCCTCGGGTCGCTGCCAGTAGCCTTTCATGACCTGGGGGCCGCGCACGCAGAGCTCCCCCGGTTCCCCCGGAGCGACGTCCTGGCCGTCATCGTTGCGAATCGCGACCTCGGTGGACGGCAGCGGCAAGCCGATCGTGCCGCTGAACACCTCGTCGGAAGAAGTGGGCTGCATGGTGACGACCGGCGAAGTCTCGGTGAGGCCATAACCCTCCTGCACGGTCTTGCCCGTGATCTCGTGCCAGCGCTGGGCGGTCGCCGCCTGCAGCGCCATGCCGCCGGCGCCCGCCCACTTGAGGTGGGAGAAATCCAGGCTGCGGAAGCCGGGGTCATGCACCAGGGCGTTGAACAAGGTGTTGACCCCGGTGATGATCGTGAACGGCAGCCGGGAAAGTTCCTTCACGAACGCGGGGATGTCGCGCGGATTGGTGATCAGGACATTCACGCCGCCGACCGACATGAACAGCAGGCAGTTACAGACCAGGCTGAAGACGTGGTACAGCGGCAGCGCCGTGATGACGACTTCCCGGCCCTCGTCGACCAGGCCGCCGATCCAGGCATGCATCTGGCGCAGGTTGGCGACCATGTTCCGGTGCGTCAGCATCGCCCCCTTGGACACGCCGGTGGTGCCGCCGGTGTACTGCAGGAACGCCAGGTCTTCCTGGTTGACGACCACGGGCTCGAAGCCGTGCCTGCGGCCGCGTTCCAGCGCCTCGGACAGGCGCAGGTGGCCCGGGAGCCGGTAGGCCGGGACCATCTTCTTGACCCTGCGGATGACGAAATTGACCACCTGGCGCTTCGGTGCCGGCAACAGGTCGCCGACGGCCGTCACCACCACGTGTTTTACCGGCGTCTCGCCAATGACTTTCTCGAGCGTCGCGGCGAAATTCTCGAGGATCAGGATGGCCTCGGCGCCGGAATCCTCGAGCTGGTGCTTGAGCTCCCGGGCGGTGTAGAGCGGATTGACGTTCACCACCGTCATTCCGGCGCGCAGGATGCCGAACAACGCCACGGGGTACTGCAGCAGGTTGGGCAACATGATCGCGACCCGCGTGCCGCGCGCCAGCCCGAGATCGCTGGTCAGCCAGGCTGCGAACTCGGCCGACATTCGTTCCAGCTCGCCGTAGTTCAGCGTTCGCCCCATGCAGGAAAACGCCGGCCGCGCGGCGAAGCGCGCCGCACTGGCTTCGAAGATACTGACCAGGGTGGCACCGTCGCCGAGGTCGATATCGGCCGGCGTGCCGGCGGGATAACTTGCAATCCATGGCCTTTCCACTTTCGTCATCTCCAGCGAGTCGAGGGAAAAGCATTAAATCAGCAGCGGAGTCCGGCAGCTATATGCGCCGCAACATGACGCGGCGGAAACATCGCATTCCATGACAGATAGGTTACCCTTGGTCCACGGCGCACCTGCGGGTCGCGCTTTTCGCGGAGAGTTGTTGCATGCGCAAGCGAAGAATGCGGGATCGCGTCGGCCCACCCGCGACCATTCTCGGCCCCGGCGCCGAACTGAATGGGTCCTTGCAGGGCGAAGGCCACTTCCTCATCGCCGGACGCGTCATCGGCGATGCGGACATCGAGGGTGCGCTGACGCTGGCGGCGGGCGGGCACTGGCGTGGCGCGATCCGGGCCGACGACGTGATCCTGGCCGGTGAACTGGACGGCGAACTGCTCGCACGGGGCCGGGTCGAGATCACCGCCTCGGCGCATATCCGCGGGCGCGTGGTCGCCGGAGGCATCTCGATTTCCGCCGGGGCCGTGGTCGAAGCGGAACTGCAATCGACCGGCGAGGGCGAGATCGTCAGCTTCGACGAGCGGCGCGGCGACTGATGGAGGGCACGGGCATCGCGCTGGTGATCGCAGGGCTGCTGATGCTGGCGGCAGGCATGGCGCTCGCATGGCTGGGGACGCGGCGCATGCGGCAGGCGCGTCCTGCGCCGCCGCCCCCGGAAAAGGCCGACGCCGAAAAATCGCTCGACGCTGCGCGGTGGACCTACCAGTTCCTCGAGCAGGTGCTCGACCGCGTGCAGGACGGCGTGATCGTCAGCGACGAGCAGGGCCGCATCCTGGAGGCCAACGAGGCCGCTGCGACGATCCTGGGGCGCAAGGCCGAGGAACTGGGCGGCGACGACCTGCACACCCTGGCGTCCCCGAGCGTGTTCGACGACACCGATATCCTGCTGCCCCAGGGCAGCACCCGGCTGAAGACCGCGGCCGACCCCGCACTCGCCGTGTCTTTCACGAGCTGTCCGCTGGTCGAGGCCGACGGCGTGCGTCGCTGGGTGCTGGTGTTCCGCAACCTCAGCGGCGAGCACCGCAGCCAGAAACGCATCCGCTACCTGGCCCGCTACGACGCGCTCACGAGGGTGCCGAACCGCATGGAATTCCAGCATCGCCTGCAGCAGGCGATCGCGCGGGCGAGACGGTCCACGACCCGCGCCGCCCTTCTCTATCTCGACGTCGACGGCTTCAAGGACGTCAACGACCGGCTCGGCCATCCCATCGGCGACCGCGCCCTGGAAATCCTGTCCCGCCGCCTCGTCGAGGCCACCGAGTCCGGCACCCTGATCGGCCGGCTCGGCGGTGACGAGTTCGCCATCGTGATCGAGGGCCTGCGGCCCGACGAGGATCCGCGCGCCACGGTCGCCGCGACCGTCCGGATGCTGCTCGATCGGCTCGGACAAAAATTTCATGTCGAGGGCCACGAGGTCGTGCTCACCGCGAGCATCGGCGTGGCGCTGTTCCCCGACAACGCCGACAACGTCATCGACATGATCCGTAATGCCGACGCCGCGATGTATCACGCCAAGCACAACGGCGGGAATACCTACGGCTTCTATTCGCCGGAGATGAACCGGGATGCCGTCGACCGGCTGCTGCTCAAGAGCGAGCTGCGCAGCGCCATCCGGCGGAACGAGTTCCAGGTGGTCTACCAGCCGAAAGTGGACCTGCGCAACGGCCGGATCGCCGGATGCGAGGCGCTGCTGCGCTGGCGCCATTCCCGGCGCGGCGACGTGCCGCCGGCCATTTTCATCCCGCTTGCGGAAGAAAACACGCTGATTTTCGAGATCGGCGACTGGGTGCTCGACCGGGTCTGCACGGACTTCTCCCTCTGGCAGAAACGGGTCCCATGGCCCGGCCGCGTGGCGGTGAACCTGTCCCTCCGGCAGCTGCGCCAACGCAATTTCGTCGCCGGGGTCGAAGAGATTTTCCGCCGCCACGAACTGGCGCCCTCCTGCGTGGAACTCGAGATCACGGAATCGACCCTGATCGATCACGGCGAGAAGACCCTGCGCATGCTCGATCGCCTTTACCAGCTCGGGCTGCATCTCTCGATCGATGACTTCGGCACCGGCTACTCGTCGCTCTCGAGCCTGCAGCATTTTCCCATCGGCACGCTGAAGATCGACCAGAGCTTCGTCTGCGACGCCGACCAGGAACGCAACAGCGCAGCCATCGTCGGGGCCATCGTCGGCCTCGGACGCAGTCTCGGCATGGACGTCGTCGCGGAAGGCATCGAGACGACGGCCCAGCTGGCGCTGCTGCAGCGCGTGAGCTGCACCTTCGGCCAGGGACACCTGTTCGGCGAGCCGGTCACGGGCGAACGCTACCTCGAGATGCTCGTGGCCCAGCAGGAGGGCCCCCCACCGCATGCCGCGCTGCTGAACCGCGTCGAGGATCACGGCCAGAGCGAGGGATACGGCCGCCGCTGACGGCCCTCACTCCTCCCGCAGATCCTGCGCCACCGGACGGCGGCCGGTGCGCCACGCCGGATAGAGACCGGCGAGCAGGGCGGCCCCCATGGCCAGCAACAGGCCCTGTCCCAGTTCCCCCGCGCTGACCTCGAAACTCATCGTCCAGCCGAAGGCGCGCCGGTTGATGACGAACACCAACAGGCCGGCGAGCGCGATCCCGAGCGGCATCGCGAACAGCCCGGCGGCGAAACCCAGCAGTCCCGTCTGCGCGACGACCAGCGCGCGCAGCTGGCGCGGCAGCCAGCCCACGGCGCGCAGCACCGCGGTCTCTCGCAGGCGCTCGAGCTGCAATGCCTGCAGGGCCGAGAGAATGCCCAGGAAAGCCACCAGCCCGACCAGCACCTGCAAGACACGGGTGATCGTGAAGGTCCGGTCGAAGACCGCCAGCGAAGCGGCGCGCAGCTCGGCGTTGTTCGACAGCCAGATCGAGCTGCCGGACGGCAGGACGCTCTCGATGGCGGCCCGCGCCTCCTCGGGTGGCGTGTCCGCCGTGAAACTTATCCCGATTCCCTCGGCGCACTCGTCCCCCCAGAGCTGCCGATAGCGCTCGCGGTGCAGCGCGATGATGCCGCGGTCCGTCGTGTAGTCGCGGAACACGCCGGCGACCGGGAAGGTTTTTTCCCCGGCGGGCGTCGGCAGGGTGATCTCGTCGCCGACCCGTGTGCCACGGCGCAAGGCCCACGGCTCCGACACGAGCACCGCTTCGCCCGTCCTGAATCTCGCCCGGGCCGTCTCGGGATCCCCTTGCAGGATTTCCGAGCCCAGGCCCACCCTGCCTGCATCCACGGCCCACAGGCGCCACTCCTCGCCCCCGACCTGCAGCCGCCGCCGTTGCGAGAAGCCGACGTCCGTCACCCCGGGCAAGGCGGCCAGGTCGTCCGTGAGCTCCCCGATTCCGCCGGCGCCGCGGCACCAGGCGTCATCGACAGCCAGGTAGAAGTCCGCAATCAGGGTCTGGCGCAACCAGTCGTCCACGCTCAGGCGAAAGCTGCTGACCATCAGGCCCACCCCGATCACCGTGGCCACCGCGACGGTGAGCGCTGCCACGGAGACGCCCGTGCGACTCAACGAGGCGCTCGTGCCGCGGATGGCCATTCTCATCGGTACGGGCGCGCGGCGCGGCAGCAACCGGTCGAAGAGCATCATCAAGCCCGCGGTCGCCGGCGGCGTGGCGAAGGCGAAGGCAAGAAACACGCCGAACAGGCCGGCAAACGATATGAACAGGGAATTCCGGCCCGCGGCCAGCAGCATGACGGCAAGCACCAGGGCCACCCCGCCGGCCGCGAGCAGCCAGGGCAGGCGCCGGCGCGTGCGGCGTTCCATCGACGCGCGGGACAGGACGGCGCGCGGCGGAATGCTGGCCGCTTCCAGTGCGGGGCCGAGTGCAGCGAGCAGCGTCACTCCCAGGCCCAGCGCCGCGGCCTTGACGAAAGGCCAGCCGGCCAGCGCAAGCGCATCGACCCGCAGCCTGAAGTAGAGATCGTCGATGGTGCGCACGACCAGCCCGGTCAGGCCGGAGCCCAGCAATGCCCCGACGATCAGTCCCAGCAATACGCCCGGTACGCCCACCGTCAGGGCCTCGACGAGGATGCTCCGCACGAGGCCGCGCCTGTCCACGCCCACGCTGCGCAGGATGCCGATGGTCCGGGTGCGCCGCACGACCAGGAAATTCATGGTGCTGTAAATGAGGAATGCGCCGACCAGCAAGGCGAGCAGGGACAGCGCCGTGAGGTTGAGCCGGAAGGCCCGTGTCATGCCGAAGGTCGCTTGCGAACGCGCCGCCGAGGCGACCAGCTCGACCTCCGGAGGCAGGCTCCGCGCCAGGGCCGCCGCCGCCTCGTCGGACGCGATCAGGTCGATGCGGCTCAGGGCACCGACCATGCCGAGCAGCTCCTGGGCCGTCGCGATATCGGCGAAGACATAACCTGACGAGGCGGCGGCCCGGTCGGGGTCGGGGACCAGGCGCCCCGCGATGCGCAACGCACGCTCGCCCTCGGCCGTCGTGACCGTCACGGTGTCGCCGCGCGCGAGACCCAGTTCGTCGGCGAGCGGAGCGGGAAGCGCGACGGTTCCGGGCTCCGTGAGCAACGCCAGCAGGTCCACGTCGCCGGTCGCGACATCGAGGTCGTCGCGGAACGGCGCCTCGACGAAGGGATCCAGTCCAAGCAGCACGACACGGCGCCCGCCGGGGAACGTCACTGCGCCCTCCACGCTCGGCGCCGCGGCGACCGGTTCGGGCTGTTCGTGGATCGCCGCGCGCAACTCGGCGTAGAGCATCTCGTCGAGGCGCCCGGAGCGCGGCAGCACCTGGTGCGTGGCGCGGCCCATGACCATGTCCATGCTCGCGTCGAAAGCACGCTTGGCGCTTGCGCCGGCGAGGTCGACGCCCAGCACCACCGCCACGCCCAGTGCGACGCCGGCGACCGCAAGCGCGTACTGCCAGGGATGGCGAGCGAAGAATCGCCTTCCGGAGCGCGACAGCAGCCGGCTCACGGCGTGGAGATCTCGAGCCGGCCCTCGTGGATGGTGAACACGCGATCCGCCACGCCGATCACTTCGGGGCTGTGCGTGGCCATGACCAGCGTGGTCCCCTCGCGGCGGCAAAGATCGTCAAGCAGGCCGAGCACCTGGCGGGCGGTCTCGAGGTCCAGGTTCCCGGTGGGCTCGTCGGCGATCACCAGGCCCGGACGGTGGATCAGGGCTCTCGCCAGGGCGATCCGCTGCTGCTCGCCGCCGGACATCTCCTCCGGGAAGGAATCGCCCCGCCCGGGCAGCCCGACCGTCTCCAGCCACTGCCGCGCGCGCGCGTCGGCTTCATCGCGCGGCACCCCGAGCAGGTCCAGCGGCAACAAGAGGTTCTCGAGCGCAGTGAGGGTGGGCACGAGATTGAAAAACTGGAATACGAAGCCGACCCCCCGGCGCCTGAGCCGCGCGAGACGGTCCTCGGAGAGCGTCGTGAGCGCCTCGCCGCCGATGCGGACTTCGCCGCGGCTGGGGCGATCGAGGCCGCCGATGATGTTCAGCAGGGTGCTTTTGCCCGAGCCGGAACGGCCCACGAGGACGATCAGCTCGCCGCGGGCGATGCGAGCGGTGACGCCGTCGAGCACCTGGTGTGGCTGGCCGTGCTCGTCATAGTCCTTGCAGACGCCGTCGAGCTCGACGTGAATGGCCTGGTCCTGGTGAATTACTGGGTCTTGCGCCGGCATGGCGGGCTTCCTTGCGGGTGTGACCGCGTGTTCGCCCCGAGCCGGAAACTGGTTCCAGTGCGCCTGCGGCGCCGTCAGGCATCCCTTTCGAGGTCACGAAACTGTCGGCGCACATCGTACCCCGAATCCGTGACGATGCGCTCCAGCACGCGGATGCGCTCTTCGAGATCGACGAGGCGCCGATCGTCGGCCGGCGCACTCGTCTTCGCGCGGTGTTTAAGCCAGCTCGAGAACATCGAGCTGGCGATGGCGAGGAACACGATGACGACGACCATTTCGAAAGGATTCACGGCGAACTCTCCTCAATTCCATCCAGCGACACCGCGACACGCGGCGGCGCGTAGCCGGCCCGCGGGACCGGAGTCGATGATTCTAGCGTCCCTCGCTTCGCTCGAGGTCCTTGAACTCCCGGTCCAGGCCGAAGCTGCGCGACGTGACGTAACGCTCCATGCGTTGCAGCTTGGCGTCGGCGGCCCGAAACCGGTGCCGCACCTCGGAGAGGGTTTCCGCCGGGGAAACCCGCAAGCCCCGCCAGAACTCGCGGTCGTCCTCGTCGCGGTAGAGCGTCACCGGCTTGGTCGGCAACACCATCCAGAGCGCCAGGTAGACCAGGAAGATCGCCGGGAAGAAGAACATCGCGACGACCGTCAGGATGCGGGTCAACGCCAGGTCGAAGCCGAAATACTCGGCGAGGCCCGCGCACACTCCGCCGAACTTGCCGTTCACCGGATCGCGATAGAACCTGACCGGATTGGGTTCGCGCTTCATGCCTTCATCTCCCCGCGATCGCCGCGACGCGAACGCCACAGCTCACGTTCGTCCCGTCCACCGTAATAACGCAGGGGCTTGCCGGGCAGCAGCAGGCCGGCCACGACATACACCAGCAGGGTCGGCATGGTGAACAGGAGGAGCGACAGCGCGGCGACGATGCGCAGGGCGCCGAGACGGAAACCGAACTGGTCGGCAAGCCCGGCGCAGACGCCTAGGATCATCCCGTTCGCAGGATCGCGGTAAAACACGGTGCCGGCGGGGGCGTGGCGATGCCGCCTCATGTCCTTCTCCTCCAGTCGGGGACCTGGTCGTCCAGGATCGTTTCCAGCGCGTTGATGCGACTCTCCATCCGCTGCGCGTCCTGCCACAGCTCCTCCAGCATCCTCTGCTCGTCGCCGGACAGCGTGCGCGAGGACTTCCACTTGGTCACGTAGTGAAGAATCAGCATCAGCGGCAGCACGACGGCGGCCAGGATGATCATAAAGACACCGAAGATCTCGCTCATGGCCGTGGCCTCGGGTCGCGTGTTTCATGATCGGTCATGACATTTACCTCAGGCTTCACCGCGCGAATCTTCGCCGACGCGGCGCTTCAGCGCCGCCAGCTCGGCCTCGACCGATTCCGCCGACTCCAGGCTGGCGAACTCGCGGCCGAGATCCTTTCGCTGGCCGAGATCATAGGCCTCCACACGGCCCTCGGCATCCTCGAGCTTGCGCTCGAACTGCTCGAACCTGACCAGCGCGTCGTCGATCTTCGTCTCGTGGATCTGGCGGCGCATCTCGAGGCGGTGGCCGGCGGTGCGATGCCGCAGGATCATGGCCTTCTGCCGGGTCTTGGCGTCCGCCAGTTTCTCCTGCAGGCGCGCCATGTCTTCGTTCAGCTGGGCCAGCACCGTCTCGACCTGCTGTCCTTGCGCCTCGAGGCCGGTGATGCGTTCCTCGGCATGCGCTTTCTCGGCGAGCGCCGCACGCGCGAGATCGTCGCGCCCCTTGCGCACCGCCAGTTCGGCCTTGCGCGCCCAGTCGTCTCCCTCGCGGCGCGCATCGCCCAGGCGGCGATCCAGCTGCTTGCGATCCGCGATGGCCCGCGCAGCCGCAGAGCGGACCTCGACGAGCGTGTCTTCCATCTCCTGGATGATCAGCCGGACCATCTTCTCCGGGTCTTCGGCCTTCTCCAGCAGAGCGTTGATGTTCGAGTTCACGATGTCAGAAAAGCGGGAAAAAATGCCCATAGCGGTTCCTCCGGTGTCTTGAACACCTCGTTGCAGAAACCGTGCCAGTTTTGCCTGGCTGGTAAGTGCCTGTTTTCGTTGATAACTCCTTCAGCCTCAAAAAATACCTGGCGTTAATAACCATTTTTATTTGGCCTGTTACACCATTAACCGGTATAAACGACCAATGGAAATGGACCACAACACGCCGATGCTCGGCGCCTCGCCTGCATTCGGCGCGATGCTGGAACAGGTCTCGCGTCTCGCTCCGCTGGACCGGCCGGCGCTGATCATCGGCGAGCGCGGCACCGGCAAGGAACTCGTGGCCGCACGCCTGCATTACCTGTCGCCGCGCTGGGAACAGCCCCTCGTCAAGCTCAACTGTGCGGCGCTGACCGAGAGCCTGCTCGAGTCCGAGCTGTTCGGTCACGAGGCCGGCGCATTCACCGGCGCGACCCGGCGCCACATCGGCCGCTTCGAGCGCGCGGACGGGGGCAGCCTGTTCCTCGACGAACTGGGCACTCTTCCGGCCCGCATGCAGGAGAAGATCCTGCGTGTCATCGAGTACGGCGAGTTCGAGCGCGTCGGCGGCAGCGAGACGCTGCAGTGCGACGTGCGCATCGTCGGCGCGACGAACGAGAACCTGCCCCTGCTCGCGCATGAGGGACGGTTTCGCGCGGACCTGCTGGACCGGCTGGCGTTCGACGTGATCAACGTGCCGCCGCTGCGGGCCCGTCCCGAGGACATTCTCGAACTCGCGCAGCATTTCGCAGTGGGGTTCACCGCCGAGCTCAAGCGACCGTTCTTCCCCGGTTTCAGCGACCGGGCCCTCGATGCATTGCTGGCCTGGCCCTGGCCGGGCAACGTGCGTGAGTTGAAGAACGCCGTCGAGCGCTCGATCTATCGCGCGGCCGAGCCCGAGGCACCCGTCGACGAAATCCACTTCGATCCCTTCGCGCAAGCGCAGCGGCCCGCCGGCGCCACGCCACCGCCGGCTGCACTGCCGCTGGACTTTCGTGAAGTCGTCGGCGAATTCGAACGACGGCTGCTGACCCGGGCCCTCTCTGCCAGCGACGGCAACCGGCGCCGCGCCGCAGAATCGCTCGGGCTGAGTTACGACCAGCTGCGGGGACTGCTGCGCAAGCACGGGATCGGCGGCAATGGGCGGGCCGGCCGGCCGCCGGCCCGGTCCTGAGAAGTGTCTTCAGGCCTGCCCGGCGACCGACGCCTTGTGCCAGCCCCCGTCGGAACCGGCTTCCTCCCGCAACAACAGCGCAGCAAATTCCTTCGGCGGCAGCGGACGACTGAACAGGTAGCCCTGCATCAGGTCGCAGCCGAGCTCACCCAACAGCACCCGTTGCGCGTCGTCCTCCACGCCTTCGGCGACGATCGCCATGTCCAGTCGTTTGCCGAGGGAAATGATCGCGCCGACCATTGCCGCCTGTCGGACGTCCGTGGCCAGCGTACGAATGAACGCCCTGTCCAGCTTGAGTATGTTGGCCGGCAGCTGGGTGAGGTACACCAGCGAAGAATATCCCGTGCCGAAATCGTCGAGCGCGATCTGCACACCGATCTCCCTGAGACGGGCGAGCGCCTGGACCGTGAGCTGCGACCTGTCCACCGCGGTCTGCTCGAGGATCTCCAGCTCCAGGCGTCGCGGGTCGAGGTCGCTGGCCGCCAATACGCGGGAGACCGAGTCCACGAATCCCGGCCCGCTGAATTGCGCCGGTGCGACGTTCACTGACATTGCGATCGGGGGGAGACCCGCGCGATCCCACGCGGCGAGCTGCGCGCAAGCGGTCCGCATCACCCAGTCACCAAGACGATCCGACATGCCGATCTCGTCCGCCAGGCCGAGGAAATCCCCCGGCATGAGCAGCTTGCCACCGGACGGCAGCTAGCGGATCAGGGCTTCGGCACCCGTGATCCGCCCTGTCGCAATCTCGACCTTGGGCTGGAAGTGAAGCAGGAACTCGTTGCGATCCAGCGCCGAGCGAAGACGCTGGACGTTGCCGAAACGCTCCCTGGCCCGGGTATTGGTTTCCTCCGAGTAGAAACGGTAGCTGCCGCGACTCTTCACCTTGGCCTCGTGCATGGCGGAATCCGCACCCTTCAGCAGATCCTCGAAGGTCGCGCCATTGTCCGGAAAGAGTGCGATACCGATGCTGGCCGCGGAGCTCACCGAATGCCCCTGCAGTGAGACAGGCTGAGCAAGGGCCGCGAGCAGTTCCTCCGCGCGGTTGCTCGCGACCGTGGTTCTTGCGTCATACGAAACATCTGGCACGAGGACGACGAATGCATCGCCGTTCAGCCGCGCCAGGGATTCGCCTTCCTTCAGGTGTTGCAACATCCGGCCCGCAAGCTGCACCAGCAACTCGTCGCCCAGCGCATGCCCCAGGCCGTCGTTGACGGCCTTCAAATCATCCAGGTCCAGCAGCAGCACCGCCGCGGCCGAAGCGCTCTTGCCGGCCCTGTCGATCGCTTGCTCGACCCGGTCGCGCAACACCACCTGGTTAGGCAACTGCGTCAGGCCGTCGAAATGCGTATTACGGTAGAGCTTTTCTTCCCAGGCCAGCCCGGTCTGCGCTACCGCGAGGCGGTCGGCGATGCTGCGTCCTGCCTGCTGCAGGTCGCCTCGCTGGGCGGGAGATTCCCGGTAGCCTGCGATCAGCGCCACCTGCCGCTCACCGGCCGGCGGGGTCGAGAACACCCAGGCACAAGACAAACCCTGTGCGAAAAGATGGCCCATCATCTCGCCCCGAGCGTGCTCGGTCCCGACCTCGAGCCAGCGCGTCGCGCCCGAAAGCAGTTCGCGCATAGCCGTGTCCACCGGGGCTTTCGCACCTGACACTTGCTGGCGGCCTTGGGCCAGCCGCCAACGCAGTTCCCACGATGGGTCGGATGCCAGGCCGTCGAATCGAACTACCGCGACGAGATCGCAATCGAGCGCTGCCGGCGTGTCCTCCATCACGGTCTTCAACAGCGTATCGATGGGTGCGCCGGACAGGACTGCGCGATCCAGTTCCGCGAGCAGTCGCAGCAGGCTGAACTTGTTCTTGAGGCGACGCCGCATCACGTCGAAGGCGCGCCCCACGTCGTCGAACTCGTCGCCACCGGACACCTTCACCACCTGGTGGAAACGGCCGTCCGCGAGCCGGTCTGCGGCCAGGACCAGGTCGTCGAGCGGCTGAAACTGCCGGCGAATCTGCCGCATGGCCAGCCAGATGGCGACGGCCAATGCCAGTGCCAGGACAACCGGAAAAACGCGGTGAAACCGGCCCAGCGCGGCGAGCACCTCGGCTTGCGGCTGCATCGTGACGGCGTAAAAGCCGGGGCTGGCGTAAGCCGCAGGCAAAAGGGCACGCCAATAGGCGACCAGGTACTCCTGCCCACCCATTCGCCGGCCGATCACGCCAGCGTGTTCATCCGATTTCAGGGCCAGGCCGAGCGGTACCTGCGGAGCCTCCTCGGAGCAGAACAAGACCGTCCCGTCCAGGCTGAGTGCACAGTAGGGCCGTGCCATCACTTCGTTCCGCCACAGGGCGAGCGGACGCAACTCGGCATGGACGATGCGCGACCCGGGTGGGCGCAGCATGAACATGGCGAGCTGCCCACCGGACGTGATCCGCAGCACGAAACCGCCTTGTTCCAGGTGCTGCCGCTCCGCGGCATCGAGCGTGACTCCTTCCTCGCTATCCGTCAGCCAGCCGACGCGGGAGAAGCCTTGGCTGAACAATGCGCCGGCCGAGCCGGCATCGATCATCTCTGTCTCGAGCGCCGCGAGCGTTTGCGCATAGCTCGCCAGTCGGCCGACCACCAGCATTCCGTAATTCTTGCTTTCGGCGCGCAACTGCGCCTCGCCCACCTCGACCAGGTGGCCGCGCATGTGGAGATAGGAGAACGCGCCGAAGAACAGCAAGGGACCCAGCGCCACAACCAGGAACAGCACGAACAGTCGTCGCGCGACGCGGCTTTGCAGGTAAGCGCCCAGCATGTCAGTGATCCGCGGCCAACCCGATAAACGCTCCGTTTCCGGCACGCAGGATGTCATCCCGCGCGGCGCGCGCGGTGAGCGCCAGGCTGCTGACACCATCCGGCCCCAAGCTGTAGAGATCGAAATCGCTGTTGAGCGGATTGAGATTACGATCCTTGCGCACCATGCCCCGGGGCACGCCGATCGCGATGTTCAGATAAACGTACGGGTTGCCCCAAGGGTCCGACGGAATCGTGCGCCCCAGCGCAGCAAGGTCCGGCGGGAACGCGAAATTGTCCGAGCGATAGCGCTCTATGAAGGCACTCAACTCGGTCAGCGTGGCGACGGCCTGCGCGGTCCTGGCGCGGTTCACCGCCCCCTGGTAAGCAGGTATCGCGATCGCCGCAATCAGGCTGACGACGACCAGCGCCATCATCAATTCCAGCAACGTGAAGCCGCCGGCCGCACGAACGCTTCCTCTGTTCGAATCAGCCATCGACGATCCTTTGACCCATTACGACTCACCGTGTATCGGCCGTACCGGCCAAAAGTTGAATAAGGCTCTACAACATTGCCTTTGGAGTACGATATGGGCGGCTGAAACAAGGTCGGCCGCGCTCCGGCGCGCCGGAATTTCACCTACGGACGTGTTGCGAGGCACCATGACGATCATCGGCACCCCTTCAACCGACACTGCCACTCGTCTGCTGCTGCTGGGCGCCGGGGAACTCGGCAAGGAAGTCGCCATCGAGGCGCAGCGCCTGGGCGTCGAGGTCATCGCGGTCGATCGTTATGCCGGCGCGCCGGCCATGCAGGTCGCGCACCGCAGCCACGTCGTCGACATGCTCGACCGCGCGGCGCTGCGCACCCTGATCGAACTCGAGAAACCTGCCTTGATCGTTCCCGAGATCGAGGCGATCGCCACGGCGGAACTGGTGGCGCTGGAGGCCGAAGGCTATCGCGTGATCCCGACGGCCGGCGCCGCGCGCCTGACCATGGATCGCGAGGGCATCCGGCGGCTGGCGGCGGAAACGCTCGGCCTGGCCACATCTCCTTTCCGCTTCGCCGACGACGAGGCGGGCTACCGTGACGCGATCGCCGCGATCGGCCTGCCGTGCGTCGTCAAGCCGGTGATGAGCTCGTCGGGCAAAGGGCAATCCACGGTGCGCAACGAGGCGGACGTGGCTCGCGCCTGGCAATACTCGCAGCAGGGCGGCCGGACAGGGGCCGGACGCGTCATCGTCGAGGGGTTCGTCGAGTTCGATTACGAGATCACGCTGCTGACGGTGCGCCACGGCGGCGAGACCAGTTTCTGCGCGCCGATCGGCCACCTGCAGGTCGATGGCGACTATCGCGAATCCTGGCAGCCGCAGCCGATGAGCGCGCTGGCCCTGGAGCGCGCGCGCGAGATCGCGGCGGCCGTGACCGGGCACTTGGGCGGCAGCGGCATTTTCGGCGTCGAGTTGTTCGTGCGCGGCGACGAAGTGCTGTTCAGCGAGGTCTCGCCACGGCCGCACGACACGGGCCTCGTGACTCTAGCGTCCCAGGCGCTGTCACAGTTCGCCCTGCATGTGCGCGCAATTCTCGGCCTGCCGATTCCCGAGATTCGCCAGTGGGGACCCGCTGCATCCTGCGCCATCCTCGGGGAGGGCGAGTCGGCCCGTATCTCCTATGCCGCGGTGGACGACGTTCTCGCGGAACCCGAGACCGAGTTGCGCCTGTTCGGCAAGCCCCAGATCCACGGCCGGCGACGCCTCGGCGTCGCGCTGGCGCGTGCTGCGAGCGTGGACGAGGCGCGCGCCAAGGCGCGCCGGGCTGCCGGCCGGCTGCAGATCCGCTACTGAGCGCGGGATGCGCGGGACGTGGCGCCCCGAGGGATGCCGCGTTCCACGCCTGCCGTTCGCTCAGGGGGCAGTGATCTTGATGCCGCCGCTGCCGGTGGACACCGTGGCGCTGCCCTCGCCCGCGCCGATCACGCCGCGAAAACGGTTACGGCTGGTCTCGACGTTGCTGATGGCCGGGACATCCACGCGGATGCCGCCGCTGCCGCTGGCCAGCGCAAGCTGCAGCGAAAGCGGCGCATTGCTGCGCAGCTCGACGCCGCCGCTGCCGGTGTCGATCTCCAGGTCGCGCACGGCGCCGAGGTCGCCCTCGAGCTTGACGCTGCCGGAGCCCGTGTCCACGAGCAGGCCGGGGCCGAGGACGATACCCTCGCCGCGCACCGAACCCGAGCCCGTATCGACATGCAGGGAGCCGGCGACATCCACCAGGCGCACCCCGCCCGACCCGGTATCCACCATGACCCGCCGGCTCCGGGCATCCGTGATCGCGACGCCGCCGCTGCCGGTATCTGCAACGATCTCGCCGTCGATACCGCGCAACTCGATTTTCCCGGAGCCCGTGTCCGCCGTGACGTCGCCGAGGACGTTCTCGATGTTCACGTTGCCACTGCCCGTGTCGGCCAGGACGCCACCGCGGAAACTGGCGACGGTGACGTGACCGGAGCCCGTGTCGGCCACCAGCCTGCCGGCGCCGTCGCTAACGTTGACATGACCGTAGCGCGTCGCCAGGGTGAGATCGGCCGCCACGTCGGCCGCATGGACCGGGCCGACGGCCTGGCGAACGCCGAGACGACTGTCGGCCGGCACCGCGATCTCGAGGTCCACGCGCACCAGGTCGCCGCCGGAGGTCGTCACCCGGATCTTGCGATCCTGGTACTCGATCCGTGCATCGAGCCGCCGGATCTCGTCGCCCGCGTAGCGAATACGCGAGAGATCGTCGGGATATTCCACGACCACCTCGAGTACGCCGCGCCGTTCACGCGTCGTGAGGCGGACCGCGTCGGCGATCGCCAGGTCGTCGGCGGAGACGCTCGCACGGATCACCAACTCGTCCTCGCCCGGCGCCAGGCGCACGGCACCGACCAGGTTGTGCACCTCGATCGGGACGGCCTCTGAGAGGCGCAGTTCCAGCATGCGTTCGGCGGCCAGCGCAGGGGCACTCATCGCCAGCGCGAGCATCACCAGGATCGTCTTGCGCGTATTCACCTCAGTTCACCTCCATTTCAACCGTGACCCGCGAGACGACGCGTGCGACGCCCGGCGTCTCGGACGCGATCCGCAGCGCGTTTTCGAGTCGCAACAAGTCGCTCACGCGACCGTGGAGGGTCACCACGTCGCCACTCGAGGCAACCGTGATGTCCTCGCCGGCCAGCGCCGAATCGGCCTCGAAGCGTGCCGCAACCTCACCAGCCAGCGTTGAATCGACGCGGCTCGGCTCTACCACGGCAGCTTCATCCGTCCGGGGCGACCACTCCACGTTGCCGCGCCCCGGCGTGGCCTCGTTACCGATCACCAGCACGCAACCGCTGCTCATCGCCAGCGCGGTCAGCGTCGCGACCACGGTGCTGCGGCGCAGGGATCTCTTGTCGTACATACGGTTCATCCTCTGGGTCTTCATTGATAAATTCCTGCTGATAAATTCCTGCTCGCCGGGAGACCGGACAGTCCGGGCGATCTCTATCTCAGGACTCGTCGCGCCAGCGCCGCAGCCAGACGGCGCCCGCCAGGAGCGCAAGGCCCAGGGCGATGCCCACCCACAGGGACGGCGCGGCCAGCAGGCGCCCCGGCGTCAGCATTTCGCCCAGCGCGGGGACCATGACCTCGGCGGCCTGGCCGCCTTCGATGTTGATCATCATGCCTTGCCCGTCGCCCTGGAACGCCAGCTCGAAACCGCCGCTGAAGCGATGTCCGAGCCATTTCGCGAAATGGGTGCTGCCCAGCAGCGTACGCTCCGCGACCACCACCAGGATCGGCGGCAGCAAGGCCCAGCCCAGCACGGCACGCTTCGCGAACGCGGACACCAGCAGCAACCAACCGTGCAGCGGGACGAACCAGAGGGCCTGGACCAGCAGCAGGTAGGCCAGCATGCCCGTGACGTGCGCCAGCGCGCCGGGGCCGCTGGTGAACCCCGCCCCCGTGCCGGCCCACAGCAGGGTCATGCTGCCGATCAGCCAGACGAGGATGGCGGTGACCAGGAACACGAGGATGGTCAGCAACGGGATCGCGGCGACGCCCGTCAGGTACTTGGAAGCCACCGTCCGGAGATCGGACACCGGCAGGGATTTCCAGAACAGGATGCTGCGGTCCTTGCGTTCCGCATAGAGCGCGTCGAGCAAGTAGAAGAACACGACGAAAGCGGTCACGGAGGCCATGACCGCGGCCATCGGCATGAACAATACCTTCAGGGCGGCCGAGATCTCGACGGCGTCGGCTCCCTGGCCGAAATCGAAGACGGTCATGCCGTCGCCGATCCCGCCGACGCGCACCAGGCCGACGACCGCCAGCAGGGCCGCCACGACGAACAGCGCGCCGAAGACTGAGTTCACGGCCCAGCTCGCGCGGTGCTCGATCAGTTCGCGGCGAACCAGGGTCATCATCGCGTTCATGGCGCAGCCCTCCGGACCTTGGCGACGAACAGGTCGGCGACGCCCGGCAGGCGGATTTCGCCGAGCGGCTCCAGCTCGCTGCGTGCGCGGCCTTCGAAAATGAAATGGTGCCGCCCGAGGCCCTGTCGTTCGTACAAGGGCCCGAGACGGCGCGCCGCCTCGGCCCCATCCGGCCGGGTCGCCACTTCCAGGTACTTCTCGCCCAGCGTGTCCATGCTCTCGTCGAGCACGATGCGGCCCTGGCTGATGAACATCAGGTCGGTGAGAATGTGTTCGACCTCCTCGACCTGGTGTGTCGTGAGCAGGATGGTGCGCTCTTCGTCGAAATAATCGTTCAGCAGCGCCGCGTAAAATTCCTTCCGGTAGATGATGTCGAGCCCGAGCGTCGGCTCGTCCAGCACCAGCAAACGTGCATCGATGGCCATGACCAGCGCCAGGTGCAACTGCGTGACCATGCCTTTCGACAGGGCGCTGATCTTGCTGTCGCGCTTGATCTCGGTGCGGGCCAGGAACGCCTCGGCCCGCTCGCGGCTGAAGCGGGGATGCAGGCCCGCCGTGATGTCGAGCGCCTGGCGGACCCGCAGCCACCGGGGCAATACCGCGACATCCGCGATGAAAGAAACCTGGCGCATCAGCTCGGCGCGCTGGCGGCGCGGATCCAGGCCGAGCACCTCGAGCTGGCCCTCGAAGGGCCCGAGCCCGAGGATGGCTTTCAATGCCGTGGTCTTGCCGGCGCCGTTGGGGCCGATCAGGCCGACGATGCGTCCGGCGGGAATCTCGAAATCGACGCCGTCCAGCGCCACGGTGCTGCCGTAGCGCCGCGCAAGTCCCTTGGCTCGTATCACGGGTGTCACCGGGAATTCTCCTTTTCGTCCAGCTGTTCGCGGGCCAGCGCCAGCAATTCATCGATATCCAGCTCGAGGCGGGCGATCGTCGCGACCACCTCGGGCCACTGCTCGGTCACGAAGGCCTGCCGCTCGTCCTTCATCAGCGCGGCGCCGGCGCCCTCGCGGACATACATGCCCCGCCCGCGCCGTTTTTCCACGAGACCTTCGTCCACGAGTTCCTGGTAACCCTTCAGTACCGTCAGCGGGTTCAGCCGGTATTCGGCCGCGACATTTCGTACGGAGGGCAGCGCATCCCCGTCGGTGAGCACACCTTCGAGAATCATCGTCACCACGCGATCGCGCAGCTGCCGATAGATGGGCTGGGCGTCATTCCATTCGCCGTCCATGGACAGTCTCCTGAACCTCAGGCCATCATCGCGGCGAGGGTCAGGCAGGCGATGGCGAGAATGCTCAGCATCCGCATCGTCTGTTCGCTGTTTCTCGGTGCTTTCATCTCGAACCTCGCTGGCGGAATTTCACCTGACTGAACCGGTGTTGTAGTTGACTATAACACTACCGAAATAATTTGCAACCCCCTGTATAGCAATCGCCGCGAGCCGTGTGCCGCGCTGCTAAAATGCCGCGTACGCGCCGTCTTTCGCCCCGGGCCCTGCGCCGGGCGAGACGGCCGGCCCCCAGAACACCCAGAACAGGAAGTCACCCATGACCCAACCCACACGAGTCGCCATCACGGGCGCCGCCGGCCAGATCGGCTACCAGCTCGCCTTCCGCATCGCCTCCGGCCAGCTGCTCGGCCCGGACACCCCCGTCATCCTGCAGCTGCTCGAAATCCCTCCGGCGCTGGGTGCGCTCAAGGGCGTCGAGATGGAATTGCTCGACTGCGCTTTCCCGACGCTCGCCGGCGTGGTCGCCACCGACCAGCCGGCCGAGGCTTTCGGTGATGCGAACTACGCCCTGCTGGTCGGCGCGAAACCGCGCGGTCCGGGGATGGAGCGCAAGGACCTGCTGATGGAGAACGCGAAGATCTTCTCCGCCCAGGGCAAGGCGCTGAACGACCACGCCGACCGCAAGGTGCGCGTACTGGTCGTGGGCAACCCGGCCAACACCAATGCGCTGATCGCCTATTCGAACGCACCCGACCTGGACCATGCGCGCTTCACCGCCATGACCCGGCTCGACCACAACCGCGCGCTCGCCCAGCTGGCCGGGAAAACCGGCACGCCGGTGAAAGACATCCGCCAGATGACCATCTGGGGCAACCATTCCGCCACCCAGTACCCGGACATCAGCCACTGTACCGTGGCCGGCAAGCCGGCGCCTTCGCTGGTGGACGAGGCCTGGGTGAAAGACGACTTCATTCCCACCGTGCAGCAGCGCGGCGCGGCCATCATCAAGGCGCGCGGACTCTCGTCGGCGGCCTCCGCCGCGTCCTCGGCCATCGACCACGTGCACGACTGGGCGCTGGGCAGTCCGGAGGACGACTGGGTCAGCATGGCGGTCCCGTCGGACGGCAGCTATGGCGTGGCCGAGGGGATCGTGTATTCCTTCCCGGTGCGCTGCAAGAACGGCCGCTGGGAGATCGTGCAGGGGCTGGAGATCAGCGACTTCAGCCGCGAGCGCATGAAGGCCACGGAGGCCGAGCTGCTCGAAGAGCGCGACGGGGTGAAGGACCTCCTGTAACCGATTCGCGGGCGCCGCCCTCCAGGCGGCGCCCGCCTCGTTCCCCTGCCGCTCGCCGCGGCGCAACCGGAGCGCCTCCCCCGCCGAAATCTTTGCGGCCCCCCGGCGTGGGGGTTATATTCAAACGCTTGTATGGCTTCATGACCTAGAAGCCACAGGCCCGCAATCTCGAGGGGATGCATCGTGGCGACTCTGTTCTGGTTCCTCCTGTTCGTCGGCGGCGCGATCGCGCTGGCCTATCGTCGCGTCAGCCTGGGCGTGTTCACCGCCTCCGCCGGCGCCGCCCTGCTCGCCTACACCATTTTCGGCAGCGGCGGCGTGTTGTGGACGCTGTTGTTGTGGGTGCTGTTCGCGGGCCTGGTGGCGCTGAACGTCGAGGACTTCCGGCGCGAGCGGCTGACCCGCCCGATGCTCAAGATGTACCGCAAGATGCTGCCCTCGATGTCGCGTACCGAGCGCGAGGCGCTGGAAGCCGGCACGGTGTGGTGGGAGGGCGAGCTGTTCGCCGGCGTGCCGCGCTGGAACAAGCTGCTCGGCGCCCCCGCCCCGCAGCTCTCGGAAGAAGAGCAGGCCTTCCTCGACGGCCCGTGCGAAGAGCTGTGCCGCATGAACGACGAGTGGCAGGTGACGCACTCGCTGCAGGACCTCGCGCCGGAGACCTGGAAGTTCCTGCGCGAGAACGGCTTTTTCGCCATGATCATCCCCAAGCACTACGGCGGGCTCGAGTTCTCGGCCTATGCCCACAGCCAGGTGCTGACGAAAGTCGCCAGCCGCAGCGCCACGCTGGCCTCGACGGTCGCCGTGCCCAACTCCCTCGGCCCCGCCGAGCTGCTGCACAAGTACGGCACCGAAGAGCAGAAGAACCGCTGGTTGCCCGGCCTGGCCGACGGCACCGAGATTCCCTGCTTCGGCCTCACCAGTCCGCGCGCCGGCTCGGACGCCGCCTCCATCCCCGATACCGGCGTCGTATGCAAGAAAACTGTCGATGGCGAGGAAGTCCTCGGCCTCCGCATGAACTTCTCCAAGCGCTACATCACCCTCGCGCCGGTCGCTACCGTGGTCGGCGTGGCGTTCCGCCTGTTCGATCCCGAAGGGCTGCTGGGCGATGAGAAGGACCTCGGCATCACCCTGGCGCTGGTCCCCGCAGGGACGCCCGGCATGGAGATCGGCCGCCGCCACCTGCCGCTGTCCGTGCCGTTCATGAACGGCCCGATCGAGGGCAAGGACGTGTTCGTGCCGCTGGACGCCATCATCGGCGGACCGAAGATGGCCGGCCAGGGCTGGCGCATGCTCATGGAGTGCCTGTCGGTGGGCCGCTGCATCTCCCTGCCATCCAACGCCAACGGCGGCGCCAAGGCCGGCGTGTTCGCGACCGGGGCCTACGGACGCATCCGCAAGCAGTTCGGCATGCCGATCGGCCGCTTCGAGGGCGTGCAGGAAGCGCTTGCACGCATGGCCGGCCTCGCCTACATCGTCGACGCGGCCCGCAGCGTGACCATCGCGGCCGTGGATGCCGGCGAGAAGCCGGCGGTGCCCGCCGCGATTCTGAAGTACCACTGCACGGAAATGGCCCGCGTGGTCGCCAACGACGCCATGGACATTCATGGCGGCAAGGCGATTTGCATGGGGCCGGGCAACTATCTCGGCACCGGTTACGACTCGATCCCGGTCATGATCACGGTCGAAGGCGCGAACATCCTGACGCGCAGCCTGATGATCTTCGGCCAGGGTGCGATCCGTTGCCATCCCTTCGTGCTGAAGGAAATCCATGCCGCCCAGGACCCGGACCGGGAAGCCGGGCTCGAGGCCTTCGACCAGGCGCTGTTCGGCCACATCGGCTACGCCTTCTCCAATGCGGCGCGCGCCTTCGTGCTCGGCCTGACGGGGGCGCGTGGCGCCGACAGCCCGACGCGCGGCCCGACGCGGCGTTATTACCAGCACATCGGCCGCTTCAGCGCCGCCTTCGCGCTGGTCTCCGATACCGCCATGCTGACGCTCGGCGGGGCGCTGAAGAAAAAAGAGATGCTCTCCGCGCGGCTGGGGGACATCCTGTCGAACCTGTACCTCGCCTCGATGGTGCTCAAGCATTTCGAGAACCAGGGACGTCGCGAGGCGGACCTGCCGCTGGTCGAGTGGGCCAGCCGCTTCCTGCTGTACCGTGCCCAGGAACAGTTGCACGGTTTCCTGCGGAATTTCCCGGTGCGTTCCGTGTCCTGGCTGCTGCGCTTCATCGTGTTCCCGCGGGGGCGCGGCTTCAGCGCGCCGCGCGACCGGCTCTCGCGGCGCATCGTCGAGGGCGTCATCAACCCCGGCGAGATGCGCGACCGTCTCTGCGAGGGCGTCTACCGCACAGTGGAGCCGGGCAACCCGCTCGGCCTGCTGCAGGAGGCGATGGAGCTGTCGATCGAGGTGGCGCCGCTGGAGAAGCGGGTCCGCAAGGGCGTCAAGGAAGGCGCCATCACCGCGCTCGATTTCGCCGGCCAGCTGGACGAGGCGGTCGCCGCGGAGATCCTGACGACCGAAGAGGCCGCACGGCTGCGCGAGGCCGACGAGAAAGTCATGGCCCTGATCCATGTCGATGATTTCGCGCCGGAAGATTTGAAGCCCTTGGTGCAGCCGCCCAAGCCCGCTGCGAAACGCCGTCGCACGACGACACGGCGCAAGGAACCCGCGTCAACCGTGTCGGACGACGTGTAGCCCGGGCCAAAAAACCGGGGCGCCGTGCAAGACAGCAGCCTCATCTACGAGGTCACGCTCGAGCCGGACCCCGAGATCCTGGGGGACTTCGAGGCGTGGCTCGAATACCACGTCGATGAGATGCTCGAACTGCCGGGCTTTACCGGCGCGACCATTCACAAGGCGGAAAACCCGGACACGGGCGCCCCGTTGCGCGTCGTCCGTTACGAGTTGCTCGACCGGCCGGCGCTGCAGCGTTACCTGGAGGAACACGCCGCCCGGATGCGCGCGCAGGGTATCGAGCGCTTCGGCGGACGGTTCCGCGCCAGCCGGCGAATAGTGTTCGAGGGCCGCGACGCGGCGCTGACCGATGCGCGGCCCTGCCCGAATTGCAGCGAGCTCCTCTGGGGCCAGTACTGCGCGAACTGTGGCCAGCGTGCACGCACGCGCATGATCACCTTCTGGGAACTGGTCAAGGACGCCGGCGACCTGGTGGCGTCGCTCGACTCGCGTCTCTGGCGCACCCTCGGCCTCCTGATGTTCCGTCCGGGCCGCCTGACGCTGAACTATCTCCAGGGCCGGCGGGCCAGTTACGTGCCGCCCGCCCGCCTCTTCATCGCGACCAGCATCGTGTTCTTCTTCGTCGCATCGCTGAACACCCAGGTCGAGTTCGGTCCGGGGGACGTGGTCTACGAGGCACAGGACGGTTTCGGCGAGGTCGAGGCGCCGGACGCGGATGGTCCCGATACGCCCGCGACACCGGAGGCAACCGAAGCACCGGACACCGAATCCGACAAAGGCACCGATATCGAGGGAGAAGTCGGCGGCATCCATTTCGACGGCGACTGCAACGTCGACTACTCGGATGTGCCGGACTGGCTCGTGCGGCTCGTGCCCGAGCAGCGCGCCGAGGACATATGCGAACGCATCACGGCGGATCGCGGCCGCTCATTCTCCCAGGCGTTGCTGAGCAACGTGCCCGCGATGATGTTCCTGTTCCTGCCGCTCATGGCGCTGGTCATGAAACTGGCCTATCCGCTGTCCGGGCGGTATTACGCCGAGCACCTGCTGTTCCTGGTGCATTACCACTCGTTTTTCTACCTCCTGAATCTTTCGGTGATGCTGCTGCGCCGGGTCAGCGAACGGGACTTCTTCCCGGCCTTCCTCGAGATGCCGATCGGGCTGCTGATCGCCGGCGCGTTCGTCTACATCCCGATCTACCTGTTCCGCGCCATGCGCGTGGTCTACGGCCAGGGATTCTGGCTGACGGCGTTCAAGTACACATTGCTGGCCATCGCCTACTTCCTGGCGTTGCTGACGACCTTCCTGGGCCTGCTGCTCTACACGGCCGTGACGCTGTAGCGGATTGCCCCGGGCCGGTCACCGGTGCATCATCGTCCACCCTGCGGCGGAAACGCACGCGCGACCACGTTGCCATGTACGCAAGCTTCTTCGGCCTCAACGAGAAACCGTTCTCCATCACGCCCGATCCGCGGTACCTGTACCTCGGGCGCCGGCATGCGGAGGCGCTCGCGCATCTCCTGTACGGCATCACCGAGAGCGGCGGCTTCATCCAGTTGACCGGCGAGGTCGGGACCGGCAAGACGACCGTGGTCCGCAGCCTGCTCGAGCAACTGCCCGAACACGCGGAAGTGGCGCTGGTGCTCAACCCGCGCCTGTCGCCGGCGGAGTTCCTGCTCACGATCTGCGAAGAGCTGCATGTCGAGGTGCCGGACCGTTCCAGCCCGAAGGCCGTGGTAGACGCCCTCAACCGGCACCTTCTCGAGGCCCATGCCGCGGGGCGCCGCGTCGTGCTGATCGTCGACGAGGCGCAGAATCTATCCGCGGACGTGCTGGAACAGATCCGGCTGTTGACCAACCTGGAAACGGCCAAGCAGAAGTTGCTGCAGATCATCCTGATCGGGCAACCCGAGCTGCGCGAGGTGCTGGCGCGCAGCGACCTGCGCCAGCTGGCGCAGCGCATCACCGGCCGTTACCACCTCGAGCCGCTGGAGGCGGACGAGCTGCGCGCCTACGTGCGCCATCGCCTCGAAGTCGCGGGCAGCCGCGCCGAGCTGTTCACGCCGGGTGCGGTCAAGGCCCTGCACCATCATTCCGGCGGCGTCCCGCGGCTGGTGAACGTGATCGCGGACCGGGCGTTGCTCGGCGCCTGGGCCAGGGAGGAGACCGTCGTCTCTCCCGCCATGGCGCGCAAGGCGGCCAGCGAAGTCTTCGGCGAACCCCGACGGCGAAGCCGCCGGCGGGTGCCGCTCGCGGCGTTGTTGATGCTCGGCATCGCCCTCGCCATTCTCGCCGGGGTCGGGACCGCGCTGCTGCGCGAGCATTTCGCGAGCCCTGCCGGCATATCGACCGTGCAATCCACCGGGGTGCCGGAGGCGGCGAACAGCCGTGCCATGGTCCCGGCGAGCGGCGCGGCGCCGGTTCCGGCGCTCGGCCTTGCCGAGCCGGCCCGGGACGATGAGCCCGGCGGCGCATCCGCTGCCGGGATCGCTCCCGTCAGCGCCGACGATGCCGGCCCCGCCACGCCCGATCCCGCCGCCATGGCGCATCAAAACCCCGCGGCGGAAAGCGTTCCGGTACGCGAGTCCGCCCCTCCCCTGGCGGAACGCCTGGCGCTCGGCGAGCTGGCGACCGGGACGGACCAGGCCTTCACCGCCCTGCTGGGCCGCTGGCAGCTGACGTACCGGCCGACCGCGGGCCCGGCCTGCGAGCAGGTGGCGGCCCAGGGACTGCAGTGCCTGCTGCAACGCGGCACCTGGGGAGAACTGGCGGCGCTCAACCGGCCGGCCATCCTGGTGCTCAGCGATCGCGACGGTCGCGAACACCAGCTGGTGCTCAACCGGGTCAGCGACGGCATGGCGGAACTCGTCGCCGGACAGCAGGCGATCACCGTGCCCCTCGGCGAACTGCTCACGTTGTGGTTCGGCGAGTATCTGCTGCTGTGGCGGGCCGAGGCCGGGGACGGCCGAGTCCTGGCGCGCGGCGCCACCGGCACCGACGTGTTGTGGCTGCGAAGGGTCCTCGGCGAATTGCGCGGTGCGCCGGTACTGCCGGCAGACTCCCGGACTTACGACCCCGGCCTCGAGGCGGCAGTGCGGGAGTTCCAGCGCAGCCGGCGGCTCGCAGCAGACGGCATCGCGGGGGCGATGACCCTGATCTCGGTGAACGAAGCGCTCGACCTCCCCGGCCGGGAGCGCCTGCAGGACGACACCTGACATGTCGCTGATCCTCGATGCACTGCGGAAATCGGAGCACCAGCGGCAGCGCGAAGGCGGGCCCGGGCTCGCGATCGTGCCGGAAAGCACGTCCCCCCGAAGGCCGGGTCCCTGGACGCTGCTGCTCGGCGGCCTGCTGCTGCTCAACCTCGTGGTCATCGCGGCGGTTTTTCTTTTCGACGGCGACGAGGCGGGACCCGTGGTCGCGGATCCGCCGGCGGCTCCCGCCCAAGGTGTCACGCGTGCCGCTCCCACGGCATCGACCGGGCCGCGCACGGTTTCACCTGTCGGCGCGAACTCACTGCCGCCGGCGGGCGAGTCGACGCTGCGCAGCGCCCCGGTAACGCTGCCGACACGGCCACCCCGCAACGAGGTGCGCTCACTGACGACCGAGACCGCCCCGCGCAGCAGCGCCGCTTCCGCGGAGCCCCGCCGCCCGGAAGCGTCGTCGACTCCGCAGTCCGGCTCGGTGGCCCGCGGACCGGACACGACCGAGACGTCCGGCTCCGGCTCGACCGCGTCAGGCCCGGCGAGGACTTCGCCAGGCACGGACCGCCAGGCCGGCGAGGACGCCCGGCTGCCGCGTTTCGCCGATCTCGTCGTGCGCGGGGAACTGGCGGTCCCCAATATGCATATCGACATCCACGTCTACAGCGCCGTGGCCGATGAGCGATTCGTGTTCATCAACATGCGTCGTTACAACGAGGGGCAGAAAACGCAGGAAGGCCCCGTCGTCGAGCGCATCGTGACCGACGGCGTGGTCATGGAACACCAGGGCCAGCGTTTCTTCATGCCCCGGGACTGACCGGCTATTCCGGGGGGACCGGCTCGAGCAACGCCGCGTCGTCATTCGCGGGACGGTTCACGCGCCGGCTCACGGGCCAGGCCTCCAGTGCGTCGTCCGGCGCGGGCGCGAGCACGGCCTGCAGCACGTCCGAAGACGCCGCACGGTCGAGCCAGGTCTCGCGGCCCGCGGCATCCAGGATCACCGGCATCCGGTCGTGCAGCGGCCGCATGAAGCCATTCGCGGCGGTCGTGATGATCGTGCAGGTGTGCAAGGGTTCGCCCCCGTCCGGCGACCACGTCTCCCACAGCCCGGCGAGGGCCAGCGGCTGTTCGTCCGCTGCGCGGATGAACCACGGCTGCTTTCCGGAGCCGCTTTTCCGCCATTCGAAAAAGCCGTCGGCGGGCACCAGGCAACGGCGCCGGCGGAACGCCGCACGAAAGGCCGGCTTGTCGCTGACGGTCTCGCCGCGGGCATTGATCATGCGGTTGCCGATGGCCGGATCCTTCGCCCAGAAGGGTACGAGGCCCCAGCGGGCCGTCGACAACATCCGTAGCGGCGACGCCGACGTGTCGCCTTCCTCCGGCGCGGACCAGCGCACGATGGGCACCCGTTGCGTGGGGGCGATGTTATAGCGTGGTGCGAAGTCACCCGCCGTGGACTCGACGGCACCGAACAGGCGGGCTACGGCCTGGGTCGGCGTGAAGAATGCGTAGCGGCCGCACATGTCACTCGCGGGTGCCCGTGCCCCTGTTCAACAGGTACAGCGAAAAACCGTACAAGAGGGCGATGGCGACGAAGATGATGCCGTAGGCGGTGCCGATCGGGATGTCGGACGTGCCGAGCACACCGTAGCGAAAGGCGTTGACCATGTAGAGGATCGGGTTGGCTCGCGACACCCCCTGCCAGAACTCGGGCAACAGGGAGATCGAATAGAACACGCCGCCAAGGTAGGTCAACGGCGTGAGCACGAAAGTCGGGACGATGCTGATGTCGTCGAACTTCTTGGCGAACACGGCGTTGATGAAACCGCCCAGCGAGAACACGATGGACGTCAATACGACGGTCGAAAGCACCACCCACGGATGCTGCACCTGCAGGCGCGTGAAAAACAGCGCGACGATGGTGACGATGGCGCCGACCATCAGGCCGCGGATCACGCCGCCCGCCACGTGGCCTATCAGGATCAGGGAGTTCGGCATCGGCGAGACGAGCATCTCCTCGATGTGGCGGCCGAACTTCGCGCCGAAGAAACTGCTGACGACGTTGCCGTAGGAGTGTGTGATCACCGCCAGCATGATCAGGCCGGGGGCGATGAACTCCATGTAGTTGAAGCCGTCCATCTGGCCGATGCGCCGCCCGATCAGGCTGCCGAAGATGATGAAATACAGCGTCATCGTGATCGCGGGCGGGACGATGGTCTGGACCCAGATCCGCACGATGCGGTTGTACTCCTTGATGATCAGCGTCGAGAGCGCGTACCACTGTTCGCGGAATTTCATCGCCGGGTCACCTCAGGCCGCCCGGCCGTCGGTCTTCTGGTCCACCAGGCGCATGAACAGTTCCTCGAGGCGATTGGTCTTGTTACGCATCGAGGCGATCCGGAGCCCGGCCGCGCTGAGTTCGGCAAACAGCGTGTTGATGTCCTGCCCGGCGGCCACGTCGACCTCCAGCGTGTTGGCATCGCGGAGTCGTGCCGCATATCCGTCGAGCTCCGGCGCCGCAGCAAGCTCCGTCTCCAGCGTCAGGACAAAAGTCTCGACCTGCAGCTTGCGCAGTACGCGGCTCATGCGGTCGTTCTCGATGATGCGTCCCTGGTCGATGATGGCGACATTGCGGCAGAGGTTCTCGGCTTCTTCCAGGTAATGGGTCGTGAGGATGATCGTGACGCCCTCGCCGTTGACCTTGCGCAGGTAGTCCCACATGGAACGGCGGATCTCGATATCCACGCCGGCCGTCGGCTCGTCGAGAATCAGCAGCTGCGGCTCGTGGACGAGGGCGCGTGCGATCATCAGGCGCCGTTTCATGCCCCCGGACAGCGAACGCGCGATGTCATGGCGACGATCCCACAGCTGCAGTTCGCGCAGGTATTTCTCCGTGCGCTCGAGGGCCACGCGGCGCGGCATGCCGTAATAGCCGCCCTGGGTCGCGACGATGCTCTCGACCTTCTCGAACTGGTTGAGGTTCAGTTCCTGCGGCACCAGCCCGATGCACGCCTTGGCGGCCGAAAAATCGCGGTCGATATCATGACCGAAGACCGTCGCCTGCCCGCCGGTCTTCGTGACGAGGGAGGTAATGATGCCGATGGTGGTGCTCTTGCCGGCGCCGTTCGGACCGAGCAGGGCGAAGAAATCCCCCTGCTCGACGCTCAGGTCGATGCCTTTCAGGGCCTGTACGCCGTTCGGATAGGTCTTCGCGAGTTGCTTGAGTTCGAGGGCTTTCATCGTGTGCCTGGTCATCGGGCGGCATGGCGCGCGGAACACGCGACCGGAGAGTCCGACCTAAACCGCTATTCTAGCAACCTTGGGCGAGGCGCGATGGGATCCGCCGTCAGCGCCGGAATCCGCGGGGCGCCGCCGTCGGGTTCTCGATGCCGAGGCAACGGCGGATCGTCCACTGCTTGCCGAGCGCCGCGAGCATGGCCAGCAGGCGCTCGTCCCCATGGCGGGCGGCATCGATCAGGCGCTTCCACAGCACATCGCGTCCCGCGAGCCGGCCTTTCAGCCGAGGTGTCGCGAGGGCGGCCACCGTGGCGAGTTGACCGATCTCCACGCCGGCCAGGCGCGAGCGGGTGCGTGCCGGCAGGCCGATCCACGCCGAGACGCTTTGCGGGTGCGCGCGGGCAAAGGCACGCAGGGCCGTGAGGGCCAGCAGGGTGAAGCGCTCGGCGCCGGGCTCGCGCGACACGTAACCCGGATCGAGGTCACGAACGCCTGGAGACAGCAGGCGCGCCCAGGTCGCTTCGTCCTGGAAACCGAAACCGAAGAGCGCGAACGGTACTGCGGCCAGCCGATGGCGGGCGTGGTGATCGAGCGAACGCAGGCGCGCGGTCACTTCACTGGAGAAGCCGGCATCCACTTCGGCAGCCATGAGCACCAGAAATCCCTCGTTCAGTTCAGCCAGGTCACGACCCAGAATAGTAGCTTCCCTTGTCATCTCTCCCCCCTGTGCCTGAGCAGCATAAGCGCTTCAGCGGTGGAGTTGAGCGGCCAATAATCACCGTCTCCGAGCAAAAATACCCACACGCCTGCCATATATGGTATTTTTAGACCAAATATAGCACCTGTTTATACTTTACTCATCATGGAGACTGTCGGTCCGCGAAAAAGGAGGCCGCCCGTGAGAACCACCGACGACCGTTACGCCGGCGAACAGGCCCGCTTCGAACTCGCACTTCGGCTGCTCGGGCATCAGGCGAGAACGCACATCATCACCGAGTGCACGGGCTTCAGCCAGGACCGCATCCGCAAGCTTTACGCCACCTACTTCAAGCACCGCGAAGGCAAGCGAATCAAGCGTCACCGGGGCAAATCGCCGTCCAGCGTCGAGTTCTTCGTTCGCAATCCGTGGGTCCAGGCCGAAGCATCGCTGCTGACCCACGTATTCGCGGCCTGGGGATTGCTACGCATCCTCCCGGATCTCGCCACGGCGGCCGTGACGCCGGCCGACCGCCAGGCCTTCGGAGAATCCTTCTGCGCCGCCTACGAAGCCTTCCGCGCCGAAAACCCGGATTCCGCCATCACTTTCGAGCATGCCTGGGGACTGCTGAACGCCCTGACCGCCGGCGACGAACTGCTGCTGCTGGATTGCGCGGACTGCAGAAGCTTCTATATCCATGATGCGCTGGCGCTCGACGGCCGACGCTGCCCCGCCTGCCGCGTGCCCACACGCCGTCCTGACGGCCACCGTCGCGTGGCGGCGGAACGCGGCGCGGATTGACCCTGCCGGGATGCGGGCAGCGTAGAATAACCGCCTGGTATGGCATCCGGAGCAGACATGGCGCACAACACCGCGGACCTTTGCGACGCCCACGAGTCCAGCCTGCACGTGCTCGAATCGATTTTTCAGCGCTACGGAAAGCTGCCCGCTTTCGACGGGCCGATCGCCACCGTCAAATGCTACGAGGACAACTCGAAGGTGCGCGAGGCGCTGTCCGAAGCGGGCGACGGCCGGATCCTGGTGGTGGACGGCGGCGGATCGCAGCGCCGCGCGCTGCTGGGCGACCAGCTGGCGGAACTGGCCGTGAAGAACGGCTGGAAGGGCATCGTCATCAACGGCGCGATCCGCGACTCGGCCACCATCGATACGCTCGAGATCGGCGTCCGCGCCCTCGGCACGATTCCCCTGAAGACCCACAAGCGTGGTGACGGCCAGCGCGACGTTTCCCTGAGCTTCGCGGGGGTGACGTTCCGCCCGGGGGAGCATCTCTATGCGGATGAGGACGGGATCGTCGTCGCGGCCAGGCCGCTCGACCACGGCGCCGGATGATCGCGACGGAAGCCAATTTTTTCGCCGCCTCGCCGCTCGAGCGGCTCGGCCATCTCCGCAGGGATACGGACTGGCTGCAGGCGGCCCGCGCGAGGGGGCAGTACCTCGCGATATGGCGCGGCAAGGTGCTGTTGCACAATGGCGGCCCGCCGGTCCCGGCCTGGCTGACCGCGGAAGTGCTGGCGGACCTGGGGGAGGTCGCGGAGAGCGTGCTGCTCGGCGAGCGCAACGGGACGCCGTGTTTCGTGGTCGGCCTGGCAGGCGACCGGCCGCCCCCCCTGCCCGGCGCCTTCGCGGAGCTCCGCGGAGCGGCCGGCACGCTTTCTCCGGCCGATGCGGCGCTGCTCGCCTATGGGCGCGCGATGGTGCTCTGGCACACCCGCCACGGTCACTGCAGCGCCTGCGGCACGCCGACCGGGATCATCGAGGCGGGCCACGCGCGCCAGTGCCCGACATGCGCCGCCAAGCACTTCCCGCGGGTCGATCCGGCGATCATCGTGCTGGTCGGCGATGCGGACCGTTGCCTGCTCGGCCGGCAAGCGGCCTGGCCGCCCGGCCGATACTCCACGATCGCCGGCTTCGTGGAACCCGGCGAGAGCCTGGAGGATGCGGTGCGGCGCGAGGTGCTGGAAGAAACGGGGGTCCGGATCGATGAAGTCGTTTATCACAGTTCCCAGCCGTGGCCGTTCCCGGCCTCGTTGATGCTCGGCTTCAGCGCGACCCCCGGGGAGGACGCCATCACGCTGCGGGACGGCGAACTGGAAGATGCGCGCTGGTTCAGCCGCGAGGACATTGCGACCGGCCGGGTCCTGTTGCCGCCGCGCGAGTCGATCGCTTACCGCCTGATCGGGACATGGTTCGATCGCGCACCCGGTCGCTGCCTCGTCCGCGAGGTCGAGCCCGCCTCGTGGCCGCCGCGGCCCGAAGCCTGATCACCGGGGACTGAATCCTTTGTGCCTCCTGGTCTTCAGCTGGCAACCCGGCGCCGCCGAGACGCTCGTGCTGGCCGGCAACCGCGACGAGTTTCATGAACGGCCGGCGGCACCCGCCGGCTGGTGGCGAAACGGTACCCTGGGCGGGCGCGACCTGCGCGCCGGCGGCACCTGGCTGGCGGCGCACGCCAGCGGCCGCTTCGCGGTGGTGACCAACTTCCGCGAGGCGATCGAGGAAGGACGCGGCCCGCGTTCCCGCGGCGAACTCGTCACCCGCTACCTGGACGCGTCCGAGGGCCCGATGGCTTTCGCCGCCGAACTGGCCGGCCGGGGGAATGCGTACGCCGGCTTCAACCTGTTGCTCGGCGACCCCGGCGAACTGGTCTACGTCTCCAATCGCGGGCGCGGGCCCGAACGGCTGTCGGCCGGCCTTTACGGCTTGTCGAACCACCTGCTCGATACGCCCTGGCCGAAGCTCAAGCGCACCCGCGAGCGCTTCGCACGGCTGCTCGCCCCCGCAACCCGTGCCGGTGCCGGTGCCGGTGCCGGTGCCGCTGCCGCTGCCGGCCAGGAGACAGACACCGGCGCCCTGCTGAAAATGCTCGCCGACCGCACGCCGACGTGTGACGACGAGCTGCCGGACACCGGTATCGGAGTCGAGCGTGAGCGATTGCTGTCTTCGCCCTTCATCGTCAGTCCGTGGTACGGCACGCGCTGCTCGACCGTCTTGAAAATCCTGCAGGAGAATGTCATGGAATTCACTGAACGCCGCTTCGATCCGACGGGCGCCGCCTGCGGCGAATCGCAGTTCCGTTTCAGGCACTCCGGCGGTGTCTCTTGAAGCCGCGTCGCGCGCCCTTCGGCACCTGGGTATCGCCCCTCGACGCAGCGGAAGTCGCGTCGGCCGGCGTACGGATCTTCCAGCCGCGCCGGGCCGGCGATGCCATCACCTGGCTCGAAGTGCGCCCGGCTGAGGGTGGGCGCACCGTGCTGATGCAGGACCTGAGAGGGAAGCGGACCGAGCTGACGCCGGCGCCGTTCAGCGCGCGCAGCCGGGTGCACGAATACGGCGGCGGCAGCTACTGTGTCGCCGGCGCCGACACCTGGTTCGTCAACGACGAAGACCAGGCGGTCTGGCACCGCGACAGGGATGGATCGATCCAGCGGCTCACCCCGGCCGATGAGCGCCGCTATGCCGACCTCGCCTGGGATCCCGTCCGGTCGCGCCTGCTGGCCGTCTGCGAGGACCACGCCGCCGCGGCCGAACCCGAGAACACGGTCGTGGCCATCGACCGCGAGGGCCGTGTCACGACGCTGCTCTCGGGCAACGACTTCTATGCCTCCCTGCGGCTCGACCGTGACTGTGCCCGACTCGCCTGGCTCACCTGGAACCACCCGAACCTGCCGTGGGACGGCACGGAACTCTGGAGCGCGGAGATCGATGCAGACGGCCGCCTGCGGGAACCGCAGCAGATCGCAGGCGGCGAACGCATCGCCGTGTTCCAGCCGGAATGGCTGCGCGACGGGCGGCTCGGCTTCGTCGCCGACCCCGACGGCTGGTGGAACCACTATGCCTGGCGGGCAGGGGCCGAAGTCGAGCGGCTCACCGAGATGGACGCCGAGGCCGCCCTGCCCCAGTGGGTGTTCGGCCAGTCCACCTGGGGCGAAATCGCGGGCGGGATGATTGGCGCGCTGAGCCGCGACGGCGGCTGGACGCTCTGGCAGTTCGGCGACGGCCTGCCCGCGAGCCTGCCGTGGCGGCTCGACGCCATCGAGCATGTCGCGACCGACGGCAAGGAGGCGGTGGTGCTGGCCGGCGCCGGGAATCGCCCCACGGCGGTCTACGCGCTCGACCTGCCGGCGCTGCGGCCGCGGTGCGTGGCCGACTCCGGCGAACTGCCTCTGGACGAGGCGTGGATATCCCAGCCGCAGCCGCTGTCGTTCCCGACAGCCGACGGCAGCGAAGCCTATGCGAACTACTACCCGCCGATGAACCCGATGTTCGAGGGGCCGGAAGGCGCGGCGCCGCCGGTGATCGTGAAATGCCATGGCGGGCCGACCGCGGCCGCCTCCACGGCGTTCGAGGCCAAGCTCCAGTATTGGACGACGCGGGGTTTCGCCGTGCTCGACGTGAACTACCGCGGCAGCACAGGCTTCGGCCGGGCCTACCGGGAAAAGCTCTACGGCAACTGGGGCGTCGCGGATGTCGAGGACTGCGTGGCGGGCGTCCGCTACCTGGCTTCCCGCGGACTCGCCGACGCGAATGCCGCCTTCATCAGCGGCGGCAGCGCCGGGGGTTACACGGTGCTCTGCGCCCTGGCCTTCACCGATGCATTCCGCGCGGGCGCGAGCTACTTCGGCATCGGCGATCTCGCGGGCATGTTCGAGACGACCCACAAGTTCGAGGCGCGCTACGACCACTGGCTGGTCGGGCCGCCTCACGATCCGGCCACGCAACGCCTGATCGAGGAACGCTCCCCGCTGCGTCACGCCCACCAGATCACCTGCCCGGTGATCTTCTTCCAGGGCGGCGAAGATCGCGTCGTCCCGCCCGAACAGAGCCGGCAGATGCATGCGGCATTGCAGGCTGCCGGCCTGCCCACGGCCTACCTGGAATTTCCCGAGGAGCGACACGGCTTTCGCCGCGCGGAAAACATTCTCGCGGCACTCGAAGCCGAACTGGCGTTTTTCTGCCGGGTGCTCGGCGTCAGCCCGGCCGACGAGGTGCCGCCGCTGGGGATCGACAACGACAAGGCCGGTCTGCACTGAAGTCGTGACCGGACGAGTGGCGTCACGCCGGCGATGGTCGCGACGGTGTCCGTCGGGCCGTAGGCTGGACCCTCTGCTAGGGGGCCGACGGGCCGGGGAGCACGCGGCTCAGCCAGCCGCGAATGTCTTCCACTTCCTCGGGACACACGGAATGCGGCATCACGTATTGCTTGAACTCGACCCCGTAGCCGAGGCTCGAAAGGAGTTTGGCGCTTTCCTCGCCCAGCATCGGCGGCACCACCGGATCGAGGCTGCCGTGCGCCATGAAGAGCGGCGTTTCGTGGTTGGCGGTATGAAACTCCAGCGTGGCGGCGCGCAACGGCAGGTAGGTCGAGAGGGCCATGATCCCCGCCAGCCGCTCCGGATAGCGCAGGCCCGCGTGGAGCGCCACCGCGCCGCCCTGTGAGAATCCCGCCAGCACGATGCGCTCGGCCGGGATGCCGCGTTCGCCTTCGCGCCGGATGAGGGCCTCGACGGCGGCGGCGCTGTCGCGGATCCCTGCCTCGTCCTCGCGGGCGCCGCGCTCGATGGCGACGATGTCGTACCAGGCCCGCATGGGCATGCCACCGTTGATCGTCACGGGACGCACCGGCGCGTGCGGAAACACGTAGCGCACTTCAGGTCCCCCCGGCAATCTCAGGGCCGGCACGATCGGCGCGAAATCGTTCCCGTCTGCGCCCAGGCCATGCAACCAGATGACGCTCGCCCGGGGTGTCGGCCCGGTTTCATGTTCCACGGTTTCAAGCAGGTTCATTCGAATCAGGCCCCGTCCGATGACGCGCGCAGTGTACAGGGCGTCCGGCGGGAGCACGAAGCCCGGCTCGAAAGCGCTTGACAACACATGCGCATGAAGTTCCAATAATGCGCATCTTTAATCATCCGCCCTGCTCCGGAAACCCATGCCTACCGTCAACGCCCAGCAAAACGAGCGCCGCGAAGCCGTGCTCGGCCTCCTGCGACAGCATCGCGTGACGCGGCAGTCCGAACTGGTGGACCTGCTGGCGGATCTCGGCTTCGCGGCGACCCAGTCGAGCGTCAGCCGGGACCTGCGCGACCTCGGCGTTGCGAAGGTCGGGGAACGCTACCTCGCACCGCAGAACCTGGGCGGGCCACCGAGCAGCTTCGGGCCGCTGGCGGGCTTCGTCACCGGCTGGTCCACCGCGGGACCGCATCTCACCGTCGTGCGCACCTCGGTGGGCGCTGCACAGAGCGTCGCGGTCGCGGTCGACCGCGCCGGCTGGAACGAGGTCGCCGGCACCATCTCCGGAGACGATACAATATTCGTCGCGACCGCAAACGCCCGTGGCCAGCAGGCGTTGCTGGCCCGTCTCAACAAGATATTTCCGAGGTAACACGCGATGAACGCCTCTCCCACGACGGGCGGCAGTCCCGTACTGCTCGCTTTTTCCGGTGGCCTCGACACCTCTTTCTGCGTGGCCTGGCTGAAAGAAACCCTGGGCCGCCCGGTCATCACGGTGACCGTAGACACCGGCGGCGGCGTGGATGCGGCGGCACTGGAGGCGCGTGCGCTGGCGCTGGGCGCCGAACGTCACATCACGGTGGACGCACGCCGCGAGTTTTTCGACTCCGTGCTCAAGTACCTGGTGTTCGGCAACGTGCGCCGGGGACAGCTGTACCCGCTGTGCGTCGGCGCCGAACGCGGCCTGCAGGCCAGGCTGGTGGCCGCGCAGGCCGCCGAACTCGGCAGCGAAACGGTCGCCCACGGCAGCACGGCGGCGGGCAACGACCAGGTGCGCTTCGAAGTGGCGCTGCGCACCTTGCGGCCCGGGCTCGAAGTGCTGGCCCCGGTGCGTGACCACGACTGGCAGCGCGCGGACCAGGTGGCCTGGCTCGAAGCGCGCGGCCTTCCGGCACCGGCCGGCGGCGGCGCCTATTCGATCAACCGCGGCCTGTGGGGCACGACGATCGGCGGCAAGGAAACGCTCGACTCCCGCGAACCGCTGCCCGAGAGTGCCTGGGTGGTCACCGCCGGCGCATTCGACGCGCCGTGTGCGCCCGAGCGACACCGCATCGGATTCGAGCGCGGCGTGCCGGTCGCGCTGGACGGCGAAGCGCTCGATCCCGTCGCGCTGATCGAGCGCCTCGAGGTGCTGGCGGGTGGCTTCGGCATCGGCCGCGGCATTCATCTCGGCGAAACCATTCTCGGCTCGAAGGGCCGGGTCGCCTTCGAGGCGCCCGCGGCGGAAACGCTGCTCACGGCGCACCGTGAACTGGAAAAGCTCACCCTCACCGGCATGCAGCAGAAGATCAAGGAGCCGCTCGCGCTGACTTACGGCGACCTGGTGCACGAGGGGCAGCACATGGAACCCGCCGCCCGCGACATCGAGGCCCTGCTGGCCTCCTCGCAGGCCCGCGTGACGGGCGAAGTCCACCTGCTGTTTCGCCCGGGCGTGCTGTTCGTCGAGGGCACGACCTCGCCCCACTCGCTGCTGGCGGCCACCAAGGGCAAGTACGGCGAGTCGGCGGGAGAATGGAGCGCCGCCGATGCGCTCGGCCTGGCCCGCATGAAGGCCCTCGCAGGCATGCTGCACACGCGTGCAGGGAGCGGGGCGTGAGGCCCCTGATCGTGGACAAGGTGGCTTCCGTGGCCCAGAGCTGCCGCCTGGGGCGCGAGGTCAAGATCGCGGCGGAGATCCCCTGCGAGGAAGGCATCGTCATCGCCGTCGAAGTGCTGTCCGACAAGTCCACCTACAACACCCTCGAGCTCGTGTCGGGCAGGATGGCGCAGGTGAAGCGCGGCGACATCATCGTCGGTGCCCTGGGCCACCGGCACGCGCTGTTCGGCTACTCGGGCCACATCCCCGAGAAGCTGGCGCCGGGCGACACGATCAACCTCTTGAACCTCGGCGGCGTCATGGGCATCTGCGACTCCGTCAACCGCGACCGCGGCCAGCCCTTCGAGTGCCGCGTGCTGGGATCGGTGCTGCACTTCCCGTACCTCGGCGAACGCATCGGCACGCCCGCGCGCGTCGGCGCCCTCACGCTGCCGGAGGACCCGGCCGTGAACATCCGCGGCATCCCGGCGATCGCGCTGGCCGGCACCTGCATGGACGCGGGCAAGACCGCCGCGGCCGCGGCCATCATCAGCCGCTTCTCGCACTACGGCTACCGGGTGGCTGCGTTCAAGGCGACCGGCGTGTCGTTGCGCCGCGACATCCTCGCGATGGACGACGCCGGGGCCAGCGCGAGCTCGATCTTCACCGACTTCGGCGTGGTCACGACTTCGCCGAAAAACGGCCCGCGCCTCGCGCGCACCATGCTCACGCGCATGGCGGACACGCGTCCCGACGTGATCGTTTTCGAGCTGGGCGACGGCATCATGGGCGCCTACGGCGTGGAGGCGATCCTGCACGACCCGGAAGTGCGCAAGGCGCTGTCCGCCGTGGTGTTGTGCGCCAACGATCCGGTCGGGGCTTTCGGCGGGGTGCACCTGCTGCGCGAGCGTTTCGGCATCGAGCCGGCGCTGGTCACGGGCCGCTCCACCGACAACGAGGTGGGCGTGCGCATCATTCGCGAGCAGATGGGCGTGCCCGCCTACAACGCCCTCACGCAGGAGGCCGAACTCGGCGAGCACCTGCGCGGCGTGCTGTTCGGCGCGCAGGTCGGATCATGAGCGAGCGGCTTCCCGTCGCCGTGCTCGGCGGCACCGGCTACGTCGCCGGGGAATTCCTGCGCCTGCTCGCGAGCCATCCGCAGCTGGGGCTGGCGGCGGTGTCCTCGGAAAGCCGCGCCGGCCAGGCCGTGGGCGCGACGTTTCCGAACCTGTCCTCGGCGTGGGCCGACACCCGCTTCTGCGACGAGGCGGAACTCGCGAAGCAGGTTGCCGGGGGACGCGTTCGCGCACTGTTCTCCGCCCTGCCGCACGGCGCCGCGGCCGCGCGCATCGATTCCTTGCTGAAGACTGCGGAGCAGGCCGGCGCACCCTTGACCGTAGTGGACGCCTCCGCTGATTTCCGCTTCCGCGCAGCGGCCGACTACGAGCGCGTCTACGGCCATCCGCATCCCTGCCCGGATCGGCTCGCGCAGTTCGCCTCGGCACTCCCGGAGCACCTGGCCGGCTGCCCGGCGCCGCACGTCGCGCACCCCGGCTGTTTCGTCACCTCGGTGCTGCTCGGCATCGTGCCGCTGCTCAACGCGGAGCTTGTCGCGCCGGAATTCCATGTCTCCGCGATCACCGGCAGCACGGGGGTAGGCCGCAAGCTCGGTGAGACCACTCATCATCCCGAGCGGCACGGCAACATGTTCGCGTACCAGCCGCTGGTGCATCGGCACAGGCCCGAGATCGAGCAGCTCGCGACCGAAGCCGCGGCGCCGTGCAAGGTGCACTTCGTCCCCCACTCGGGCGCCTGGGCACGCGGCATCCACGCCACGATCCACGGCCGTCTCGCGTCCGGCGCCGATCTCGCCGCGCTGAAGGCGGCGCTGGCCGGCGCCTATGCCGGCTCGCCGTTCGTCGAGGTCATCGACACGCCGCCGCGTCTCAAGGACGTCACCGGCTCGAACCGCGCGCGGCTGGCGGTCGCCGCGGATGCGGAGGCCTTCGTCGTGATGGTGGTGATCGACAATCTCCTGAAGGGGGCGGCCGGCGGCGCCCTCCAGTGGATGAACCGCCTGCTGTCGCTGCCGGAAGACGCCGGCCTGCGCCTCCCGGGAGCCGGCTGGATATGAGCACGACCCCTGCACCGATCCTCGACACGCCGGACGAGCGCGCCTGGACGCTGCCGGTCTATGCCCAGCTCGACCTCCATCCGTTGCGCGGCGACGGCGCCTGGCTCGAGATGGATGACGGCCGGCGGGTGCTGGACATGTACGGCGGCCATGCCGTCGCCTCGCTCGGTTACGCCCACCCGCGCCTCGTCGCCGCCCTGCGCGACCAGGTGGAGCGGCTCACCTTCCAGAGCAACCTGCTGCCGCTGGAACTGAGGGCACGGGCCTGCGCCGCGCTGGCGCGCTTCGCGCCGCCGGGCCTCGACCGCGTGTTCCTCGTCAACAGCGGCGCCGAGGCGAACGAGAACGCGTTGAAGCTGGCGTTCGGCCAGCCGGGACGCACCCGCATCGTCGCCGTGGAAGGCGCCTTTCACGGCCGCACCGCGGCGGCGGCGGCGGTCACCTGGGGCAGCGAGAAATGGTACGGCTTCCCGCAGCAACCGTTCGAAGTCAGCTTCGTCTCGCCACGAGACCTCGCCGCCCTCGATCACCTGGTCGGCGAGGACACCGCCGCGCTGATCGTCGAGCCCGTCCAGGGCGTGGCAGGCGCGCTCGACCTGCCTGCCGAGTTTCTTGCCGCGGCGCGCCGGGCGACCCGCGATGCCGGCGCCCTGCTGATCTTCGACGAGGTCCAGTGCGGCATGGGCCGGACCGGGCGACCTTTCGCCGCGGACCACTACGGCATCACGCCGGACATCATCACGACGGCCAAGGGCCTCGCCGGCGGATTCCCGGCCGGCGCGGTCATCACCACCGCGCAACTCGCGGCGGAGCTGAAGATCGGCGAACTCGGCACGACCTTCGGCGGCGGCCCGATGGCCTGCGCGGCGATCGAGACGGTGCTGGCCGTGATCCGCGACGAGAACCTGCTCGAGCGCGTGCGCGTCCTGTCGGCACAGATCCGCGAAAGCTGCCTGGTCGGCCCGGTCCGATCGATCCAGGGCGCGGGCTTCCTGCTCGGCCTCGTCTGCAGCCGCCCGGCGCGCGAGATCCAGGCCGAACTGCTGGAACACGATATTCTTGCGGGCACCAGTGCCGACCCGCGCGTGCTGCGCCTTCTGCCGCCGCTGACCCTCGAAACCGAACACGTCGCCCGACTCGCGGCGGCCCTTGCGGAGATCGCTCCATGAAACGCTTCATCGACCTGGCCGAGAACACCCCCGAAGAACTGGCCGAACTGCTCGCGCTGGCGGGGCGCCTCGACCGCCATCCCGAACCGCAGGCCCTCACCGGCAAGGTGCTCGGGATGCTGTTCTTCAATCCCTCCCTGCGCACCGTGGCCTCCTTCCAGGCCGCCATGGGCCGGCTCGGCGGCTCGTCCTTCGTCATCACGCCGGGCGCGGGCACATGGAAGCTGGAGGCGCGCAACGGCATCGTGATGGACGGCGACGCGGCCGAGCATATCCGCGAGGCCGTGCCGGTGCTGGCGAGTTATGCCGACGTGCTGGGCATCCGCGCCTTCGCCGGGGGCATCGACCTCGAGGCCGACCTCGAGGAACGCAAGTTCATGGAGATGGCCTCGATCTGCCCCGCCCCGCTGGTGAACCTCGAGTCCGCGGTCAACCATCCCTGCCAGGCGCTCGGCGACTGGAAGACGATGGACGATCTCGAAGTGCCGGCGAGCGGCGGGCGTTTCGTGTTGTCGTGGGCCAACCACCCGCACGCGCTGCCGCTGGCGGTGCCCGCCGCCGTGGTGCACATGGCCGCGATGCGGGGCATGGACGTCACGGTGCTGCGGCCCGAAGGCTATGCGCTCCCGGATCCGATCATGCAGCGGGCGCGGGATGCCGCGGCGCGCTCCGGGGGCTCGGTCCGCGAGACCGACGATCGCAAGGAAGCGACCGAGGGCGCGCACGTGATCTACGCGAAAAGCTGGGGCTCGACGAGTCACTACGGCCGGCCGGCGGACGACCGCAACCTGCGCAGCAACCTGGAGCACTGGACCGTCGACGAATCCTGGTTCGACAACGCGTTGGCCGAGGCGATCTTCATGCACTGCCTGCCGGTGCGTCGCAACGTGGTGGTGGCGGACGAGGTGCTCGACGGACCGCGCAGCCGCGTGCTGCCCCAGGCCCGCAACCGCATGACCGTGCAGGCGGCGATCCTGCACCGGCTGCTGCTCGGAGGTGGGCGATGAGCAACCTGCTCGACGGACACGGCGAACGCGCCATCGCGGTGACCGCCCTGAAGGCGGCCGTGCCCTACATCCGGATGTTCAAGCGCAAGGTGTTCGTCATCAAGGCGGGCGGCGCCGTGTTCAGCGACGAGGAGAGCACGCGCGAACTGATCGAGCAGCTCGGCATCCTCTACGAGGTCGGGATTCACGTCGTGCTGGTGCATGGCGGCGGCCCCCAGTCCACCGCGCTCGCCAAGGCGCTCGACGTCCCCGCGCAGTTCGTCGAGGGGCGGCGCGTGACTGACGAGCGCTCGCTCCAGGTCGCCACCATGGTGCTCAACGGCATCATCAACACGCGGGTGTTGGCGATCTGCCGGGACATCGGCCTGCCGGCCATCGGCATGAGCGGCGTGGATGCCGGCCTGATCAAGGCGCACCGCCGCCCCCCCGTGGCGCTCGAGGGTGACGGCGGCGGGACCGTGGACTACGGTTTCGTCGGCGACATCGACGACGTGGACAGCGGCGTGCTGCAGCGACAGATCGAGGCCGGTTTCCTGCCGATCATCAGCCCGCTCTCGGCGGACGAGGACGGCATCCTGCTGAACATCAACGCCGACACCGTGGCGGCGGCGATCGCGGTCGCGCTGAAAGCCGAGAAGCTGATCCTGCTGACGGGCGCCCCCGGCATCCTGGACGACGTCGCCGACCAGAGTTCCCTGGTCTCGTACCTCGACCTCGCCGACCTGGAGCGCATGCGGGCCGAGGGCCGGCTGGACGCCGGGATGAAGCCCAAGGCCGACGCGATCAAGTTCGCGGTGCGCGGCGGCGTGCCGCGGGTGCACGTGATCTCCTGGCAGGTGCCGGACAGCCTGTTGCTGGAGGTCTTCACCAACGAGGGCACCGGGACGCTGGTGGTCCAGGACACCGGCACCCTCACGCCGGAGGAACAGGCGGCGGCGGAGGACGAAGACTGATGAGCCGGATGTGGGACAAGGGCGATCCTCTCGACAACCAGGTGCTGGCCTACACGGCCGGCGAGGACCACGAACTCGACAACCGCCTGGTGCCCTATGACGTGCGGGCGTCGATCGCCCACGCGCGGATGCTGCAGGCGCAGGGCCTGCTGTCGGCGGATCACTGCAACGCGATCGAGTCGGGCCTGCAGGCCCTCGCCGATGCACATGCCGCAGGCGAGTGGCGCATCGGGCTGGAGGAGGAAGACGTCCACAACGCGCTGGAGCATCGCCTCTCGCTGGTTTCGCCGGAAGCGGCGGCCCATGTCCATCTCGGCCGCTCGCGCAACGACCAGGTCCTCACCGCGCTGCGGCTCTACCTCAAAGACGCGGCGCGCATGCTGCACGACGGCGCCGGGCGGGTGGCCGCGGAACTGGACGCACTGGCGGAGCGCGAGAACGACACGCCCCTGCCGGGTTACACGCATCTCCAGCCGGCGATGCCCAGCTCGGTCCGCCTGTGGGCCGAAGGCTTCGCCGCCGAGTTGCGCGACGACGCCGAAGGGCTGCTCGCCGCCAGCCGGCGGGCCGATCGCAATCCACTGGGCTCGGCTGCGGGCTACGGCGCACCCGGCCTGGCGCTGGACCGCGAACACACGCGCAAGAGTCTCGGCTTCGCCGCGATCCACCAGCCCGTCACCGCCGTCCAGCTGTCGCGCGGCAAGGCCGAGGCGCAGCTGGTGTTCGAGATTCACCTGCTGATGCAGGACCTGGGGCGCCTCGCCGCAGACCTGATCCTGTTCTGCAGCCAGGAATTCAGCTACGTCGCCCTGCCGACCTCGATGACCACCGGCTCGTCGATCATGCCGCAGAAACGCAATCCGGACGTGTTCGAGCTGGTGCGCGGACGCGCAGCGACCACGCTCGGCTGCCTGTCCGAGACGCTGGCGGTGCCGGCGAAGCTGACCTCTGGCTATCATCGCGACCTGCAGCTGCTCAAGGCGCCGCTGTTCCGGGCCATCGATCTTGCCGAGGCGACGCTCGGAATCATGGGCCATGCGCTGCCCGAAGTGACCTTCATCGCCGAGAATATCCGCATGGAGCAACAACTCTACGCCACCCAGGATGCCTACCGCCTCGTGACCGAGGAAGGCCTTTCGTTCCGCGAGGCGTATCGCCGCGTCGGCGCATCGCTGGCGCGCCTGCGCGGCAAGGAGCCGGGGAAGGACGGCGAATGAGCATCTGGCGCCAGCGACCCGAACTCGAGGCATTGAACGCGATGGCCGGCGATACCCTGGTCGCGCACCTCGATATCCGCTTCACCGAAGTCGGCGAGGATTACGTCGTCGCCACGATGCCGGTGGACGCGCGCACTCACCAGCCCTTCGGCCTGTTGCATGGCGGGGCGAGCGCCGTCCTCGCCGAGACGCTCGGCAGCATGGGCGCCAATTATTGTCTCGACCAGCAGTCCGAGTACGCCGTCGGCCTCGAGATCAATGCCAATCATCTTCGCCCGGTGCGCAGCGGTCGCGTCACGGGCACCGCGCGCCCGCTGCACGTCGGCAGGCGCACGCAGGTCTGGGAAACGCGCATCGAGGACGAGGCGGCGAGACTGGTGTGCGTGTCGCGCCTGACGCTGGCGGTCGTGCCGCGGGAGCCGAAATGACCCGCGGCGTGCCGCAGTCCCATGGGCGCGCGAAACGGTCGCTGCGCTGGCCGGGGGCGCTCGCGTTCCTGGTGGCGGTGGCGCTCGCATCGGGCTGCGGCATGTACGGGGACCTCATGCTGGAGGAGCGGCCCGTGCGCACGCCGGAGATCACCGAGTTGGAGCCGATCTCCGTGCCGCCGGGGGGCGCGCCGGAAGTGCCCGTTCCGCCGGCGGATCCGCCGGTCGTTCCACCGTCGGACGTCGCCGGACCCGGCGATGGCGACGAAGGCAGGAAAAAGAACGAGGACGACCCGGCGGGCGGCTCGTGACCTTGAGCCCGGGTTTCACTTATCGCGACGGGCAGCTGTGCGCCGAGTCGGTGCCGCTCGAGACCCTCGCGGCCCGCTACGGAACGCCCTGCTACGTGTACTCCCGCAACGTCCTGGAGGCGCGTTACGACGCCTACGCCGCGGCTTTTTCGGGCCGGCCCGTGCGTCTCTGCTACGCGGTAAAGGCCAACGGCAATCTCGCCGTGCTGGGCGCTCTCGCGGCGCGCGGAGCCGCCTTCGACATCGTCTCCGGCGGCGAACTCGCACGGGTCATCCGCGCCGGCGGCGACCCGCGGCGCGTCGTGTTCTCCGGGGCCTGCAAGCTCGACGAGGAACTGCGCTTCGCACTCGCCCAGGACATCGCCTGTTTCAACGTCGAGTCGGCGCCCGAGCTGCACCGGCTCTCGGCCCTCGCGAACGAAAGCGGCCGCGAGGCGCGCGTCGCCCTGCGCGTCAATCCGGACGTCGAGGCCGGCGGTCACAGGCACATCTCCACCGGGCGGCGGGAACACAAGTTCGGCGTCGCCATGGAGGACGCCGAGGCGTTGCTGGTCGCTGCGAAAGCACTACCCGGCATCCGCCTGGAGGGTGTCGCCTGCCACATCGGCTCGCAGATGATGTCGCTCGAGCCGCTGGCGCTGGCGCTCGAGCAGCTGGCCGCGTTCATCAGGCGGCTGCAGGCGAACGGCTTTCGCCTCGCCCACGTGGACGCCGGCGGCGGGCTGGGGATCGATCACGGCGGCCAGGCGGCGCCGACCCCGGCCGCCTACGCCGACGTCGTGCTCGCGGCCCTGGGCGGCCTCGGCCTGGAGATCGTGCTCGAGCCCGGGCGCTCGATCGCCGGCCCCGCCGGAGTGCTGCTCACGCGCGTCGCCTACCTGAAACAGGGCCATGGGCGGAAATTCGCGCTGGTCGATGCCGCCATGAACGACCTGTTGCGGCCCGCCCTGTACGAGGGCTGGCACGACATCCTCCCGGTACGCGACGGCGGACTGCCCGATGACGAGCCGATCGACGTGGTCGGCCCGGTGTGCGAGACCGGCGATTTCCTCGGCCGTGACCGGCGCCTGCCGGTGCGCGCCGGCGACCTGCTGGCCGTAGCCGATGCCGGCGCCTACGGATTCGTCATGAGCTCGAATTACAATGCCCGCCCGAGAATCTGCGAGATCATGGTCGCAGGCGACGAAGCGCGGGTCGTACGCCGGCGCGAAGAGGTCGAGGAATTGTGGCGGGGTGAGGCGCTGTTCGAGGATGCGAATCCATGAGCGATGAATCGCTGGTGCTGGTGGACGGCTCGTCCTACCTGTACCGGGCCTTCCACGCGATGCCGCCCCTGACCAACAGCCGCGGTGCGCCGGTCGGCGCGGTGCTGGGCGTGGTGAACATGCTGCTGAAGCTTCTCGACGAGCACCAGCCGGCGCATTTCGCCGTGGTCTTCGACGCCAGGGGCAAGACCTTTCGCGACGAGCTGTTCGCCGAGTACAAGGCGACGCGCCCGCCCATGCCCGACGAACTCGGGGCGCAGATCGCGCCGTTGCTCGAGGTCGTCGAGGCGCTCGGCCTGCCGATGCTGCAGGTGCCGGGTGTCGAGGCGGACGACGTGATCGGCACGCTCGCACGCCAGGCAACGGCCGCCGGGATGAAGACGCTGGTCTCGACGGGCGACAAGGACATGGCACAACTGGTGAACGAGCGGGTGACCCTGGTCAACACGATGACCGGCACCGTGCTCGACCCGGCCGGCGTGGAACAGAAGTTCGGCGTCCCGCCGGCACGCATCGTGGACTGGCTGGCGCTGGTCGGCGACAGTTCCGACAACATCCCCGGCGTGCCGAAATGCGGCCCCAAGACCGCCACCAAGTGGCTCGGGGAGTTCGGCGATGTGGACAGCCTCGTGGCGCGGGCCGACGAGGTGCCGGGCAAGGTGGGGGAAAGCCTGCGCGCCCACCTCGAGCAGCTCGAGCTGTCGCGCGAACTCGCAACGATCCGCTGCGACGTCGACCTGGAACTCGGCCCGGCGGAACTCGTGCGCCGCTCGCCCGATACCGAGCGGTTGCGCACGCTGTACAAGGAGCTGGAATTCAATACCCTGCTGCGCAAGCTGCCGGGATCGAACGCGGGAAGCAGCGATAATGGCGATCCGGTGGACGAGACCACGAGCGTCCCGGCGCCCGCCGCCGCGCTCGACTACGAGACCGTGCTGACGCGCGCGCAACTCGACGGCTGGCTGGCCCGGCTCGAGGCCGCTGACACGTTCGCCTTCGATACCGAGACGGACAGCCTCGACTACATGCGGGCGCAGATCGTCGGCGTGTCGTTTGCCGTGACCCCCGGCCAGGCCGCCTATGTGCCGCTGGCCCATCACGATCCTGATATCGCTGCACAACTCGATCGGGCCGAGACCCTCGAGGCCCTGCGGCCGCTGCTCGAAGACCCGGCCCGCGGCAAGATCGGACACAACCTGAAATACGACCAGCACGTGCTGGCGAATCACGGCATCGCGCTGGCCGGGATTCGCTACGACACCATGCTCGAGTCCTATGTCGTCGACTCCACTGCGACGCGCCACGACATGGATTCGGTGGCGCTGAAGTACCTGGGTCACCAGACCATCCGCTACGAGGACGTGGCCGGCAAGGGCGCGCGGCAGATCTGCTTCGACCAGGTGCCCGTGGCCGTCGCGGCGCCTTATGCGGCGGAGGATGCCGACGTGACCCTGCGGCTGCACGAGACGCTGTGGCCGCGCCTCAGCGAGAACCCCGGACTGGAGCGCGTCTACAGCGAGATCGAGCGCCCCCTGGTGCCGATCCTGGTGGGGATGGAACGCCACGGGGTGTTGCTGGACACGGACCTCCTCAGGCAACAGAGCCGGGAGCTGGACAAAGGCATGGCCGAGGCGGCCGCCCTCGCGTTCGCCGCCGCCGGGGGCGCGTTCAACATCGGCTCGGCCAAGCAGCTGCAGGAGATCCTCTTCGGCCGGCTCGGCCTCACCTCGGTACGCAACACCCCCGGGGGCCAGCCGTCCACCGCGGAGGACGTACTCGAGGAGCTGGCGCTGCTCCACGAGCTGCCGCGCCGCGTGCTCGAGTACCGGGGCCTGGCGAAGCTGAAATCCACCTATACGGACAAGCTTCCCGAACTCGCGGACGCCCGAAACCGGGTGCACACCTCGTATCACCAGGCCGTCGCCGCGACCGGCCGGCTGTCCTCCTCCGACCCGAACCTGCAGAACATCCCGATCCGCACCGCCGAGGGCCGCCGCATCCGGCAGGCATTCATCGCCCCGCCGGGATATCGCCTCGTGGCGGCGGATTACTCCCAGATCGAGCTGCGGATCATGGCGCACCTGTCCGGCGACGAGGGGCTGCTGGCCGCCTTCCGCGAGGATCGCGACATCCACCAGGCCACGGCCGCCGAGGTCTTCGAAACGCCGCTCGAGCAGGTGACCGCCGAGCAGCGCCGCTCCGCCAAGGCGATCAATTTCGGCCTCATCTACGGCATGTCGGCCTTCGGTCTCGCGCGCCAGCTGGGCATCGAGCGCGGCGCGGCGCAGGACTACGTGCAGCTTTACTTCGAGCGTTACCCCGGCGTGAAGCGCTACATGGACGAAACCCGCCAGCAGGCCCGCGACGACGGCTACGTCACCACGGTGCTGGGGCGGCGGCTCTACCTGCCGGAAATCCGCTCGCGCAACGGGCAGCGCCGCCAGTACGCGGAGCGCAGCGCCATCAATGCCCCGATGCAGGGCACGGCCGCCGACATCATCAAGCTGGCCATGATCCGCGTCGCCGACTGGCTGGCGAAGGACCCGGTGGACGCCCGGCTGATCATGCAGGTGCACGACGAGCTGGTCTTCGAGGTCGCCGACGACGACGTCGATGCGCTCATCGCTGCGCTGGGTCCGCTGATGGGCGAAGCGGTGACCCTGTCGGTGCCCCTCAAGATCGAACCGGCCGCCGGCCTGAACTGGGACGAAGCCCACTAGCACGGGTCGCGGATCATGCCGCACGGGCGACGGATCACGCCCCGGGCCAATCCTGCGCGTCGCGGAACTTTTGCCGCAGTGCAGTGTCTCTATTCCTGAGCGCCAACGCGACGCTCGCCCGCTGTCCTCCCTGAGCGGGCAAGCTGCCCGGTTTCCCCCAAGCCGGGCCATGCTTTACCCCGGGGCACTTCGTTGCCCCGGGGTTTTTTTTATTCCTTTGGCATGATCCCGAGCAGCGCATCGAGCCGCGCCCGCGCCGTTTCCACCCCGGTGCCCTTGAGCGCCGAGAACAGCTGCACCGTCGCGGTGTCGCCGACCTGTTTGCGCACCGAAAGCAGCGCGGCGCTGGCGGCGCCCCGGGACAGCTTGTCGGCCTTGGTCAGCAGGATGTGGACGGGACACCCCGCCTCGGCCGCCCAGCCGAGCATCCCCTGGTCGAAGTCGGTCAGCGGACGGCGCACGTCCATGACGATGAACAGGCCCGCGAGCGACTGGCGATGGCGGAAATAGGCGTCCATGAGCTTGCCCCAGTGGCGCCGCACCGCCTCCGGTACGCGGGCGTAGCCGTAGCCGGGCAAGTCCGTGACGCGCAGCTGTTCGCCCACGGAGAAGAAATTCACCAGCTGGGTGCGGCCGGGCGTCTTGCTGGTGCGCGCGAGGCCGCGCCGCGCCAGGATCGCGTTGATCGCGCTGGACTTGCCCGAGTTCGAGCGGCCCGCGAACGCGACCTCGGCGCCGTCGTCAGGGACGAACTGCGCGACCGTGTTGGCGCTGGTGAGGAATTCGACGTCGGAATAGGCGGTCATGACGAATGGACTGCACCTTGTGGGTCTGGTGTATCATTTCGGGTTCTACCCGCCGGGCGCCGGACTGGCAAGCCGCCGGGGCCAACACTGGAGAAAACAAGCCATGAGGAAGCTTCTCGCCGTTGCCATGATGGCCGCGGCCCTGGGGATCGGCAGCGCAGCGCAGGCCGAAGGTTCGGTTGCCGACGGGCAGGCCAAGTCCGTCGTGTGCGCCGCCTGTCACGGCGCCGATGGTAACAGCGTCAACCCCGAATGGCCTTCACTGGCCGGGCAGCATGCGAGCTACACGGCAGACCAACTGGCCGCCTTCAAGAACGGCCAGCGCCAGAACGCGCTGATGTCGCCCATGGCCGCGGACCTTTCGGACCAGGACATGCAGGACCTGGCCGCCTTCTACGAGGCGCAGAAACCCGCCGCCCGCGAGGCGGACCCGGAGCTCGTCGAAGCGGGCGAGCACATCTATCTCGGTGGCGTCGCGGAGCGCGGCGTGCCCGCCTGCATCGCCTGCCACGGCCCCACCGGCCTGGGCAACCCGCTCGCCCGGTATCCCGTGGTGGCCGCCCAGCACGCCACCTATTCGGCACTTTCGCTGCGCGCCTATGCCTCCGGTGAACGGCCCAACCAGATCATGCAGGACATCGCCGGCCGCATGACCGAGGAAGATATCGTCGCCGTGAGTTCGTACCTGCAGGGACTCCGCTAGCCCGGGGAACTCCACGGCGCCGGCATTGCCTGAACTGACTCAGATACTCCCGAGGAATCCGCATGAAGATGACCCGCACCGCCCTCGCCGTACTTGCCGTGATCGCGTTCGGCGCCTGCAGCGCCGAGCCTCCGGCCGGATCGGCCGACGCGACGCCACCTGCCGCGCAGCCGGCGACGGAATCCCAGCCCGTGTCGCGGCCGGCCACCGCGGAGGCGCCCGCCGCGGCAACCACCGCCCCGGCCGAGCAGCCGGTGCGCGTCGCCCAGGCCGATACCGCCGAGAAAGCGACGAACAGCCGCTTCGTCGCCGGACAGCACTACCAGGTCCTCAACCCGGCCCAGCCCACCAATGTCACGCCGGGCAAGGTCGAAGTCGTCGACGTCTTCTGGTACGGCTGCGGCGGCTGCTTCGCGCTCGCGCCCTATCTCGAAGCGTGGAAGGCCAACAAACCGGAGGCGGCCGAATACGTGCAGGTGCCCGCGACGCTGAACACGAGCTGGCAGCCGCATGCCCGCCTGTATTTCGCCACCCGCGCCCTCGGGATCGCGGATCGCACCCACAGCGCCATCTTTCGCGAGTACCACGTCAACCGGAACCCGCTCAACACCATGGACGCGATGCTCGAGTTCCTCGGCGAATACGGCGTCTCGGCCGAAGACGCCCGGGCGGCGCTGACCAGCTTCGGCGTGGATGCCGAACTGCGTGCGGCCGATATCCGCGCGCGCCGCTACGGGCTCATGTTCGTGCCGGCGGTGGTGGTCAACGGCAAGTACCTCGTCGGGATCGAGCAGGCCGGCAGCCCGGAAGCCGCGATCGAGGTCATCAATCACCTGGTGGCGATGGAAGCCGGCACCTGAGGCCGCGAAGCGCCCGGCCTGGCGACATCGCCAGGCCGGGCGGCACCGCGCGGCGCGGCGCGGTCACATCACTCCAGGGCATGCCATGCGCCTGCTGACCACTTGCCTGCTGCTGTTTACCTCGCTGCTGGCGCCGCCGCCCGCAACGGCAGCTGATCCTGCACCATTGCGCACGGACCACCTGGATTCCCGCCTCGTCGCGGCCCAGGAGGCCGTGGTGCCGGGTCAGCCCTTGCAGGTCGGCCTGTGGCTGGAACACGACCCGGAATGGCACACCTACTGGCTTAACCCGGGCGACTCGGGCCTGCCGACCCGGATCCAGTTCGACCTGCCGCCCGGCTTCGATGCCGGACCCGTCCAGTGGCCGATTCCCGAGCGCCTCCCGGCCGGACCGCTGGTGAATTTCGGCTACGGCGGCACCATCGTGCTGCCGGTCCTGCTGACGGTGCCGGGGGACCTGCAGGCCGAAAGCGTCACCTTGAATGCGCGCGCGGACTGGCTCGTCTGTCGTGTCGAGTGCATCCCGGGCGAAGGCGAATACACGTTGACGCTCCCGGTCGCGCCGACGACGGCGCCGGACCCGCGATGGGCCGGCGATTTCGCCCTGGCCGAGCGCCGCCAGCCGCGCCCGGCCGCCGCCGAGGCGGCCATCAGCTACACGGAAGAGACCGTCGAGATCCGCCTCCCGGCGGGGGATGCACTGGCGCAAGAACCCGACCCGGAATGGGTGTTCTTTCCGGTGACGCCGCAGATCGTCTCCAACACCGCCACGCCGCGCTGGGTGGAGACGCAGGACGGCCTGGCACTTGTGCTCCCCAAGAGCGACTACTTCGTCGCCGAGCCCGAGCGCTTCGAATTCCTGCTCGCGCAAGGCGACACCGGCCTGCTGTTCGGCACGCGCGCGGAGGCGACACCGACCGCGACACCGACCGTGACACCGATTGCTGCGAACGGCGACTTACCCGGGCTGCTGGCCGCGCTCGGGCTGGCCTTGCTGGGCGGCCTGATTCTGAACCTGATGCCCTGCGTGTTTCCGGTGCTGTTCCTCAAGGCGACCGCCGCCATCGAGGCCGGCGGGGATCGCGCACGCCTGCGGCGCCAGGGCGCGTTCTACACGCTCGGGGTGGTGTCGAGTTTTGTCGCGATCGCGATCCTCCTGCTGGCGCTGCGTGCGTCCGGCGAGGCGCTCGGCTGGGGCTTCCAGCTGCAGTCCCCCGTCTTCGTGGCGGCGCTCGCACTGCTGTTCTTCGTTCTCGCGATGAACTTTGCGGGCCTGGTCGAGTTCGGCGGCAGGGGGCTCGCCGGGCTCGGCCAGCGCCTGGTCCGCGGCCACGGCGACCGGGCCGCGTTCTTCACCGGGGTGCTCGCCTGTCTCGTGGCCAGTCCCTGCACCGCACCGTTCATGGGTGTCGCGCTGGGTGCGGCGCTGGCGCTCCCGGCCCCGGCGGGGCTGGCCGTTTTCGCCGCCCTCGGGCTGGGTCTGGCCCTGCCGATCCTGGCGCTCGGATGGGTGCCCGGCCTCGCGAACGTCCTGCCGCGCCCGGGGACATGGATGGAAACCTTCCGCCGCGCCCTCGCCTTCCCGCTGTTGCTGACCGTCTGCTGGCTCTTGTGGGTCTATGGCGAGCAGACCTCCGTGCTCGCCATGAGCCGGCTCCTGGCCGCCCTGGTGACTGTCGCTTTCGGGCTCTGGCTGCTCGCCCGGCGCGACGCCTGGCGCTGGCTCGGCTGGACCGCGCTCGCCGTCGGCCTGGTCTTCCCCTTGCTGCAGGCCCCGGATGTCAGTGCGCCCCGGAGCGATCCGTCCACCGCGGCTTACGAGCCCTGGTCGGCCGCCCGCCTCGAGGAACTGCGCGCCGCGGGGCGGCCGGTGCTCGTCAACATGACGGCCGCCTGGTGCATCACCTGCCTGGCCAACGAACGGGTGGCGCTGTCCTCGCCGGAGTTCCATGCTGCGCTCGAGGCCCGGGGCGTCCGTTACCTCAAGGGCGACTGGACCCGGCGTGACTCCGAAATCACGGCCTACCTCGAATCCTTCGGCAGGAGCGGGGTGCCGCTTTATGTGCTCTATCCGGGCCCCGGGCGGGAACCGGTAGTGCTGCCGCAGTTACTCAGCGTGGCGATCGTACGCGCGGCGCTGGAAGACATCTGAACCCGACGACCCGAGGAGAAAAGTCGATGCGCAAGTCCTTCCCCTTCGCCGTGCTGGCGACGCTGTCACTGGCGATGGCCACGCCCGCGGCCATCGCCGCCGACGCCGAGATCGGCGCCCCGGCACCGGCCTTCAGCCTGACCGGTCTCGACGGCCAGACGCATGATCTCAGCGACTTCGCCGGCAAGACCGTGGTGCTCGAGTGGACCAATCACGAGTGCCCGTTCGTCGTGAAGCATTACGACGGCGGCAATATCCCGCGACAGCAGGCCACCGCCACCGCCGCCGGCGTCGTCTGGATCGTCATCAATTCGTCTGCGCCCGGCAAGCAGGGGCACGTCAACGCCGACGAAGCGCGACGCATCCAGGCGGACTGGAACGCCGGCCAGACGCATTACCTGTTCGACGGGGATGGTGCGGTCGGCCGTGCCTATGGCGCCAAGACGACGCCGCATATGTATGTCATCGATCCGGACGGCGTGCTGCGCTACAACGGCGCGATCGATTCGATCCCCAGCGCGAAGATCGCGGATCTCGACGCCGCCGAGCAGTTCGTGGAGCTGGCGCTGGCGGAACTTGCGGCGCGCCAGCCCGTGAGCCGCCCGCTGACCCAGCCTTACGGCTGCAGCGTGAAGTACTAGCGCGGGTCGCGCCGGCCCCTTGGCGATCCGGGCCCGGAGTCACGCCTCCGGGCCCGGCCTGCCGGTCATGTCTCCTTTAATCCTGCCGGGGACCCCGTTACTTGACGAGGACGACCGGGAGTTCAGAAAGCTGCGCGACCTTGTTCGCGGTGGAACCGAGCAGCAACTGGCTGAGTCCGCCGCCACCGCTCTTGCCCATGACGATCGCATCGCAATCCAGCGCCTCCGCCCGCCCGGCGATCGTCAGGCCGACGTCCCAGGCCGCAAGCACTTCCCGCGTGAAGTTGATCCCGGCATCCCGAAGGATTTTCTCGGCTTCGGCCAGCGCCGGGTCGGCATGCTCGCGCTCGATCTTCTCCAGTTCCCCCGCCCCCATCTTGGGCGCCACCGGACCGTAAGGGGCGGGCACCCAATGCACGTAGAGCAGGGTCACACCCAGCTTGTCGTTGTTTCCGGCCAGCTTGACGGCATGTTTGACGGCACGCAGCGAGCTTTCTGATCCGTCCACTGGAAGCAGGATTTTCTGCATGACTTTTCCTCCTTATTCTTGCGACGGGCAGGCGCGAGCGCGAGACCGATTGCCGGGCCCGCATGGCGCGTGCGCCCGCAATCGCCGACGCAGCCAGCGCCGCCGTTCACCCAGAGCTTAGTTCACGTCGCGGCATTCGGCCGCAAGCCGGCACGGCTCAGTCCGAAGGTGTCTGTCCCGACCGCTGCACGGCGCGGCGCAGCAAGGCCATCGCGCCCACGATCGCGAGGAGCACGAGACCCAGTATGAGAAAACTGCCGGGTCCCGGGTCGCGGATCGCCTTGAGCATGCGGTCGATGAACAAGGCTGCGCCGAGAATCCCCGGCGCGAGACCGATGATGGTGCCGAGGAGGAAATCCCGCAGGCTGATGTGCGAAGCGCCGGCGATCAGGTTGATGATCGTAAAGGGCGCGACCGGCACGATCCGCACGGTGACGACGGCAAGAATACCGCGCCGCGCGAGCGCGCGACTGAGCCGGTCGAGCCGTGACCCCGCGAGCCGGCGGAGCGTTTCGCGACCAAAAAACCGCCCCAGGGCGTAAGTGACGCCCGCTCCCAGCAGGGAACCCACGGCAGCATAGATCCCGCCGAGCAACGGGCCGAAGACCAGCACGCTGGCGGCGATCATCAGGGTCACGGGCACGACCAGCACGCTGCCGAGCACGAAACCGCCGAGCACCACCGCAGGAGCGGAAGGCATGTCGCGGATACCCGCCACCAGCCCGGCGAGTCGCTCGGGCGCGAGCCAGTCGCCGAGGTCCGTCCATCGCCAGAGCACGGCGAGGCCGACGAAAAACAGCAGGATGGCCGCCACACCGAGGCCGCGTCCGAGCAGCGACGCCGAGGGCTCATAACTGGAGATCAGGGCCACCAGGTGCTTCGGTTCCACCGGCTTTTCCGGATCGAGATACCGGCCCTCGGGAATCCATTCGTCTGCCGCCTCGGGCACCTCGGGCTCCAGCGGCTCGAGCGCGCGTTCCGGAGAGTGAAGGGTATCGATCGTCTCCAGCAGCGAACCGGTGCGCGCCTCGGCAGCGGCCACCGCTGCGGGGGTGGTGCCCTGGTGCTCGGCGAGCAGCCGATGGCGCAGGCCGCGAATGGCGCGCCGGACACGTTCCTCGCCACGCGACTCGATCACGAGGTTGCACTCGGTATCGAAACCCATGGAGCGATTGTTGAGATTGGCCGAACCGATCGTCAGCAGGTCGTCGTCGATGACGAACACCTTGGCGTGCACGTTCACGAAGCTGTCCCCCAGGGCGGCGATGTTGGGGTAGAAACTGCGGTAACGCGAAGGCGGCGCGTGCTCCCGCAGCCGGCGATGCAGGCGGGCGCGCAGCACGCCGACCGTGTACTCCTCGAGCCAGCCGCTCTCGTTGAGCCGGCTGACCATCGCCACCTCGGGCCCGTCCGCTTCACTCAGACGCGCAACCAGTGCGGTGGCGATCGAGTCCGCGCTGAAATACTGGTTCTCGAAGTACAGCTGGCGGCGCGCGGCACCGATCGCATCCAGGTGCAGCGCCTTGATCTCCTGCACGCCCTCGCGTCCGTCGTAGGGCGGCTCGGTCCGCGCGATGCCCACCTCGGCATCATCCAGGTCCACGTGCAGCGCTTCGGGCCACGCATCGGTCCCGCCGCCGTCGGAAGGCGGGGGCGCATGACCCGTCGCACGTCGCCAGCGCTCGCGCGCCAGTTCGCCGAGCGCTGCAGCCGCCGGACCGTCCACGGCCATCTGCAGGTCGTGAAACGGCGGGCAGTTCCCACCCGTGGGATGGCACCGGTGCGGCTCTTCCCGGCGGTGCGCCGAGGTGTCCCAGCGACAGTGCGTAAGATCGAGGCCGCCGACGAAGGCCACGGCATCGTCGATGACGACGACTTTCTGGTGATGGGAGGCGCCGACCGGATGAGCGCCGTCGAGCTCGAAGCGAACCCGTCGATGGGTTTGCCAGCCGAGCTTGAAACGCGGGAGCAGTTCCCGGTCCGTGGCGTACAGCATCGCGAAATCCCAGTCGAGCAGGCGGATGCACAGCGACCGGTGGCGCCGGGCCAGGGCATTGAAGAAATCGCCCAGCTCCTCCGGCAGGCCGTCATCCGCGCCTTCGGGCACGAGCCTGATGCGGCTGTCCAGGTCCCAGCCGAGCACGTAGATGGAATGCCGCGCCTTGCGGGCTGCCGCGCGGACGGCGGCGAAATAGTCCTCGCCGTCGACGAGAAACGCGACACGCGATGCCTTCTCGATGCGCCAGCAGTTTCTGCCCGGCACCAGCAGGCGCCCCGGATCGCGCGCCTCCGTTCCCGTCCCGTCCGCGCGGCCGGCGGCTTCGCCGGAGACGCCGGACTCGCGAGATGACTGTATCTTGTCCGTCATGAACGCCTCAAAGCATAGCGCAGGCGTGGATGTGAACAGGCACGCAGCGTAGCCGGTTGCCAGTCCATTAATATAGTGCGTTTTGCAAAGCCCGGACGACGACACCATGCCTCTGCCCGTTTTTCCTGCGCCCCTCGCCGACGCACGGCGCTGCCTGTACCTGTTCGCCGCCCTGCTGTACGTCTCCGCCATCGAGGCCGCTCCCGGCGTGCCGCCCGAAGCGGGGCGCGACGCGACCATCCCGACGCCGTATGACGTGCTGGGCTTCGAACCGGGCGCAAGGCATCCGCAGCACCACGAAATCGTCGCCTACATGCAGGCGCTGGATGAGGCTTCCGACCGGGTGCGAATCGAGATCACCGGCGAAACCCACGGCGGCCGGCCGCTGCTGCTGGCCTATTTCGCCCGTCCCGAGAGGCTGCAGGACCTGGACACGCTGCGCGCCGGACGTCACGCCGCCAGCCGGGAGGGGCGCGGACCGCTGGTGGCCTGGCTCGGCTATTCGGTCCACGGGAACGAGGCTTCCGGCGCCTCCGCGGCGCTGCTGATGGCCTGGCACCTCGCCTCGTCACAGTCACCCGAAGTGCTTGCGTGGCTGGACGAGATGGTCATCGTGATGGAGCCGGTCATCAATCCCGACGGCCTCGACCGCTTCGCCCACTGGGTCAATGCCCACCGGGGCCGACACCCGTCGGCCGATCCCGCGGATCGCGAGCACCACGAGGCCTGGCCGAACGGGCGCACGAACTATTACTGGTTCGACCTGAATCGCGACCTGATGCCGTTGACGCACCCGGAATCGCGGGCCCGCGTGCGGCACTACCATCTCTGGCGTCCGCACGTGGTGACCGACGTGCACGAGATGGGCACCGGGGCGAGCTATTTCTTCCAGCCGGGAGTGGCGGAACGCAACCACCCGCTCATGCCGCAGGGCAACCAGGAGATGACCGCCAGGTTGGCCGAGGTGCATGGCGAAATCCTCGACGCCGCGGGGCAACCCTATTACACGCGCGAAACCTTCGACGACTATTACATCGGCAAGGGCTCGACCTATCCCGACGTGACGGGGGGCGTGGGCATTCTTTTCGAGCAGGGATCTTCCCGCGGCCATGTCGTGGACACCCCCTGGGGGACGCGCAGTTTCGCCGACGCGATCGCCAACCAGGTGCGCACCTCGATTTCCACGTTGCGCGGCGCCCGGGCCGCGGCGGGCGATCTCGTCGACTACCAGGCGGCATTCTTCCGTGATGCACAGGATCGGGCGCGACGCGATCGCCGCGCCGGCTGGGTGCTGGGTGACGGCGGCGACCCGGTCCGGGCAAACGGATTGCTGGAGCTGCTCCTCGGGCACGACATCGACGTCCGCCCGCTGGACGCCGACCTGGATATCGACGGGGAGCAGTACCGTGCGGGACGCGCCTGGTTCGTACCGGCCGCGCAGGACCACTACCTGTTCTTGCGCGCACTGTTCGACGTCTCGACCGAGATGCCGTCCGAGACCTTCTACGACGTCTCCGCCTGGCCCCTGCAGCATGCATTCAATCTGCCGCTGGCGACGGTGCGTCGCGCGCCGGCCACGGGTGAACCGCTGCAATCCGTCCCGGTCGTCCGGGGCACGGAGATAGAGCAAGCCGCGCGCGCCTGGCTCGTGCCGTGGAACCAGCAGCGGGCGCCCGCGCTTCTCGCGGCCTTGCTCGCAGAAGGCTACCGCGTGCAGGCGGCCACCCTGCCGTTGACGATCGACGTCAGCGGTGCATCGCGGGACCTCGTGCGCGGCAGCCTGATCGTGCATGCCGGCATCCAGCCCGGCGACCGGCCGCCCGTGGGCGCGCGGCTGGCACGGCTTGCAGAGCGCCACAGCGTCGAGGTCCTCGCGGCGCGACGCGGTCTCAGCGAGACCGGGATCGATCTCGGTTCCCCGGCGGCGGTCATGCTCGATGCCCCGCGGATCGCGCTGCTCACCGGGCGCGGCCTGAACGGCTACCACGCAGGCTACATCTGGCACTGGTTCGATACACGCCTGCAGCAGCCACTCACGCAACTCGACTGGCCGCGCGCACTCGACGACCTGTCGCGCTATACGCACGTCATCCTCCCCGACGGGGATTACGACGCCATGCCGGCAGCCCTGGGTGAGACGCTGGTGAACTTCGTCCAGGATGGCGGCCAGCTCGTCGCGCTGCGCTCGGCCGCCCGGTGGGTGGAAACCTTGCCGCTCGAGTGGGGCTTCGTCGGCCAGGATGCCGGACCCGCCGCCGAAGAGACGGCCCAGGCCGGCGCGGAGGGAGACGAGAAGGGAGACGCACCCGGCACGACGATGGAACGGCGCCCGTTCGGCGCCTTCACGGACGATCATGCCCGTGAACAGGTGGGCGGCAGCGTGCTGCGGATCGAGCTGGATCCCACCCATCCCATGGCCTTCGGCTATCGCGACACGGAACTCACGGTGCTACGGCGCGGGAGCCATCGCCTGCGGCCGGTGAGCAACCCTTACGCCCAGCCCGCCACGTACGCCGCCGAACCGCTGGTCGCAGGTTTTCTCTCGGCGAACAACCGGGCGCGTCTAGCCGGGAGTCCCGCAATCGTGGCCTCGCGCATCGGGCGCGGCCTGGTAGTGCGGATGGCCGACGATTATCTCTTTCGTGGTTACTGGTGGGGCACGGAAACGCTGTTCGCCAACGCGCTGTTTTTCGGCGGCCTCGTCGGAGACACCGTTTTGCCTGTCCAGGACTGAGCGGGCACTAAGCCGGCGAACCCGCCTGGTCGGCGGCCGACAGCATGGGGAAATAGTGGCGGTCGGAGCCCAGCATGTGGCGCATGATGACCTCGTAGGCGAGGAACTGGAACAGCTCGGCGACGGGCTGCTCGCCCCGCGATACGGACGCGGCAAGTTCGTTCGCCTTCGTCACGAGCGCGGCATGCTCCTGGCGGTGCTGGGAAAGGCAGGAATAGTCGATGTCGCCGAGCAGCGATTCCTCGTCCGAGAAATGCTGGCGAATATCCCTGATCAGCTGGCGACTGAGCTCGGTCGCATGATCGTCGCCTCTCGAGGAAAGCACTGAGACCAGCAGCTCGTTCGCGGCCCTGACCAGCCCCTCGTGCTGGGCATCGATCAGTGCATGCCCGGAATTGAAGCGGTTCTTCCACACCAGCTTGACGAAGTTTCCGGCCGGGCGGACGTCGCCCTCGAGCGCCGTCGTGAGCGGCGGCGGGTGGCTGACCGCGACCTGGTTACGACCATTCTCTTTCGCTTCATAAAGCGCCTGGTCGCCGCGCCGCATCCAGTCCGCCCAGGACTCCATCGCCACGAACTCCGCAACGCCGAAAGACGCCGTGACCCGATCCACGAGTTCGAAACTGTGTTTCTCGATCCGTTCGCGGATGCGCTCGGCGAGCGCCTGGGCCGCGGTGAGGCCGGTGTTCGGCAGCAGCAGGACGAACTCCTCGCCGCCCCAACGGGTCACGGAGTCGGATCTGCGCACCGAATCGCGCAACAGCCCCGCCAGCTCGACCAGCACCTTGTCGCCCGCATCGTGGCCCAGCGTGTCGTTGATGCACTTGAAGTGGTCGATATCCACCAGCATCATCGTCAGCGGCTGGCACTCGCGCGCGGCGCGATGGATCTCGCTCTCCACGGACTCTTCGAAACGGCGACGGTTCCATGCGCCCGTGAGGCCGTCGGTCAGCGCCAGTTCCTCGAGGTTGCGCAGGGTGCTGACGAGCCGTGCATTTTTCGACTCCGCGCGCGCCAGTGCGCGTTTCGCTTCGTGAGCTTCCTGAGCTTTTGTCGCAGCCTGCAACGCAACGACCCCGATGGCGATCAGCCGTTCGTGGTCATCGAAAACCGGGAAATGGGTCGAAGTGAACAGCACCCGCCGGCCGTCGATGGAGATCTCGACCTCCACGCTGATACTGCGTCGCTGTTGCAGCGCTTCGTCATGTGCCGACCCGAGCACCGCCACGAGGTCCGGAGGCAACACGTCCTCGTCGCTTTGGCCGACGAGTTCATCCGCGGGGCGATCGGCGAAGGCGCTGAAGCCCTCGTTCGCATAGAGGTAACGGCCGTCGAGGTCCTTCAGGGCGACCGCGGCGCCACTGTGGCGGAGAAAACTGGGCAGGATGCCCTCGAGATCGGCGAGATCGAACTCAGGAGAACGCATGGCGTGCGCTCCGGCGATGCGTGGCGCAACAGGCCAGGTGAAGAGGTGCCGGGTTGGGCCGCGACCGGCAAGCCGGATGTCGCATGATCAGCTCCTTCCTAAGTCTTCGATTCCGTGCGCGGGACAGCGATCCTTTAGCTCATTTCGAGCATACGTACAAACCACTACATAACACAGTTCCGGCGGATGTCGCCACCGCCGGGTTCACCGCTCGGCAACGCGCTCGTGCATTCTTGTGTGCGTGCCGCGGGCATCATCTTGGGAGGGATAAATGACTGGCGCATCAGGGTTTTCAACCTGGGATGCGTTCGAGACGTCGTTTCCACAGGCTTTTTCGCGCAGTGCCGCGATGCCTGCAAGGAGCCGCGCGCGTGCTCCGTGGAATTCGCCGAGGCGAGCCTGGGCGACTTCCGCCTGGCCGGCGTCGCACAGCGCCAGCAGTTGGTCCGCCATGGCGTGGACCTGCGTGTGCAAGGCCCCCAGCGCCTGGAATTCGGCGGTCAAACCGAAATCGGCCGTGCCGATGCCGTGGTACCACTGGCCGAACTGACAGGCGCCGTCGCCCGGCACCGAGGCGGTGACACCGCTTTCGATGCAGCGGATGACGTCGGCGGCCCACGTCGTGTGGCTGCGCGTCACTACCTCGAGGAACAGCGCCTCGCGCCCTGGCGCCAGGCCGTCGGACAACGAGCGCCAGGCACCGCGCTCGCGCCAATCCTCCAGCCACTGCGGCAGCTCCTCCGCCGGCATGGGCATGCCGATGCCGTAGCCTTGCGCCAGCGGACAGCCCAGGCGCAACAGCATGGCGCCGTGCTCCATGGTCTCGACGCCCTCCGCGATCACCGGCCGGTTGAACGCCCGGGCCAGCCGCACCACGCTCTCGACGATGCCGAGGTCGTTCGGGTCGTGCAGCATGTCGCGCACGAAGCTCTGGTCGATCTTGAGCAGGTCGACGGGGAGGCGACGCAGATAGGCGAGCGAGCTGTATCCCGTGCCGAAGTCATCGAGCGACACCCTGACGCCGAGGTTGCGGCAGCTGGCGAGCAGGAGGGAGGCCTCCTCCAGGTTGCTCAGCGTCGCGTTTTCGACGATCTCGAGTTCGAGCTGCTCCGGTGCGACCTGGGGATGGCGTGACAGCGCCTGTTCGATGCGCTCTGCGAAATCCGGCACGAGGAGGTGCGTCGGGCTGATATTCACGCTGACCACCTGCGCCATCCCGGCTTCGTTCCAGCGACCGATCTGTTCCAGTGCGCGTTCGACGACCCAGTCGCCCAGGCGGATTTCCAGCTCGGTACCGTCCAGCTGACCGAGGAACGTGCCGGGCGAGAGCACACCGCGCGACGGGTGACGCCAGCGCAACAGGGCTTCCATGCCGACCACGGCGCCGTCTTCCAGGTTCACCTTGGGCTGGTAGTACAACGCGAATTCGCCCTCCTCGAGCGCGCGTTCCAGCCGGTCCAGGCTCTTGCGCCGCGCCATGCTGAGGCGATCCTGGTCGGGGTCGAACACGTGGCACCGGTTCCTGCCGAGGCTCTTCGCCCGGTACATCGCCTGGTCCGCATGACGCAACAGCGTATCGGGCTCCGGGTCGTCGGGCGGGAACATCGTGAGGCCGATGCTGCTCGTCACCGCGAGCTTGCGCCCGGCGATCACGATGGGTTCACCGGCCTTCGCCAACACGCGCTGCAGCACCGCCTCGGCTTCGCGCACGCCCTCGAGATCATTCAGCAACAGCACGAACTCGTCGCCGCCGAGCCGCGCCAGCGTGTCCTCGCCGCGCAATACCGTCTTCAGTCGGGCGGTCAATTCGACCAGCAGCCTGTCGCCGCTGGCATGGCCGAGGCGATCGTTGACCGCCTTGAAGCCGTCCACGTCCAGGTAGCACACCGCCAGGTGCCGCCCGGCGCGGCGGGCATGCGCCACGGCTTTCTGCAACAGTTCCATCAGCAGGCGGCGGTTCGGAGTGCCTGTCAGCGTGTCGTAGTGCGCGATCTGGCGGAGCTCCTGCTCGTGCGCCTTGAGTCGCGTGATGTCGCGGATATGTCCGTGCCAGATGATGCTCTGGTCTTCCTGGGGCACGGGCGCGGCGCTGCCTTCCAGCCAGATCGTGCGCCCGTCGGGCAGGCAGACCCGGTACTGGTCGAACCAGGGCGCCAGCCGGCGCGCGGATTCCAGGATGCGCTCGGCGACGCGGGCCCTGTCCTCCGGGTGCAGCACCTCGAATACGGGTGTCGCGTCTTCCGCCACGGCCTCGGGCGTGAGACCGTAAATCGCGCTCATGCCGGCGCTGGCGTAGGGGAAATGACTGCTGCCATCGGGTCGCAGGCGATACTGGTAGATCACGCCGGGCACATGGGCGGCGATGTTCTGCAAGCGATCGAGAACCTCGAGGCGCTGCTCATCGGCGCGTTTCCGCGCGCTGATGTCCTGGTGGGTGCCCGCGACGAGCAAGGGCTTGCCGTCTTCCGAACGGCTGGCGATGGCGCCACGATCGAGCACCCAGACCCAGTGGCCGGCCTTGTGGCGCATGCGCAGTTCGCACTCGTAGTGGTCCACCTCGCCGCAGAAATGGCGTCCCAGCACGCGGCTCGATCGGGCGAAGTCGTCCGGATGTACGAAACGATTCCAGGTCGTGATCGTGATCGGCTGCAGCTCGGCAAGCGTATAGCCGATCATCTCGGCCCAGCGCTCGTTGATGACCAGCTCGCCTGTCTGGACGTTCCATTCCCACGTACCGACGCGCGTGCCCTTGATGATCGTGTCGAGGCGGCGACGCTGGGACACCAGCTCGTTGCGTTGCCGGGTGCGCTCGGTGATGTCCTGGCCGACGCCGAGCACGCCGATGACACGCCCCGTGGTGTCAAGCACCGGCGTCTGGGTGATCTCCAGGAGTTCCTCGTGACCGTCGTCGGCGAATCGCACCACGGCTTCCATGACCGTCCGGCCCGCGGGCACATCGCGGTCCAGGGTTGCGAGATGCGAGGCGCCGAGCTCGCCCGTGGTTCGGCCGATCACCGCGTGCTCCGGCCAGCCGATCAATTGCTCGAAACGCCGATTGCATCCCAGGTGCACGCCATCGACATCCCGCAGCCAGACCACTTGCGGCAAGGAATTCAGCAGCGTCTGTAACTGCGAGTGCTCCCGCTCCAGCAACCGTGCCGAATGCTCCGTCTCCCGGCGCGCGCTCGCGATCCGCCGATTGGCGACGGCGAGCGCACCCGAGAGCACCAGCACCAGGACGATCGCAACCGCCAGCACGGTGATCTGCAGCCGGAAGGTCGACCAGACATCGCCCAGGCGGATGGATGGTGCCATGTCGAAAGGTGGCAGACCGAGGGCCCGCATGGCACGTTCCACGGGCGCGTAATCCGCCGGCACGGCGAAGCCGTGAATACCCGCCGCCACCGCCGCCGGATCCCCCGGCTCAAGGGCCAGGAGGGCCGCCGTCAGGCGACGCGCCGTCTGCGGGTCCACGTGCGGCAAAGCCACGAAGGGCCACTCGGGATACAGACGCGTAGACACCGCGAAGGGGAATCCCGGGAGGTCCTGGCGAGCAACCACCTGCAAGGCATCGGCCTCCAGTCGCCCCTCGGAGATCATGTGCTCGATGATCCCGGTGCGAATGAAGCCCGCATCCACCTCGCCCTCGAGCACGGCGCGCACGACGTTGTCATGCGGCTGGCCCAGTTCGACGAAATCCAGGCGGCGCGGATCGATTCCCGCTTCCCGCAGCGCCTCCATGGGTGCTGCGTAGCCGCCGAGATAGCGACGCCCGGTGATGGCGACCGTCTTCCCCTGGAGGCTGGCGAGGTCGACGACATCGCTGCGGCCGGCCCGTGCCACGACGACGCCTCCGAGAGCGGCCACCGGAACACCGCTTTCAAGGTTCACGAGCGTCGCGACCGCGCCCGACAGGGCGTTGTGTTCCCGCAAGGTGATGTAGTGGGTCGGATTGGTGAAGAGAAAATCGAGTTCATGGCGCAGCAGCGCAGCCTCGATCTCTCGCTGGTCGAGGACCAGCAGGCGGATGTCGTAACGGGGCAGCGCTTCGCCCAGGTAACGGGCGACCGGCGTCAGGCGTGTCTCGAGCATCGCCTTGTCACGATAGGCGAACACGCCGATGTTGAGCGTCTGGTCCGCGTACGACGTGAACGGGGCAGCCAGGAACCCGATAATCAGCCACGGCAGTATTCTCATGGTTCGAAGCCGGACCGCAGGTACTCGGCGGTAGCCAGTCCATCGAGAGTCTTGGATGCCGGCAGACGTCCGTTGGCAGCCATCCATGCGACGAGCTTTGCAGCGGCCGCCTCCAGGCGCCCCTCGTCCGTATCCAGCAAGGCCTGGTTCCCCGCGAGATCCGGGAGGACGAGGCCGCGGTAGGCGGCGAGCACCCTGTCGCCGGGAAGTTGCAGGCGGGACGCCAGCCGATAGGCCGTATCCTGCGGGCTATGGCGCAAGGCGTACAGGCCGCGGAAATGCGCCTGGATCAAGGCTTCGACCTGCTCCCCTTTTTGTTCCAGCACATCCCGCCGGACCGCCAGCACGTCGAATATCCATTCGGGCATGGCCGTGCTGTCGAACACTTTCTCCGCACCTTCGAGCATGAGCTGGCTGGCGGTCGGCTCGTAGGTCACCAGGCCATCGAGTTCATAGGTATCCCAGGCCGCCCGGTGAGAGCCCTCGATGGGCACCGAGATGATATCGGCCATCGTCAATCCGGCCGCAGCAAGCGCCTGCGAGAGGACGAGCGCCCCCACCGCAGTGGTCTCGACGCCGATCCGCCGACCCCGCAGTTCATCGAGTGTCCGGATGCCGGGCCGCACAAGCACCTTGTCCGCGCCAACCGAAACGTTGAACACGAGGACCACGCTGAGAGGCACGCCCGAGGCGCGCGCCAGGAGCACTTCGTCGAGCGTCAGTGCGGCCGCCTCGATGCGCCCCTCCTGCAATGCCTGGAGGCTTTCGCTCGCGGTACGCGTCTCGACCAGCTCGACCTGGCCGGGAGACAGCCAGCCCTCGTCGCGGGCCAGGAACATGAACTCGTAGCCGGGCCAGACATGACTGCCGACTTTAAGCGGGGGGGCAGGCGTGCATGCGGACAGGGCGGCCAGCATGAATCCGACCACCGTGACGAGATGCAGGTACAAGGGGCGCTTCATCTCCGGCATCCAGGTCGCAATACCTTATGGATAGCGGCCGGGGATGCCGGATTCTTTAGCGATTCGGACGACGCCGGACAGTCACGACAGGGCGATATCTCGGCGTCAGCCTTTAAGGGAGTATTGAGATGGAGTGGCTGTTCAACGCCGAGCAATGGCTGATGGCACCCGCAATACCGCTGTGGCTCGTCATATTCATTGTCATTTTTTGGCCCGAAATACCGAGGAGGCTTCGGCTGGTAAGGCAGGCCAAGCCTGAAGAGAAAAGGAAAGAATACGTTTTTCTTGTTGCGGCGCTGGTGGTTTCCGGCCTGCTTGCCTGGTCGGTTATCACCTATCTCATGATCGCGCTGCGAAGCGGCGTCAATTAGCGCGAGCCACATTTCGCCCGACTCTGAGAAAAGCGAGGATGACCAGGGCGATGACAATCCCGACGACCGGGTAACACAGTCCACGGGACAAGGTGAGGTTGTTCATCATGATGAGACGAATACCTTCTCCCTGCCCAGGGACTGTTCCTCGAGCACACCAATGTCCGCCAGCTGTTTCAGGTAGACCGACGCGGTCTGTCTCTTGGCGAGGTCCCGCTCCACCAGCGATCTTCAGGCAGGTCCAGCGCGACACCTGCTCCACGCCCTGCAGCATGTCCAGAATCCACTCCTCCCAGGCCTCGTCGCGGGTCACCGCCAGGAGCAGCCGGTAGTAGTCAGACTTGCTCTGCACTATGTATCGGCTCAGGCACAGGATGGGCAGCGTCAACAGGTCCTTTTCAACCAGTTAACAGGGGCAGCCCGGACGCGTTCCTGGCCAAGTCCGGCGCAAAGCGCTTCGCATTCGGGCTGTTCGGGAATGCCATGCCATAGTTGAAGGTGCCGAGCTCGATCTCGGACTCGGTCCGCTTGAGGATCACCTTCATCCGGCGGCGGTTGGCGGCCGTATCGGGAAGCGTGGTGTACTCGCGGCACCGGCCAGGGGCGATGCAACTCAGGGGCTGGCACCAAGCTCGACATGGCACCGTGGCCGGAACACATAGCTCTTGCCTTTAGGGTTGCCTAAGTGCCTGATCTGCGTCCAGCGGGCTCGGCGTCGTCAGTGTTTCTCGCTTCATCGCCCTGGGCGCCGGCGAGGTCGGTTACGCCGCATAACACCGAACCCACCTTGTGTGATATGTCAAAACCAATGGGCAGTGAAATCAGACATGTAGAAGCAACCGGACGATGTGATTCGGTAGTTTTATTGCAATACAACGCTGCGTTTAGTCCATCGACTTTGAGTTATGCAGAAGGGTAGGTTGACGCGCGTCACGTGACGCATTACGCTCCGGTCGATGATAAAGACTTTCGCAGATCGGCATACTCAGGAGCTGTATGTCACTGGAAAGTCGAAGCGCTTTCCGGCCGACATCGCCAAACGAGCTGCACGCAAACTCGAGTACGTTGATCTGGCAACGCAGCTCGATGACTTGAAGGTTCCGCCCGGCAACCGACTTCACGCACTTGAAGGAAACAGGAAAGGGCAGCACTCCATTTCGATCAACGATCAGTGGCGAGTCTGCTTCCGGTTTGCGGACGGAGACGCGTATGACGTTGAGATCTGTGACTACCACTGAGACGGTAAAGAGCTATGAGTATTCCTAATACAGGCGGGATGAAGCGCCGGCCGACCCACCCGGGCGAGATGCTCCGCGAAGACTTTCTCGTGGACTATGACCTGACAGTCACTGGATTGGCGGAGGCTATTGGCGTTTCTCGCCAGTCCGTCAACGAACTGCTTCGAGAGCGACGCGCGATCAGCCCGGAGATGGCTCTGCGGCTCGCCAGACTATTCGGTAACTCTCCAGAGTTCTGGCTGAACTCTCAGCGGGCCGTGGACCTTTGGGATGCGGCCCGGGAAATCAAGAAGGACGTCGCGCGAATTCGGCCGCTAAATGCCGCATAACAAGACGCTGCAGTCGGACCCTGCGCTGGATGCTGAGTGGCTCAGGGAAGCGGAGGATCGCCTCGCGGCGTACCAGTCGGGCGAGCTTGCTGCGGTAGATGCTGACGACGTCTTTCGCGAGCTTGGCGAACGTACTTGAGGGTACGATTCCTTACTCCCGCTCGGCGGGAGTTAATGGATGCGGTTCGCTACTACAATGCCCAGCGACCTCAACTCGGCGACGAATTTCGAGATGAGGCGAGAGAAACCATCAAGCGCATCACCCGATTCCCTGGCGCGTGGCACGCTTTGTCAACCAAGATCCGACGGTGTCATATGGCACGCTTCCCGTATGGCCTCATCTACACGGCCACTGAGGCCGAGGTACTCATCGTCGCGGTCTCGCACCTTCATAGAGCGCCCGTGCACCAGGCCGACCTGGTCGAGATGCTCGTGGCCGGTGAAGCCGCGGGTCACGCTGAGCGCGACGATAAACACAACCGGGGTGGGCGTCTGCTTCTTGAGAAAATACCCGCTCGGGTCGGTATAGAAAAGCGGGTTGTTGCCCACATAGGCGTAGCGGTTGAAACCCTGCGTCGAGATGGGAAACTGCACGAACGGGTCCGGCGACAAAAACCGCCCGATCTCCGGGTCGTACACCCGCCCGCCCATGTGGATCAGTCCCACCTGGTCCAGATGCTCGTGCATCGTGAACCCGCGCGTCAGCGTGATCGCGGCGATGAACACCCCCGGCGCGGGCGTCTGCCAGGTGCTCGCGGGCCGGCGCTTGCCCCAGGCATCGTACGCCAGCGACTCGACGATCGTGCCCGTCTCGCCGGTGATCACCACCACCGAGCCCAGGTGATCCTTGTGCAGGTAGCGGGTGGTGTTGGTGGTGCTCGCACCGCTGCGCTTGACCGTCGCCACGGTGCGACCGTTGGCCTGGACGTGGTGGGTGTGCTCGACCGTCAGCCCCGCCTCGCGGCGCTCGTAAAGCGCAGAGCCATACAGCGTCAGCACCGTCTGGCCGTCGATGCGTCAGCCCCAAAAGTCCGGGTTCGTGTTCCCAGATCTGATCCTTATCGCTATCGCACGTAGAAAATCAGTGTCAATTCGTCTCTCAGAGCAATCTGAGCTGCGGGCGTAAATGCCATTGCGGAGATAACGTTGAAGTGACTTCAGGTCCGATCTTTGGACATCCTCTGAGTAGATGAACTCATCTAACGCGCAACCTGAAAAGTCTTCGTTCCCGTCAACAGATAGAGCGCTGTCGGCCTCAATCATGCGGGCGACTTCTTCCCACGAAAGGTCGTCAAAGGATTTCCGGGACAAGCGTATGATTCTCTCGAACATCATATTGTCCTCTCGCTCACCGATTTACGCGATGAACATCGATCTTCCACCGATCGCGATAGGCCGCTCTAAGCACCGGACCGTTATGGCGGCTCCACCCAAATCGAAGGCCACACCTCAAGGCTGGCAATGTTGAGCCGCCAAACATAGGATGCCCGATGACGCTCGACGACGGCCCAAGCGCAGGGACATAAGTCAGCGATGCACTTCCATACAACGCTGTCCCGCCTACGACATTTCCACACTTCAGTCGGACCCTGTTCAACTTCGTCTATTCGCCCTCTCGCTTCTCCACATGGGATGTCACGATCTCTCGAATCGTCTCCAGCTCTGGGCTTGGGCCACGACCAATCACGTCACCCACAAAAGCCTTCGCACAGTCCCGTTCAGCGCCAGGCCTCGACACGGAAACTGAGTACCCACATGCATGCGCTCCTTTGGTCAGCAAGTATCGAACCACTTCCTGGTCCTCGATCAGGATGGCTTGTTGGAGCGGCGTATAACCAATTCTGTCGGGTGAGTTGACGTCCGCGCCTCGCAATATCAGTTCATCCGCCAACTCAGTGATTCGTTCAAATTTTCGGCGCTCGGCACGATTCGATCCCTTCGCGTCGATGGAGTTAACTGAAAGAATGAATCCCAAGCCGTCATTCTCGATCAACTCTGCCATTCGGGCGTCGGACCGCATTAGGTAGCCCTTTGCAACTTCGGCTGGCACAAACTCACCGCCGACAATTGCACGCAGAGCGACCCACTTCACAGGACTGGATGAAAGATTCCACGCCACGTAGATACAATAAAGTATCAGTGGCGCGACCGCGGCCACTACGATCAATGGCGTTTTTTTGGAGCTCACCGGCCTGTCCGCAGCGAATACGCAGGGTATACGCCGTCGTGTCGCCGAGTCAGAAATTCAGAGCGAAAGTTCTGGATTATTTTGACCCGAACAGGTTCCGCAATGTAGGGGGAGTCGAGGTCGGCCCGCCGTAGCGTTGCCTCTAGCAATTTTGCTCCGCGCGCGGTTCTGCCGATCGTTTTCGCCGCTAGGCGTAGTCTCTGTGGCAGGAGCCGCGTTGCCCCAACCCCTCTCATTACGGTGAACTTAATCAAGGATATTTGATATGTCGCCTCAAGCCCTTCAACGAGCAATCCTTGGGCGAAGGCCAAATCGGTTGAGTTGATCTCTGATGGGTCAAGTCCGCGCAACTCGTAGAAATCGAATGTAGCGCTCGCCATCTCGGCATCAATTACGATCTCATCCAAGGTAAACGTCGGAAGATCATTTCCTGCGTGATCATGATTAAACCGGCTCACGAACGCCGCGGACCACGCCCCGTTGGCAAACTTGCCGCCGCCGATGCGGCTTACCGTGCCACCGACTGCGGCCGCGGCCACCATGCGTCCGATCTGGCCCTCCTGGCTTCCGTATGGCCCGGCGACCGCTTCCGGAATGAACGACAGCAAGCTGCCCGAGAACGCCCCCAGCGCCCCGTCCCCGAAGCGCCCGCCCCCGGCGGCTGAGACCGCCCCCTGCGTGATGCCGTGCAGCGCCGAGCGGCGAACGTTGTCGAGATTCTCGATGCCGCCGATCTTTCCCGCAATGCCCGCACTCATCATCCCCATCATCCCTGCCTGCGCATTGCCACCACTGGCCAGAAAGCCACTGACAAAGCCGTGTATGAAGGCATTACCCGCCAGCGTCCAGCCGGGGATGAAGTTCATCCCGATCCCGGCCACCTTCATCAGCTTCTTGAGAAAATACCCGCTCGGGTCGGTATAGGAAAGCGGGTTGTTGCCCACATAGGCGTAGCGGTTGAATCCCTGCGTCGAGATGGGAAACTGCACGAACGGGTCCGGCGACAAAAACCGCCCGATCTCGGGGTCATACACCCGCCCGCCCATGTGGATCAGGCCCACCTGGTCCAGATGCTCGTGCATCGTGAACCCGCGCGTCAGCGTGATCGCGGCAATGAACACCCCCGGCGCGGGCGTCTGCCAGGTGCTCGCGGGCCGGCGCTTGCCCCAGGCATCGTACGCCAGCGACTCGACGATCGTGCCCGTCTCGCCGGTGATCACCACCACCGAGCCCAGGTGATCCTTGTGCAGGTAGCGGGTGGTGTTGGTGGTGCTCGCACCGCTGCGCTTGACCGTCGCCACGGTGCGACCGTTGGCCTGGACGTGGTGGGTGTGCTCGACCGTCAGCCCCGCCTCGCGGCGCTCGTAAAGCGCAGAGCCATACAGCGTCAGCACCGTCTGGCCGTCGATGCGCGCCGACTGACGGAACATCGCCCGGTCCCCACCGGGGCCGTACCAGTACTCGGCGTGGTTGTTGCCGTCGCGCTCCATCCGCCGCGGCTTGTTGAAGCTCCACCAGCTCACCGTGCGCGCCCCGGGACCCGTCACCTGGGTCAGGTTGCCGTTGGCGTCGTAGCTGTAGCTGCGCGTCCCCGCGGGCGTGGTGACCGCCGAGACCTGGTGCGGACGGTTGGCGTGCGTGTACTGGTAGTTCGTGAAGCTGCCCTTCGACAGCATGTTGCCCACCGCGCTGTACTGCACCGTCTCGCTGCCCAGCACGCTGCCGGCCGCCGTCTTCAGCGTCACCGTCTGCAGGCGCCCCAGATCGTCGTACAGCAGATCCTCCCGCCGGTTCACCCTGTAATCGGCGCGCTGCTCCAGGTTGCCCACCCGGTCCCAGGCCATGCCCAGATCCTGCACCGAGACGGGGTTGCCCGCGCTGCCCGTGGCAATCGTCTCCACCAGCCCCGTCGCCGGGTTCACGTAACGCTGCGTGTACAGGGCGTTGCCCAGCTTCTCGCGCGTCACCGAGCCCAGCGCGTCCACTTCCAGGGCTTCCCAGTAGCGCGTGCCCGTACTGCCGTCGGGCTGACGCTCCCGCACCAGATACAAATGTCCATAGCGGTAATAGTGATCTACCCGCAGCCGACCGGCATCGGGCGGGCTGGCGCTGCAGGGCGCGGCGCAGTCCACCGACGGATAGCGGATCTGGGAGACCTGCCCGAGCGCATTGTAATCGTAGCGGGTCCAGAACCAGATGCCGTTGACGTACCGCGCACTGTGGCGCAGTTCTCCGCCCTCGGCGGTGTACCAGAACGATTCACGGTAGCCATGCAGACCGGTGATATCCGTGACCCTGCCGCGCGCCGGTCCGTGCGCAGTGTTGTCGTAAGTCCAGGTCGTGCTCCCTTCCGGCTCGCTGCGCGTCTTGATCCGGCCCAGCACGTCATACGTCATACTGACCGTTACGCTGTTGGCGTCCGTCTGGGACGTCAGCTCGCTCGGCGCCGCGCCCAGCGGCGGCGCCGCCAGGCTGTCGCAATGCGCCGGCTCCGCCCCCGCATACTCGTGCCGGACACGGCCGAGCTGGTCGTAATGGCGCACCGTCCAGCAGGCGCCTGCGTCGATACCGGGGCGTCCATTGCTCGGTGACAGCATCCCAGGCAATTAAAGATTCGCAAGCCAGGGCCCCGGGGCCCTGGAAAAGAGCCATTTCGGGGCAAATCGAGTTTGGGCAAAGGTCACTTTTTCCGCGTTTTGACCAGAGGTCATTTTCAGCGGTCACGATTCAGGGCAGAGGTCATCTGCCTCGAGCAGGGGAACTCGCGATGAAGTTTCAAGGCCCCACCAGGGCTCAGGGAAGGCCCCAGTGTCTATCAGGTCGTCCTAAAATTCACGTAAGTGCCTGATTTAATTGGCGCGCCCGAGAGGATTCGAACCTCTGACCTCTGCCTCCGGAGGGCAGCGCTCTATCCAGCTGAGCTACGGGCGCAATGCGGAGTCGGGCATGATACCGGTAACCGTTATGACCGTCCACGACCCTGACACGGAGTTTGGCGGTCCACCGGCATGGCCCTATAATTCCAGCCTCGCCGGGCCGACAGGGCCGGACCGGCCCACCAACATGCAGGGGATACCGCGTTGAGCGCAGTAAGCGATCGCAAGTTCGTCGATACATTCATGGTGGTGCTCGGCATCCTCGTCGTGATCTCGGTGGCGATCTACGCCTTGTCGTCCTTCATCGCGGGACGCACCCAGGAGGTGCATGTGCGCGAGGACGCGGCGTTCCAGCAGCGCATCGAAGAGCGCATCGAACCGATCGGGCAGGTCGCCGTCGCCGGTCAGGACAACAGCGGGCTGCGGGATCCGGGCGGCGCCGCGGCGACGGTCGCCGCCACGTCGGCGCCCGCCCCCGCCGCGGCCGCCGAGACACTCGATGGCGAAGGCGTTTACAACGCCGCCTGCACGGCCTGTCACGGACCGGGGATCGCGGGTGCACCGAAGACCGGCGACGCGACGGCCTGGGCGCCGCGCATCGACAAGGGCATGGACACCCTCGTGCAGCACGCGATCGAAGGCTTCCAGGGCGACGCCGGCTACATGCCGCCCCGCGGCGGCTACTCGAACCTCAGCGACGAGGAGGTGCGCGACGCCGTCCAGTACATGGTGGACGCGGTCGGCAGCTAATCGTCCGCCAGCATCGAGCGGAGTCCGGCGATCGCGCTGTGCGCCCGGTCCCGGGTCTCTTCAGCACTCAGCTCGACGCGCCCTTCCCACTCCAGCGCCTCGGGCGGCAGCTCCTCAAGGAAGCGGCTCGGGGCGCATTCCAGCGTCTCGCCGAAACGCTTGCGGCGCCGCGCGTAGGTCATCAGCAAGCGCTGCCGCGCCCGCGTGATGCCCACGTAAGCGAGGCGCCGCTCTTCTTCCAGCCCCGGGCCCTCCAGGTTGGCGCGATGCGGCAGCAACTCCTCCTCGCAGCCGACCAGGAACACCGTCGGGAATTCGAGGCCCTTGGCAGCATGCAGGGTCATCAACCGCACGCGGTCGTCCTGCGCATCCTCTGACTGGCGGTCGAGCATGTCCATCAGCGACAGCTTGCGCAGCGCGTCGGCGAGCGTCGCTTCGTCATCGCCCCGCGCGGCCCGGCCCAGCCACTCCAGCAATTCGCCGAGGTTCTCGTTGGCCTTTTCGGCCTGGCGCGGATCGCGCGCGTTCTCGAACAGCCAGTCGCGGTAGCCCAGCTCGTCGATGAGCTCTCGCGCCAGCGCGTCCACGGGCACGCCGTCCTCGGCCTCGTCCCCGAGTTCGATCATGCGCCGCGCGAAACCGTGCAACCGCTCCACGGTGCGGGACGGCAACACGCTGTGCAGGCCCGCCTCCAGGCTGGCGGCGAGCAGCCCGAGGCCGCGACTGGAGGCCCATGCGCCGAGCTTCTCGAGCGTCGCCGTGCCGATCTCCCGCCGCGGCACGTTGACGATGCGCAAAAAGGCCGCGTCGTCGTCGGGGTTGGCGATGACGCGCAGGTACGCGAGCACGTCCTTGACCTCGGTGCGATCGAAAAACGAGGTCCCCCCGGTCACGGAGTAGGGAATTTCGAGGGTACGCAGCGCCTGCTCGAACGGCCGCGCCTGGAAGTTACCGCGGTAGAGCACGGCGAAGTCGCGCCACTCGCCGCCGCGTTCCATGCGCATGCGCATGATCTCCATGGCCACGCGGTCCGCTTCGTCGGTGCCATCGCGTGCCACGAGGACGCGGATGCGGTCGCCCGGTCCGTGGGCGCTCCACAGGCGCTTGTCGAACAGGTGGGGATTGTTGGCGATGAGTCCGTTGGCGGCCGAGAGGATCCGCCCGGACGAGCGATAGTTCTGCTCCAGCTTGATGACTTTCAAAGCCGGGTAGTCGGCGGCGAGACTGCGCAGGTTGTCCGGCCGCGCGCCACGCCACGCGTAGATCGACTGGTCGTCGTCGCCCACAACCGTAAACGCGCCGCGCTCGCCGACCAGCTGGCCCATGAGCTGGTACTGGGCGAAGTTGGTGTCCTGGTACTCGTCGCCGAGCATGTACTGGATGCGGTCCTGCCAGGCCTCGAGGACCTTCGGCAGCTCGCGGAACAGGAACACGGGCCGCACGATCAGGTCGTCGAAATCCAGCGCGTTGTAGGCCTGCAGCGCGCGCTGGTAACTCGCGTACTGCAGCGCCCGGGCCTGCTCGAGCGGGTCTGCGGCGGCCGCCAGCGCCGCCTCGGGCGAGACGAGCTCGCTCTTCCAGGCCGAGAACGCCGTGCAGGCCGCATCGATCGTGCTCTCGGTGTCGGCGTTGTCGTTCTTCAAGAGCTCCTTGACCAGGCTGCGGCTGTCGTGGGCGTCGAAAATGGTGAAGCCGCGCTTGTAGCCGAGATTGCCGTATTCGCGCCGCAGGATGTTCAGTCCCAGCGTGTGGAAGGTGGAGACCTTCAACAGCTTCGCGGTGTCCGCGTCGAGCATCGCGCCGACGCGCTGGCGCATCTCGCGCGCCGCCTTGTTGGTGAAAGTCACCGCGGCGATGCCGTAGGCCGGCACGCCCCCGGCGACCAGCGCGGCAATCTTTTCCGTGATGACGCGCGTCTTGCCGCTGCCGGCGCCGGCCAGCACGAGCAGCGGGCCGGCCGTGTAGCGCACGGCTTCGAGCTGGGCGGGATTGAGGGACATGGGCGGGGATTCGACGACGCGTGAAGAGCGCGGATCATACCCGATGCGCCAGAAAAAAGAGGGGCCTCGCGGCCCCTCTCAAGCGCCGGCTCCCGGCCGGCCGGTCATCGGCAAGTAGACACCCTCTCGCTGATCCGTTGCAGATCGAGGGCTAGCGCAGGTCGAAGCGGTCCGCGTTCATCACCTTGGTCCATGCGGCGACGAAGTCCTTGATGAACTTCTCCTGGTTGTCGTCCTGGGCGTAGACCTCGGCGTAGGCCCGCAGGATGGAGTTCGAGCCGAACACGAGGTCGGCGCGCGTCGCCGTCCACCTCACCTGGCCCGTCTTGCGGTCGCGGATCTCGTAGAGATTCTTGCCCGCCGGCTTCCACTCGTAGGCCATGTCGGTCAGGTTGACGAAAAAGTCGTTCGTCAGCGCACCGACGCGGTCGGTGAACACGCCGTGCTGCGAGCCGCCGTGGTTCGTGCCCAGTACGCGCATGCCGCCGACGAGAACCGTCATTTCCGGCGCCGTCAGGCCCAGCAGCTTGGTGCGGTCGAGCATCAACTCCTCGGGCGCGACGTCGTATGCCGAGTTGAACCAGTTGCGGTAGCCGTCGGCGAACGGCTCGAGCACCCCGAAAGAGTCCGCGTCGGTCGTCTCGTCGGTGGCGTCTCCGCGGCCGGGCGCGAAGGGCACGGCGATGTCGGAGCCTGCAGCCTCGATCGCCTTCTCGATACCGACGACACCCGCCAGCACGATGACGTCCGCGATGCTGGCGCCGGCGTCCCGGGCGATCGGCTCGAGCACGTCGAGGACCTTCTTCAGCCGCGCCGGCTCGTTGCCCTCCCAGTCCTTCTGCGGCGCAAGGCGGATGCGGGCGCCGTTGGCGCCGCCGCGCATGTCCGAGCCGCGGAAGGTGCGGGCGCTGTCCCACGCGGTCGAGACCAGTTCGGCGACCGAGAGCCCGCTGGCGGAGATTTTCGCCTTCACGGCGGCCACGTCGAAGTCAGTGTTGCCGGCGGGAACCGGATCCTGCCAGATGAGGTCCTCGGCGGGAACCTCGGGGCCGATGTAGCGCTCCTTCGGGCCCATGTCCCGGTGGGTGAGCTTGAACCAGGCGCGCGCGAAGGTGTCACGGAAATATTCCGGATCGTTGCGGAACCGCTCCATGTACTCGCGGTAAGCCGGGTCCATCTTCATCGCCATGTCGGCGTCGGTCATGATCGGGTTGCGGCGGATCGACGGGTCGCTGGCGTCGATCGGCTTGTCTTCCTCCTTGATGTCGACCGGCTCCCACTGCCAGTGTCCGGCGGGGCTCTTCTTCAGCTCCCACTCGTGGTCGAGCAGCATGTCGAAATAGCCCATGTCGAACTTCGTCGGCTCTTTCGTCCAGGCGCCTTCGATGCCGGAGGTCACGGCCTTACTGGCCACGCCACCCATCTCGGGGTTCATCCAGCCCATCCCCTGGTTCTCGATCTCGGCCGCTTCCGGCGCCGGGCCCAGGTTCGAGTCGAGCCCGTTGCCATGGGCTTTGCCTACGGTGTGGCCACCGGCGGTGAGGGCTGCGGTCTCCTCGTCGTTCATCGCCATGCGGGCGAAGGTCACGCGCACGTCATGCGCCGACTTCAACGGATCGGGCTTGCCGTCCCGCCCTTCCGGATTGACGTAGATCAGGCCCATGTGGACCGCACCGAGCGGCTCCTCCAGGGACTCCGGGTCTTCCTCGTTGGCGTAGCGGAGGACGCTCTCGGCCAGCCACTCCTTCTCCGAACCCCAGTAAACATCCTGCTCGGGCTCCCAGATGTCCTCGCGGCCGAAGCCGAAGCCGAAAGTCTTGAGGCCCATCGACTCGTAGGCCACGTTGCCGGCCAGGATCATGAGATCGGCCCAGCTGAGCTTGTTGCCGTACTTCTTCTTGATCGGCCACAGGAGGCGGCGGGCCTTGTCGAGGTTGCCGTTGTCCGGCCAGGAGTTGAGCGGCGCGAAGCGCTGGTTGCCCGTGCCGCCGCCGCCGCGGCCGTCGAACTGCCGGTAGGAGCCCGCGGAATGCCATGCCATGCGGATCATCAGGCCGCCATAGTGGCCGTAATCGGCCGGCCACCAGTCCTGGCTGTCCGTCATCAGGGCCTCGAGATCGCGCTTCACGGCGTCGAAGTCGAGCTTCTTCACTTCTTCGCTGTAGTTGAAATCCTGCCCCAGCGGATTGGACTTGGCGTCGTGCTGGTGGAGGATGTCCAGGTTCAGCGCATTGGGCCACCACGCGATGTTGGACTTACCGGCGATGGTGTTTGCGCCGTGCATGACGGGACATTTGGTTTCGTTCGACATGGCCTGCTCCTGGCTTCAAGGTAGGCATATAGGTTATTTCGATTAGATTCTCTGGTCTAATCGATTATTTCTATCTCATCGATAGCCTCCCACCCACGATAGTTGCCGGAGTGGCGGACGCAGGCCGTATCAGCCAAGCCAGACGAGCCTGACGGCCATCGCCACGCCGGTGCCTGCGAGCACGCTCGCTCCGACGAGGAGCAGCGAGACCGTCGTGCCTCCGGGCTCGCCCGCGGTCGCCACTGCCTGCGGCGACCTGCGCGTCACCCGTTCCAGCCCCCACGACACCAGGGAACAGGCAGCGAGGCCGGCCAGCACCGTGACGGCCGCCCGCACCATGCCCGACGACGCCTCGATGTCGCGGACCGCGAACAGCAGCAGCAAGACCCCGGCCACGATGAACACGATCGAACCGCGTCGCCAGGCCGGGGCCCGCTGCCGGACATCGCCCGACACGGCTCGCAGGCGGCGAAACTCCTCGACGCCGAACAGCAGCGCAAATCCTGCCAGGAACCCCCAAAAGGCCGTCCAATGTCCTTCCATCGCCAAACATCCTCTACCGGATCGAAGTGGTTGGCCCCACATCGTCGCGCGATGCCATGCCGATGGCCACCCCGGCCCAGAACCGGTCCATGGGCACCGTGTTCAAACGGGACCAGTACCGGTTTTTCGGCAAGACCCCGATGCCGGTGTAGCACGCGTAACCTGCGCGACCGCATTCCTTCTGCCGCAGGTGACGGAGTCGCTGCTCATCGACCGTCAGCGCGGAACCGAGCAGTTCGTCGATGCTGCACGACGGACAGACCTGCATGTCGCGCCCCAGGCCCTTCATGAACTGCAGCATCTGGTTCCGTGCCGACGCCTCGGCGCAGTCCTGGTTGGCCATGCACGCCGCATGTGACCAGCGTTCCAGCGTCTCCCCGAGGCTGTCGCAGGAAAGTTCACCGAGGTTCATGCCCACGGCGCCGCCGAGAAATGCGCCCGCGGTCGTGACGAAGGCCGACACCCGCCCGACGGGCGTGACCTGCAGCACGGCTGCGGCTCCGCCCGCGCCGAGGGCGCCGGCCAGCGCGCTGCAGGCCCCCTGGGGCACGTCGATCGTCCAGTCGGCCGTGGACGCCCGGGACGTCCCGGGAAGCACCAGGCCAGCCAACACCAGCAAAAACAACATCAAGCGATTCCTGTTCATCGTTGCACTCCTTGCATTCGAGACCCGTCCTTGGGTACCCGCCGGAATGACGGGCGCCCCCATCTGAGCGCACCCGCCAAGGCCCGGGAAGAGGGACTTTGTCCGCTTTTCGCCCGGAAACGCCCGCTCGTCACCGCCCCGGCCAGCCGCGGCTCGCGAGCGCCTCGGCGAGATGCCGCACTTCGATCCCGGCGCAACCGTCCATGTCCGCGATGGTCCGCGCGACCCGCCGGACCCGCGTCTGCGCCCGCGCCGAGAGCCCGAGGCGCTCCGCGGAACGCACCAGCAGTGCGCGCGCCGCCGCCCCGAGGAAAGCGTGGGCGTCCAGGGTCTTGCCGGCGAGGCGGGCGTTCGCGGTGCCTTGCCGCTCGCGCCCGGCTCGCCGCACCGCCAGCACACGCTCGCGCACCACCGCCGACGGTTCGCCCGGCGGCCCCATCAGGTCGGCCGGCGCAGGGCGCGGCATCTCGACGACCAGGTCGATGCGATCCAGCAGCGGACCGGAAATGCGGCCGCGATAACGCAGCACGGCTTCCGCGCTGCAACGGCAGTTGTTGCGCGGGTCACCGAGGTAGCCGCAGGGACAAGGGTTCATCGCGGCCACCAGCAGGAAACGCGCGGGAAAGGTTCTCTGCACCGCCGCCCTGCTGATGGTCAACTCGCCATCCTCCAGCGGCTGGCGCAGCGCTTCGAGCGCGGTGCGGCCGAACTCCGGCAACTCGTCCAGGAAGAGCACCCCGCGGTGCGCCAGCGTGACCTCGCCGGGACGCGGATTCGCGCCCCCGCCCGTCAGCGCCACCGAAGACGCCGAGTGATGCGGGGCACGAAACGGCCGTCGCCCCCACTCTTCGCCATGAAACGGGCGGCCGGCCGCCGATGCGATCGAGGCCACAGCCAGCGCCGCGTCGGCCGACAAGGGCGGCAGCAGGCCGGGGAGACGGCGCGCCAGCATGGTCTTGCCCGTGCCGGGTGGCCCGATCAGCAGGAGGTTGTGACCGCCCGCGGCGGCGACTTCCAGCAGGCGCCGCCCGCGCAACTGCCCCCGCACCTCGGCGAGATCGGGACCGGTCGCGGCACCCGGCTCGGGACGCGCCGGGGTCACCGCAAGTGGAAGCTCTCCCTGTCCCTGGAGATATCCCGCGACTCCAACCAGGTGCTCGGCGAGGTGGATTTCACCGACCCCCGCCAGCGCGGCCTCGGCGCCGTTCTGCGCCGGCACGATGAGTGCATGGCCGGCCCGGGCCGCCGCCACGCTGGCGCACAACGATGCCGTCACGCCGCGCACCTCGCCGCTCAGGGAGAGCTCCCCGATGAATTCACGCCGCTGCAATTGCGCGGTCGGCAGCTGGCCCGAGGCCGCCAGCACGCCCAGCGCGATCGGCAGGTCGAAACGGCCGCCGTCCTTCGGCAGGTCCGCCGGCGCGAGATTGACGATCACCTTGCCGTCGGGAAACTTGAAGCCACAGATCGACAGGGCCGCGCGCACCCGGTCCCGGCTCTCGCGCACCGCCGTCGCCGGCAGGCCGACGATCGAAAAGCCGGGCAGCCCCCCCGTGACGTGGGTTTCGACGGCCACCGGCGGGGCTTCGAGGCCGCACTGGGCACGGGTCAGAACGAGCGCAAAAGCCATCGGGCATCCTGCTGGCTGGCATGCGCCCAGCATCCTCGCTTCCGCCCGGGGCCGGCAGCCCCTCTTATGCGCTCATCCGCCCGGAAACTCGTAACCGGAGTGCAATGACGAGGCGGTAGATTGGCGGGTCGATCATTTCCCCTTGCCGCGAGACCCGATGAACAATCCGAGCCGCCTGCTGTTCCTCGTGCTGACGCTCAGCGCGCTCCCCGTCGATCTGCCGGCCCACGAGACGCGCAACACGCTGGTGCCGCAGGGCTACGTGCACTACGCGCCCGGGCCGATCCCCGACCGAGTCGCACTGGTGCTGACCGCGGATCCCGCGCGCAGCCAGACGGTCACGTGGCGCACGAATGCCGGCGTGACCCGGGCCGTGGCGCAGCTGAACAAGGCCCTGCCCGGTCCCGGGCTGCACCTCGGCGCCCGGGACATCGACGGCCGGACCCGGCCGCTCGAAACCGAGAACGGTGTCGCGCACCACCATGCCGTGACGTTCACCGGCCTCGAGCCGGACACGCTGTATGCCTATCGCGTGCGGGGCGCGGACACGTGGAGCGAGTGGTTCCAGTTCCGCACCGCGAAAAGCAGCGCCGCGCCATTTTCCTTTCTCTATTTCGGCGACGCGCAGAACTCGATCCGCTCACATTTCTCTCGCGTCATCCGCGAAGCTTTTGCTGCCCACGAGCGGCCGGCGCTGCTCCTGCATGCCGGCGACCTCGTCAATTCCCGCAGCGGCGTCCACGACGACGAGTGGGGCGAGTGGTTCGATGCCGGCGGCTTCCTGCACGGCATGGTGCCGAGCTTCCCGGTGGCGGGAAATCACGAGTTCATCAGGCGCGACGTGTTCGGCCCGAGGGTCCTGTCGCCGCACTGGACAGCTCATTTCAGCGTCCCCGCGAACGGCCCCGAGGGCTTGCGCGACACCGTCTACTACGTCGAATACCAGGGGGTCCTGTTAGTCGCGCTGGACTCGATGAATGCATTGCAGGACGAAGCGCTGGCGAAGCAGCAGGCCGAATGGCTCGACCGGCTGTTGAGCGCCAGCGCCCACGACTGGGTCATCGTCAGCCACCACCATCCGGTGCACTCCGTCTCGCTCGGGCGCGACAACCCGCTGCTGCGCGAGCACTGGCAGCCGCTGTACGAGAAACACGGCGTGGACCTCGTGCTGCAGGGCCATGACCACGCCTACGGCCGCGGCGCGAACCTCGCCGAAGGCACCACCGCGATCGACGATGACGCCGGGACGGTCTACGTGGTCTCGGTGGCCGGACCGAAGATGTACCTGGTCGCCGAGGAGGCTGAGTCGTCGATGGCGCGGGTCGGGGAAGAGGTGCAGCTCTACCAGGTCATCCAGATCGAGGCGGACCGGCTGCGGTACGCATCGCGCACGGTCACCGGCGAAGTGTACGATGCCTTCGAGCTGCGGATGACCGAGGAAGGCAAGCATCTCGTCGACCTGGTGCCCGCGGATGCGCCCCGCTCGACCTGCGGGAATCCCGACCGGCCGCGTCCGGATCGCTGCTGGAACGGGGTCGAACTGGTGGACTGACGGCTCAGGGCCTCGGCGGCGCCCGCATAACCGCCGTGGTCCACGACGGCCTGGAGCGTCCGCCGCTGCTCGAGTGTGACCCGCGGCCTCATTTCGATTTCCTCCAACTTGATCGCCAGTCATTTGCTCTTTCTCTTCGATTGAGTCGAAGCTAACGTGGGCGCAGGTTTCACCCGCGAGGAATCCACATGGGCAGCAAGCGTATCCGCCAGGTGCTGGACAGCCACGCCGCCTCCGATGGCGCAGGAGTCCGGATTCGCCGGATCGTCGGCCAGGCGCAACACGACCTCGACCCGTTCCTGATGCTGGACGAAATCCGTTCCGACCAGCGCGAGGAATTCGTGGCCGGCTTTCCGTCCCATCCGCACCGCGGCATCGAGACCCTCACGGTCATGCTCGAGGGCGGCTTCGAACACCGGGATCACCTCGGCCACCGGGCGGCGATCCGCGCCGGCGGCGCGCAATGGATGTCCACCGGGCGCGGCGTCATTCATTCCGAGATGCCGCTCCCGGGAGAAGGCCGCATCCATGGTTTCCAGCTGTGGATCAACCTGCCCGCGGCGGACAAGCTGCGCGAACCGGATTACGCGCAGGCCGAGGCCGCCGAGCTGCCGGAGCTGGCGCTCGAGCACGGCCGGCTGCGCGTCATCGCCGGCCACCACGCCGGGATGACCTCGCCGATCGGCCGCACCGCCTGCGAGAGCACCGTACTCGTGCTCGAGCTCGAGCGCGGGGGTCGCTACCGCTGGTCACCCCCGCCGGGTCATCGCGCCCTCGTCCGGCCCTTCAGCGGCGCGGTGCAGCTGCCCGATCCGTCCGCAAGCGCGGGCGCCGCGGCCGGCATCGCGAGCGGACAGATGGCGGTGCTCGACGGGGAAGGCGCAATCGACATCACCGCCGGGGAGGCCGGCGCCGGCATGTTGCTCCTGTCGGGTCGCCCGCTGGGCGAGCCCATCGTGCAGCACGGCCCCTTCGTCATGAACACGGCCAGCGAGATCCGCCAGGCGATTCGCGACTACCAGTCAGGCGCGCTGGTGGCCCCGCTGCCTGACGCGCGCTGACCGGTCTGAGGACCTCAGGCAGGGCGACCCAATCGGCCGAAGGCCAGCAGTCCCGCACCCAGCACCAGCAGCAGCCATCCCGGCGCTACCGGGCTCACGTCCAGGCCCAGCCACAGCACGCCGCCGACGAACGTTGCGCCGCCGGCGCCGGTGGTCCAGCGCTGTTGCCGGTCGGCATGCAGCTCCGCGCGCAGCACTTCTATGCCCGGGTGCTTCACCTCGACCTGCAGCCGGCCCTCGGCGGCGCGCTGCAGGATGGCGTGAATGACCTGGGGGAACTCCTGGATCGTCTCGCCGACTTCCGGCAACTGCTCCCGCAGGCGATCGACGATGGCCCGGCCGCTGACCCGCTCGCGCATCCATTCCTCGAGAATCGGCTGCGCCGTCTCCCACAGGTCGAGATCGGGATAAAGCTCCCGCCCGAGGCCCTCGATGTTCAGCAGCGTCTTCTGCAGCAGGATCAGCTGCGGCTGCACTTCCATGTCGAAGCGCCGCGCCACCGTGAACAGGCGCACGAGGAACTGGCCGAACGAAATGTCCTTCAGCGGGCGGTTGAAGATCGGCTCGCACACGGTACGGAACGCGGACTCGACCTCTTCCACGCGCGTGCCGGGCGCCACCCAGCCGGACTCGACATGCAGGCGCGCGACGCGCTGGTAGTCGCGGTTGAAGAAGGCGAGGAAGTTTTCCGCCAGGTACTGCTGGTCGCGCGGATTCAGGCTCGCCACGATGCCGAAATCGACAGCGATGTATTGCGGCTGCGCCGGCTCGTCCGGATTGACGAAAATATTGCCCGGGTGCATGTCCGCGTGGAAGAAATTGTGGCGGAACACCTGCGTGAAGAAGATCTCCACGCCGTTCGCGGCGAGGCGCCGCATGTCGATGCCCGCCGCGTGCAGTTCAGCCGTCTGGCCGATGTTGATGCCGTGGATGCGTTCCATCACGAGCACGCCGGGCCGGCACCAGTCCCAGTAGACCTCGGGCACGTAGAGCAGCGGCGAGTTCTCGAAGTTGCGGCGTAACTGCGAGGCGTTCGCCGCCTCGCGCATCAGGTCGAGCTCGTCCATCAGCGTGGTGTCGAACTCGCGCACCACCTCGCGCGGGCGCAGCCGGCGGACCTCCCCCCAGTACCGTTCGGCGAGTGCCGCCAGCGAATGCAGCACGTCCACGTCGCGCCGGATCTGCTCGCGCACTCCGGGCCGCAGCACCTTGACGATCGCCTCGCGGCCGTCCGGCAACGCCGCCGTGTGCACCTGGGCGATGGAGGCCGCGGCGAGCGGCTCGTCGTCGAACCGCGCGAACAGTGACTCGAGCGGCTGGCGATAGGCCGCCGCAAGCTGGCGATGCGTCTCCGCCGCGGGAAACGGCGGCACCCGGTCCTGCAGCTTGGCCAGCTCGACGGCGATCTCGCGGGGCAGCAGGTCGCGCCGCGTGGACAGCGCCTGGCCGAACTTGACGAAAATCGGCCCGAGCTCGACCAGCGCCTCGCGGATCCGCACGCCCAGCGGCAGGTCCCGCGACGCCTTGCGGATGCCGAAGCCGGGAATACGGCGCAGCCGGGCGACCGGGCGGAACAGGTGGGCCGCATAGACGAGTTCGTCGAGGCCGTGCTTGAGCAGCACGCGCTGGATGTGCAGCATCCGCCACAGTTGGCGCGGCGGAATCACGACGCCTGTTCCAGCCGTCGCAGCCGCGCCTCGAGCCGCGCGACGTCACTGGCGAGTACGTCCACCGCATCGAGGAACTGCTCGAGTTCGGCGCGCGCGGGGAGCTCGCGGCCCTCCTCCTGCAGGTACTCGGCGACGTCTCGCGACAGGCGGTCCGCCACGTCGAGTCCCCAGCCGCCGAACCCCCGCACGAAGTTGCCGACCTGGCGCGCGGCCACGTCGCCGACGACGCGTGCCAGCTCCTCCTCGAAATCGGGCGCGGCCAGGGCGATCAGGTCGCGAAAATCGCGCGCCACCAGCGGGTCGCCGCTGATGCGCACGGCGCGGGAACGCAGCAGCGCCTCGTCACCCGAGGCCGCGAGCCGCGCCAGCGCCCCCGGCGTGCCGCTGAGCAGCGCGTCGGCCGGGACCTTGTCGCTGAGCGCCAGGCCGCCATCGCGGGCGACGAGAGTCATGCCTAGGCCGAGACCGTCCAGCTCGATGCGGAAGCTGGAACCCTCCAGCGCCCGGCAGCGGGCCGTTGCGTCGCTGGACGCGCGGATCCCGCGGTTCAACAACGCCGCGACAGGCTCGAACATCAGTACTTCCAGCCGCGGTGGAGCGCCACGATACCGCCGGTCAGGTCATGGTAGCGGCAGTCGTCGAACCCCGCGGCGGCCATCATGTCCCGCAGGGTTTCCTGGTCGGGGTGCATGCGGATCGACTCCGCGAGATAGCGGTAGCTCTCGTCGTCCCCCGCCACGAGCTTGCCGATCGCGGGCAGGACGCGGAAGGAATACAGGTCGTAGGCCGGGGCGAGCGCGGGCACGGGGCGGGAGAACTCCAGCACCAGCAGATGCCCCCCCGGGCGCAGCACCCGGAACATCTCGCTCAGGGCACGCTCCTTGTGGGTCACGTTGCGCAGGCCGAAAGCGATCGTCACCACGTCGAAGCTGGCGTCCTCGAGCGGCAGCGCCTCCGCATCGGCCAGGCAGTACTCGACGGTCTCGCCTGCGATGCCCCGGTCGAGCAGCCGCTCGCGCCCGCGCATGAGCATCGCCTCGTTGATGTCCGACAACACCACGCGGCCGCCGGGCGCTACGCGCGGCGCCATCAGGGCGGCGAGATCCCCCGTGCCGCCCGCCAGGTCCAGCACCTGCATGCCCGGCCGCAGCCCGGCCTTCTCCACGGTGAAGCGTTTCCAGATGCGATGGATGCCGAGCGACATGAGGTCGTTCATCAGGTCGTAGCGGCTGGCCACCGAATCGAACACGCCGCGCACGCGGCGCGCCTTCTCGGTGACCGGCACCTCGGCGAAGCCGAAGTGCGTGGTGTCCTTGTCCGGGCTCATTCGGGGGCGACTTCCTTGCGCTTGTAGCCGACCTCGTCGAGCCGGCCGAGATAGGTGTTCCAGTTCTCCTCGTAATTCGAGCCCAGCCAGTGCAGGTAGGACCAGGAGAACAGCCCGGAATCGTGCTTGTCGTCGAACACCAGCTTGATCGCGTAGTGGCCGACCGGCTCGATGGCGCTGATATTCACCTTTTCCTTGCCGATCATCAGCACGGCCTGCCCCGGGCCATGGCCCTGGACTTCCGCCGACGGCGAGAACACGCGCAGGTATTCGCAGGGCAGCCGGAACGACGTGCCGTCTTCCCAGCCGACCTCGAGAACGCGGGACTTGCGGTGCAGGCGGATGGCGGATGGCGTGGGAATGTCAGCGCTCATTGCGCCTCCTGTTCATGGAAGAGTGGCGATATTGTACGACCGTGCGATCAGAGGATGTAGCGCGACAGGTCCTCGTCGGCCGCCAGCTCGCCGAGCGCCGTATCCACGTAGCCCGCATCGATGGTGACTTCCGCGCCCCCCCGATCGGCCGCCTCGAAGGAAATCGTGTCCACGAGGCGCTCGAGGACGGTGTGCAGGCGGCGTGCACCGATGTTCTCGGAACGCTCGTTGACCTGGTCGGCGATCTCCGCGATCCGCCGGATGCCGTCCGTGGTGAACGAGAGTTGGACGCCCTCCGTGGCGAGCATGGCCTGGTACTGCACCGTCAGCGAGTGATCCGGCTCGGTCAGGATGCGCTCGAAATCCGCGGCCCTGAGTGCGTCGAGCTCGACGCGGATCGGCAGGCGGCCCTGCAGTTCCGGAATCAGGTCCGACGGCTTCGACAGGTGGAACGCCCCCGAGGCGATGAACAGGATGTGGTCGGTGCGCACCATGCCGTAGCGGGTGCTCACCGTGCAGCCTTCGACCAGCGGCAACAGGTCGCGCTGCACGCCCTCGCGCGAAACGTCGCCGCCGGAACCGAGCGAGCCCTCGCGGCGCGTCACCTTGTCCATCTCGTCGATGAACACGATGCCGTTCTGCTCCACGTTGGCGATCGCCTTGAGCTTGATCTCCTCGTCGTTGACCATCTTGCCGGCCTCGTCATCCACCAGCAGCTTCATGGCGTCGCGCACCTTGAGCTTGCGCCGGCTGGTGCGCCCGCCCATGTTGCTGAACAGGCCCTGCAACTGGTTCGCCATCTCCTCCATGCCGGGCGGCGCCATGATGTTGACCCCGGCCGGGGCGTTGCTGACCTCGATCTCGATTTCCTTGTCGTCGAGCGTGCCCTCGCGCAGCATCTTGCGAAACTTCTGGCGCGTGTCCGCGCCCCGGGCCGCCTCGCCGGGCTTGCCGGCCTCCTCGCCGGTGTCCCAGCTGGAACGGGTGCCGGGCAACAGCCCGTCGAGGACCCGCTCTTCCGCGGCATCCTCGGCGCGATGGCGCACCCGGTCCATCTCGTGCTCCCGCGTCATCTTCACCGCGGCGTCGGCGAGATCGCGGATGATGCTGTCGACCTCGCGGCCCACGTAGCCCACCTCGGTGAACTTGGTCGCCTCGACCTTGATGAACGGCGCGCTGGCGAGCCGCGCGAGGCGACGCGCGATCTCGGTCTTGCCGACGCCCGTCGGCCCGATCATGAGGATGTTCTTGGGCGTGATCTCGGAACGCAGCGGCTCCTCGATCTGCATGCGGCGCCAGCGGTCGCGCAGCGCGATGGCGACGGCGCGCTTGGCCGCGGTCTGGCCGACGATGTGCTTGTCGAGCTCCTGGACGATCTCGCGGGGGGTCATCGGGGTATCGCTCATGACAGCGTCTCGACGACGAGGTTGCGGTTGGTGAAGACGCAGATGTCGGCGGCGATGCCGAGCGCCCGCTCCACGATCTCGCGCGCATCCAGCTCCGTGTTCTCGAGCAGCGCGCGCGCGGCCGCCTGGGCATAGGGCCCGCCGGAGCCGATGGCCATCAGGTCGTTCTCCGGCTCGATGACGTCGCCGTTGCCCGAGATCACGAAGCTCTTCTCCCGGTCGGCAACGCATAACAGGGCCTCGAGGCGACGGAGCATGCGGTCCGTGCGCCAGTCCTTGGCCAGCTCGATGGCCGCGCGCGTGAGGTTGCCGTGCTGCTGCAGCTTCGCCTCGAAACGCTCGAACAGCGTGAATGCATCGGCCGTGCCGCCGGCGAAGCCGGCCAGGACCTTGCCGTCGTACAGGGTGCGCACCTTGCGCGCGTTGCCCTTCACGACCGTGTTGCCCATGGACACCTGGCCGTCCCCGCCGACGGCGACGAGGCCGTCACGGCGCACGGACAGGATGGTCGTGCCGCGAAACTGTTGCATGCTGGCTCCTTGCAGGGGTCGGATGCGCGCCGGATCAGCGCCGCTTGCGCGCACGCGGGTGCGCCTGGTCATAGATGCGGGCAAGGTGCTGGAAATCAAGGTGCGTGTAGATCTGGGTCGTGCCGATGTCCGAGTGGCCGAGCAATTCCTGCACGGCCCGCAGGTCGCCGCTGGACTCCAGCAGGTGGGTGGCGAAGGAGTGGCGAAAGGTGTGCGGGCTCACGGACTGCGGGAGGCCGAGGCGGCGCGCCCAGTAAGTCACGCGCGCCTGGATGTTGCGGGTGGACAGCGGACGGCCGGTGCGGCCGATGAACATGGCGTTGGACGGCGTTTTCTCGAGCTGCGGCCGCACCTTCAACCAGTCGCGCAGCGCGGCGCGGGCCTTCTCCCCCACCGGCACGATGCGGGTCTTGGCGCCCTTGCCGGTGACCCGCACCATCCCTTCGGCCAGGTCCACGTCGACCAGGTCGAGGCTCGCCAGCTCCTGCAGGCGCAGTCCCGATGAATAGAACAGCTCCATGATGGCGCGATCGCGCGTCGCGAGCGGGTGATCGACGCGGATATCCAGCAGCCGGCCCATCGCGTCGGCGTCCAGCGTCTCCGGCAGGCGCCGCGGCGCCTTCGGCGCCGTGATGTCCAGCCCCGGGTTCGCCTTCACGACGCCCTCGCGGACCAGGTAGGCGAACAGGTTGCGCAGCGCCGCCAGGCGGCGCTGGATGGTGCGCGGGGCCTGGCCGCGGCGATGCAGGCGCGCGGCGAAAGAACGCACGTGGCCGCCGTCCACCGCCGCCCAGTCGCCCACCTCGGCATTGCAGAGAAAGGTGTACAGCGCCTCGATGTCGCGGTGGTAGTTCTTCACGGTCAAGGCGGACAAGCGACGCTCGAAGCGCAGGTGGTCTAGCCACCGGTTGAGCCAATTGCGATCGGGGCCGGCGGCGTTCATGACCCGCCGCGGGCAGCCTCCAGGCGGTGGCTCGCCGCGGCGAGCGCGGCGGACGCGAGGTCGCCGATGCGGGCCAGGAAATCCGTGCTCATGGTGGGATTGAAACGCTTCGGGTCGTTGCTGCCGATGGCCAGGATCCCGACTTCGCACTTGCGCCCCAGGGGCACCATCGCCACGGAGGCGATGCCCTCGTTCTCACCCGGGAACAGGAACTCGCGCTGGACGTCGCGAATCCGGCCGCAACGCGGACGACTTTGCTGGATGAACGTCGCGAAGGGCTGCAGCGCGGCATCCGAACGGTCCACGCTGCGCAAGAAACGCGTCTTCACGCCCTGGACGATCTCCGAGGTGTTGTGGAACAGGACGACGACCGCCTGGCTGGCGCCGAAGTCCTCGCGCAGGCCGCGCTCCAGGCCGTCGAGCACGGAGGACTTGTCCTCCGCCCGCAGCAACCGGATCGCGAGCGCATGCACCTTGTCGGACAAGGCCGAATTGGAGCGCGCCACGGCCACCAGGTCGCGCAGCCGATGGTCCAGTGCGCGGTTCTTGTCCTGCAGGACGCTGACCTGGCGCTCCACGAGCGACACGGTCGCGGCGCCGCTGCGGTGCGGGAGGCGCAATTGCTCGAGCAGCCCCGCGTGGCGTTCGAAGAAATCGGGATGATCCGCCAGGTAGTCGGCCACGCTCTGGTCCGCCGGCAATATCGCGGACAGGCCGCGCTCCTCTCGAATACTCACAGGCTGATCTTCCCCTCGAAGACTTTGCCGGCCGGGCCGCTGAGCCAGGCGGGCGTGCCGCGGCCCTGCCACTCGACCACGAGCCGTCCGCCCGGCAGGTCGACATTCACCAATTCATTCACGGCGCCCTGGTCCGCCAGCACCGCCACCGCCGCGCAGGCGCCGGTGCCGCAGGCCAGCGTCTCGCCGACGCCGCGTTCCCAGACGCGCAGCGCGACACGATCGCGCGCCAGCAGTTGCACGAAGCCCACGTTCGCGCGTTCCGGAAACGCCGGATGTCGCTCGATGGCCGGCCCGAGTGTCGTGACCGGCGCACTTGCGAGCGCTGTTTCCCCCAACTCCTCCAGCACGATCACCGCATGCGGATTACCCATCGAAACGGCGCCGAGCCGAACGCTGCGATCGCCGAGCCCAATGGTATAGCGCGTCGCCTCGCTTGTCGCGTGCAGCGGAATCAGGTGAGGACGGAACTCCGGCACGCCCATGGACACCGCCGCAGCCCCTCCGGCGACCCGGGCCTCGACCGGCCCCGCGGCGCTCGACATGCGGAATGCTTGTGCTTGTGCTTGCGTTTGCGCCTGGACCGGCGCCAGCTCCGTCGCCCACAGCAGCGCAAGGCAGCGCGCGCCGTTCCCGCACTGCGCCACCTCGCCCCCGTCCGCGTTCCAGATGCGGTAGGCGAAGGCCGCCTCGCCGTCCGGCGCCGGGTCGATGGCCAGCAACTGGTCGCACCCCACGCCGTTGCGCCGGTCGGCAATCCACCGCACCAGGTCGGCATCCGGGGTGAACGGGCGGGTCCGCGCATCCACCACGACGAAGTCATTGCCCGCACCGACCATCTTGTGGAAGGCGAACGAGTGGCCGGCGGAAGGGACGGAAGTTTGGCGCATGGCTGGGGCGCAATTATAGTGTTCGCGCCGCGGGAGAGGGTGGCAAACATGAAATACAGCGACCTGAGGGACTTCATTCGCCTGCTCGAGGGGCAGGGCGAGCTGCGGCGCATCACGACGCCGGTGAGTCCCGTGCTGGAAATGACGGAGATCTGCGACCGCGTCCTGAAGCGCGGCGGGCCCGCGTTGCTGTTCGAAAACCCCACGGGCCACGACATGCCGGTGCTCGGCAACCTGTTCGGCACGCCGCGCCGCGTGGCGCTGGGCATGGGCCAGGATTCCGTCGAGGCCCTGCGCGAGGTCGGCAAGCTGCTGGCGTTCCTCAAGGAACCCGATCCGCCCAAGGGCATGCGCGATGCGTGGGAGAAGCTCCCGGTGTTTCGCCAGGTGCTCAACATGGCGCCCAAGGTCGTACGCTCCGGGCCCTGCCAGCAGAACGTCCTCGAGGGGCCGGACGTGGACCTCGAACGACTGCCGATCCAGACCTGCTGGCCGGGCGATGCCGGGCCGTTGCTGACCTGGGGACTGGTGATCACGCGCGGCCCCGAGCGCACGCGCCAGAATCTCGGCATCTACCGGCAGCAGCTGATCGGGCGCAACCGCCTCATCATGCGCTGGCTGTCGCATCGCGGCGGGGCGCTGGATTTTCGCGACTGGCAGCTGAAGCATCCGGGCGAGCCCTTCCCGCTGGCCGTCGCGCTGGGCGCTGACCCGGCGACCATTCTCGGCGCCGTCACGCCCGTGCCCGACACCTTGTCCGAGTACGCTTTCGCCGGGCTGCTGCGCGGCGGGCGCACCGAGCTGGTGAAATGCGCGAATTCCGACCTGGAAGTGCCGGCGACGGCCGAGATCGTGCTGGAGGGCCACCTCGCGCCGGGCGACATGGCGCCGGAAGGGCCCTTCGGCGACCACACCGGCTACTACAACGAGGTCGAGGACTTCCCGGTGTTCACGGTGGACCGGATCAGCTGGCGCGACAACCCGATCTACCACAGCACCTACACCGGGAGGCCGCCCGACGAGCCGGCCGTGCTGGGGGTGGCGCTGAACGAGGTGTTCGTGCCCATCCTGCAGAAACAGTTCCCGGAGATCGTCGACTTCTACCTGCCCCCGGAAGGCTGCTCCTACCGCATGGCGGTGGTGAGCATGAAAAAACAGTACCCGGGACACGCCAAGCGCGTGATGCTCGGCGTCTGGTCCTTCCTGCGCCAGTTCATGTACACCAAGTTCGTGATCGTGACCGACGACGATGTGGACGTGCGCAACTGGCAGGACGTCATCTGGGCGATGACGACGCGCATGGACCCGGCGCGCGACACGGTGATGATCGAGAACACGCCCATCGATTACCTGGATTTCGCCTCGCCGGTCTCGGGCCTCGGCTCGAAGATCGGCTTCGACGCCACCAACAAGTGGCGCGGCGAAACACAGCGCGAGTGGGGGCGGCCGATCAGCATGGATCCGGAGGTCAAGGCGCGTATCGACACGCTTTGGCCGGAATTCGGCCTGGACTAGATTCCAAGGACATCAATCGGGCGAAGCGTCGCCCGTCAAGAAGCGGAGCTTTCGATCATGCGGCATATCCTGGTGATGAACCCCAAGGGCGGGTGTGGCAAGAGCACCATCGCGACCAACCTCGCGAGCTGGTACGCGACGCGCGGCGACCACGTCGCGCTCGCAGACTTCGATCCGCAGGGATCCAGCATGGACTGGGTCGGCCTGCGCCCCCTCGATGCGCCGCCGATCGTCGGGGTGCCGGCGTTCGAGGACGGCCTGCGCGCCGTGCCGCGCAACGCGGACGTGGTCATCATCGACGCACCCGCCAGGGCGCATGGGCGCGAGATCACCGAGCTGGTGCGGCGTGCGGAGACCGTGCTGGTGCCCGTGTTGCCCTCGACCATCGACATGCGCGCGGCCGCCAGCTTCATCAACGAACTCGGCGACGTCGGCCGCCTCGCACGCCAGCAGGCCAAACTGGCCGTGGTCGCCAACCGCATCAAGGAAAACACCCTCAGTTTCGACGAGCTCGACGCCTACCTGCGCAAGCTCTCGATTCCTTATGTCGCCACGCTGCGCGACGCGCAGAACTACGTCCGGGCTTATGCTCGCGGCCTGGGGGTCTTCGAACTGCCGCACTATCTCGCCTGGCAGGACTGGGAACACTGGAAACCGTTGACCGACTGGCTCGACAGCCCGGCGAGCCGTCCCTGAGGGCTAGCCCGGATCCGCCTCGCGTTCGACCCAGGCGATGACGGGCCGCGTGGCCCGGACCCAGTGACGCAACACGGCCTCGGCGGCCTCGTCGATCCGGCCTTCGCCCAGCAGAGTCGCGATCGCCTCGTGTTCGGCGCGTGAGGCCTCGAGCTCCGCGGCCGAACGCGCCCAGCTGCCGGCATAGGGCCGGACGCGGCTGCGGGTACGCTCCAGCACCGCCGCCAGCTCCCGATTCGGATTCCGGCTGACCAGCAGCTCGTGCCAGCGCCGGTCGGCATCGGCACGCTGGCGCGGCGTGAGATGCGACAGCGCCAGGCGACCGTTGAGCTCCTGCAGGCCGGTGGCGAGCGTGCGCACCTGCTGGCCGCTGAGCCGCACGGCGAGCCCCTCGAGACTGCCGATCACGGGAAACAGGTCCTGGACCAGTCCCGCCGAAAGCCGCGGCACCCGGAATCCCCGGCGCGGCACCGCCTCGATCAGGCCGTCGCCGGCAAGACTCGCGAGCGCTTCGCGCAACGGCGTCCGGCTGACGCCGAGAGCCCGGCTGATGCGTTCTTCTTCGAGCCGCTGGCCGGGCGCGAGGCGGCCGTCCGACAGCCAGTCGAGCAACTCGTTGCGCACCTGGTCGCGGAGATTGAGGCGCTGGATGACCATGAAACCCGTCCCATGTGGCTCGTTCTGCATATTGTATACAGATTCGCCATACTACGGCCCGGGAACAGGTTTCCGTGCTTCCGCGACGGGGCGGGGGCCCGCTCGCCGCGGGCCGGCAGCTCGCGGCCTGGCGTCATGCCTCCAGGCTGGCCGCGATGCCGTCCTCCATCGCCGGGTAGCGCGGCTCGAAACCCAGCACCGAGCGCATGCGCGTCGTATCGACGCGGCGGCTCTCCACCAGGAAACCGCGCATCGCCGGGCTGACCTGTGCGAGCAGTTCCTCCAGCGGCAATTCCGGCGGCGCGGGCAATCCGGCGAGTCGCGCGACCGCGCGAAAGTACTCGTCCATGCCGCGATGATCGCCGTCCCCCACGTTGAACACGATCTCCGTACCCGGGTAATCCGCGGCAGCCAGGCTGACGGCCGCCAGGTCATCCACGTGGATGCGGTTGCCCGGCCCGGTTTCGCCCGCGCGCGCCACCGGCGCCCCGCTGCGCAGGCGCTCGAGCGGCAGCCGACCGGGCCCATAGATCCCGGGCACGCGCAGGATGCGGACCGCGACGCCGGTGGCGATGCCCCAGTCACGCAGCGCATGTTCGGCGTCGAGACGGCGCCGCCCTCGCGCGGAGGCCGGTGCCGCAGGCGTCGTTTCATCGACCGTCCGGCCACCGGTGTCGCCATAGACGGCCGTGGTGCTGAGGTAGACTACGCTCTCGGGGAACGCCGTGATCCGCGCCAGGCAGGCGCGAAAACGCGGGTCGGTATCGCCGGTGTCGGGCGGCGGCGCCATGTAGATCAAGGCCCGTTGCGCGGTCCATTCCGGTGGCAAGGCGTCGCCCGGCTGATCGAGATCGAGAATACCGGCGCCGGCGCCGGCGGCACGCAGCCGGTCGGCCGCATCCGCCGAGCGGACGGTGCCGAAAAAGTCGCGACGCGTGTCGAGACAGCGTTGCAGCAGCCTGCGGCCCGTATAGCCGCAGCCCACCACGGTCACGCCGGCATTGCCGGCGGCAGGGCGTTTCGCATGATCCATAAGGTCAGGTTACATCCCGGCGACGAAAGCTTCGAGGTGCTGGACGACGAATCCGTGCTGGCAGCCGGACTGCGCGCCGGCCTGCACCTGCCCCATAGCTGCCGCGGCGGCAGTTGCGGCGCCTGCGAAGCCCGGGTGCTCTCGGGCGCAGTCACCTACCCCGACGGATTGCCGGCCGGCCTGACGCAGGCGGAAGCGGACGCCGGCCGCGCGCTGCTTTGCCAGGCGCACGCCTGCGCGGACCTGGACCTGGAAGCCCGGGCACTCGCGGTCCCCGAGGAAGTGCGCATCCGCCGCCTGCCGTGCCGGGTCGAGTCGCGCGAGTTGCTGTGCCACGACGTGATGCGGCTCGACGTCAAGCTGCCCTCGCTGGAACCTTTCGTGTTCCTCGCCGGCCAGTACGTCGATTTCCTGCTCGAGGACGGGCGCCGGCGCAGCTACTCGATGGCCAATCCGCCGCACGAGGCCGAGCGGCTGGAACTGCACGTGCGCCGCGTCTCCGGCGGCGACTTCACGGCACGGGTGTTCGACGATCTCGAAGCACGCTCCCTGCTGCGTCTCGAAGGTCCGCTCGGCGGCTTCTGGCTGCGTGAAGACACCGCGCGGCCGATCGTGATGGTCGCGGGCGGCACCGGGTATGCACCGATCAAGTCGATGCTGCGCCACCTGATGGAGGTCGGCACGACGCGGCCCGTCACTTTTTACTGGGGCGTGCGACGCCCGCGGGACCTGTACGAAGGCGAGGTGCTGGCGCGCTGGGCCGCGGCGCACGACTGGCTGCGCTTCGTTCCCGTCATGTCCGCCGCCCTGCCCGAAGACGACTGGACGGGACGCCGCGGCTGGGTCCACGAGGCGGTGCTGGAGGATTTTCCCTCGCTGGCCGACGTGGACGTCTATGCAGCCGGGCCGCCGCCGATGATCGCGGTGATCCAGGAGCTGTTTCCGGCCCACGGCTTGCCCCAGGGACGACTGTTCTTCGATTCCTTCGAGTTCGCTCCGGCGTCGTAAGCCAGCGACTCGACGATCGTCCCCACCTGGCCGTTGCTGCGGCCATACTGGCCAAATAACCGCCCGGTCGCGAATCTTGTGCAATTGACTTGGTTGCGCTTGCTGCGGGTTCGTGGCTCAATCTTTGCCAGGGAACCAAGTCTCCGACAAACCGGCGCGATTCAATAGCGCAATCGGGCCAGGAGCGAGTATGGACTATCACAGTCGCATCACGATCGAGCCCGGCAAGCGAGGCGGGAAACCCTGCGTTCGCGGCATGCGTATCACCGTCTACGACGTGCTGGACTGGCTGGCCCAAGGCATCACTGAAAAGCAGATCCTCGCGGACTACCCCGAGCTTGTCGTCGAGGACATTCGCGCCTGCCTGGCTTTTGCCGCCCATCGAGAGCATCAGCTCACCGCTATCCACGGCAACTGAACGCCAGCAGGTCCCGTGAAGCTGCTGGACCAGAACCTGTCGTACCGAATGCTGGCCGAGTTGGAGCCGGCGTTTCCCGGATCCAGCCAGGCCATGCGTCTCGAGCTTCAGAAGGCTGACGATCACGCGATTTGGCAGTACGCCAAGGATCACGGCTTCACCATTGTCACCCTGGACTCGGATTTCCATGAGCTGGCAACGCTCTACGGGACACCGCCGAAGATCATCTGGCTCAAGTTTGGTAATCGACCGAGATTGTATGTCGCCAATCTGCTTCTGAAACACGGGCAGCAGATCAAAGAGTTCGGCCAAAATGCTGAAGTGGCGGTGTTAGAGATCTATTGAGACGCAACCCCTGACCAGGGGATACCTGATTTGACCCTCAGGCCGCGCCACTGCGCGGGGCGGGCAATGCAGGGGTGCGTCCGGAGGCCGCCGCGAGTCCCTGGCGGAACGCCTCCGAGGCGGCGCCCGACTCGCCCAGCTGCACCAGCAACTCGCCGTAGATCTGCCAGGTGTCGGGATGCGGGCGGATCGCCAGGCTGGTCTCGAGATAGCTGCGGGCCTTGCCCCACAGCTGGTTCCTGAGGCTCAGCCGCCCGCAGGTGAGTAACAGCTCGGCATCCTCGGGGTGCTGGTCGAGCCACTTCTCCGCGGCGGCCAGCTGGCTGCTCGGATCGCTGGTCTCGAGCCGCCCGTAAGCGGCCACCAGCGGGACGGACCACGTGGATTTCAGCGCGCGCCGCAGCACAGGCTCGGCCTGGTCGGCCGCGCCGACACGCAGCGCCGCCTCGGTGTAGGTCTCCAGGACCGCCGGGTCACGGCGCATCGACCGTTCGAGGCCCTGCCATGTCCGGTCCAGCTCGGTGCCGTCCTGCGCCGCGGCGAGGCGCGCCTGGGACACGCGCACTTCGAGCGCCTGTGCGGCATCCTTGTCCAATGCCTTGGCGGCCCGCAGCTGTGGCAACAGCCTCTCCAGGCCATCCCAGTCGTCGAGTCGCTCCAGCACGCGAGCCCGCAGGGCGAGGCCGCGCGGGTGGGCCGGCGCAGTCGAGTCGAGCTGCTGCAGGGTCGCCAGCGCTTCTTCCAGCTGGCCCTGCTCGAGCTGCAGGTCGGCCTGTGTCAGCAGCACGGCCGGCGCCGCGCCCGGATCGGCTTCGTACGCGAGACGCAGCCACTCGTCACGGCGTTCCGTCGCACCCTGTTCCTGTGCCGCCCGTGCCGCGGCCAGGTAGCCGGCAAGCGACGCGGGACCGTGCGCCGCCCGGCCGAGCAGGCGTTCGCCCCGTCCCCACTGGCCCTCGGCGATGGCCGCGAAGGCGTGGTCCAGGTGGCGCTGGCCGCGCCGCGCGCGATAATCGCCGACGGCGCGCCCCATGCGCCGCGGCGCACGGATCGTCCAGCTGATAAGGCGTACCAGGGCGTAAGCAGCCAACAGGGCGAGAACCAACCCGGGAACGGAGGTCTCCAGCGTCCAGCCGCGGATATCCACCAGCACGTAACCCTGGTCCCCGAGCAGCCAGTGCGCCACGAGCGCCCCGAGGGCCAGTGCAATGAGCAGCAGCACGCCGAAACGCATGGCTAGCCCGCCGCTCCGGTTTCGCGCAGCAACTCCAGTGAACGTCCGATCGACGGCCACTCGGGCGTCACGTCGCGCGTACCGAGTTCGTCCAGCGCATCGAGCATCGCCCGGACCGCCTCGTCCTCGACGACGAAGTACTCGCGCAACGCGGCCCGCGCGGCCTCGACCCCGGCGTTGAAATTTTCCTGGTCGCGCGCCAGCACGGCCAGGCGGGCGCTCTTCAGGTCCAGCTCGATGTTGCGGTACAGGAAAAAGCTCTCGTCAGGCGCGAGCAAAGGCGCGGCCGGCGTATCCGTCCGGCGAATGCGGAACAGGTCGGCGGTGACCGCGCGCAGGCGCGCCAGGAAGCGCTTCCAGCCAGTTTCTTCCGTGCCGGCCGATGCGTCCGCCAGGGGTTCCGGGGAAAGGCTGCCGTGCAGCGGCAGCCCCTCGATGCGCCCCGCCAGGCTGTCGAGCCTTAGCGCCAGCCCTTCGAGATCGACATCGGCGACCGCCTCGACCGCGGCGATTTCTTCGTTGATGGCCCGGCGCGTCGCGGCGAACGACGGGTCGTCCAGTGCCGCCAGCTGCGCGTCCGCTTTGCGCAGGGCGGCCAGCGCGACCCGCGGGTTGTCCGCCAGCGCGAGTTCCCGGGCGGCCAGCAACAGCAGGTATTCGACTTCGGCCACGGCCGGCGAGCGTTCCTCGGGGAAATCCTCGCGCGCGAACGATTCCATGCGCTCCCGCGCCTCATCGATCTCGCTGTCGAGGGATTCGAGCTCGCGCCGCCGCGCCTCCGCCTCGCTGCGCAACTCGCTGAAACGCTCATCCTGGGCCGCGACCCGCGCCTGGGTCTCGAGCACCAGTGCACGTATGTCGGCGAGATCGCGGGCGGCCTCGCTGGTTTTTTCCGCGACGACCTCCTGCTGCTCCGTCACCTGCCACCAGGTAAAAGCCACGCCGCCGACCGCGGCGAACGCGACGAGGAGCGCGAAGAAGCCGAGCACGATCCCGAAAGAGCGCCCGGCGGAGGCGGCCGGCACGACGGCGGGATAGGCGGCTGCGGGCGCAGCCGAAGATTCAGGCGAAGATTCGGTCGATGACTCGGTCGATGACTCGATCGATGACTTGGCCGGCGATTCGGTCGATGACTCAGCTGATGACGAGCCTTCGGCTGCACTGTCGTCGGTCGCTTCCGTGCCGTCCTTGGGTTCGTTCACCCGGGGGTCGTTCATCCTGTTCCTCCCGTCGTGTCTGCACCCTCGCCCGCATGCCAGCGAGCGATGGCGGTGGCGAGGCTTTCCCCGTCGGGGCCGTCGGCCAGCAGGCGCGTGGCGTCGTGGCCCCATTGCTTGACGGTTTGTAACACGCGCTCGCTCACGGTCACCAGCGGCGTGTTGCGCAACAACGGCTCACCCTCGGGCCCGAGCAGCGTGCACAGGTTGCGGAACACGTCTGCGCTGGTTGCAGTATAGATATCGATCTCGCCGGCCGCCCAGAGTGCGAGGATCTCCTTGCGCCGCGCCGGATCGAGCGGCGCCGGCTTGCGGCGGTAGACATCGAGGTAGCGCACACGCGCACCGCGCGCCTTCAGTCCCGCGGCGAGCTCGGCGCGCCCGTCTTCGCCACGCAGGATGAACACGCGCACGCCGGCGAGGTTCTCGAACTCCGGCTGTTCCAGGAGGTCTTCCGTCGTGAAGCCCGTCGGACGGATGTCCGGCGTCAGTCCCAGCTCGGCCAGCGCGTGGGCGGTGGAAGGGCCGATCGCAGCAATCCGCGGCCTCGGCTGCGGCAGGAACCGCGCGCCCCAGGCGACGGCGTTGCGACTCGCGAAAATCGCCAGTCCTCCCGCGGGAAGCGTCGCGAGCTCCGCCAGTTCGGACGTGTCGGGCTGCAGCGGCTCGATCGCGATCGCCGGCAGCAGCAGCACAGCCCCGCCGCGCGACTCGATGGCCTTGACCAGGTCTTCTCCCATCCCCTGCGGGCGGGTGACCAGCACCGTCAGGCCGTTGAGGCTGTCTGCCGTCATTCGCCTAGGTCGCCGCCAGCAATGCGCCGGCGCCGCGTCCCATCAAGTCGCGCGCCAGTGTGTCGCCGAGCGCCGCAGCATCGGCGGCCGCGCCGCGGATCTCGCCGTGCAATACCGAGGCGCCGTCGCGCGTCGCCACCAGGCCGCGCAGGAACAGCTCGTCGCCATCGACCACGCCGAAACCGGCCACCGGCGACTCGCAGCTGGCGCCCAGGCCGCCAGCAAACGCCCGCTCGGCATCGACGCAACGCCGCGTGTCGTCATGCTCGAGCACGCCGAGCAGCTCCGCCACTTCGGCATCGCCACTGCGACACTCGACGCCCACCGCACCCTGGCCCACTGCGGGCAGCGAAACCTCGTAAGGCAGGAATCCCGCGATGCGCTGCTCCAGGCCGAGGCGCTTGAGCCCCGCGGCCGCCAGCAGGATGGCGGCGAAGTGCCCGTGGTCCAGCTTGCGCAGGCGGGTCTCGACGTTCCCTCGCACCGGCTCGACCAGCAGGTCCGGACGTGCGTGCTGGAGCTGGGCCTGGCGCCTCAGGCTCGATGTACCGACCACCCGACCCGCGGGAATCGCCTCGATGGTGAGGAACTCGGCGGAGACCAGCGCATCGCGCGGATCCTCGCGCTCCAGCACGGCAACGATCTCGAAACCGTCCGGCATCTCGGCGGGAACGTCTTTCATCGAGTGGACCGCGATGTCGGCTCGCCCCTCGAGCATCGCCGTCTCGAGCTCCTTGATGAACAGGCCCTTGCCGCCGATCTTCGCCAGCGTCGTGTCGAGAATCTGGTCGCCCTTGGTGGTCATGGGCACCAGCTCGACCGTCAGGCCGGGATGATGCCGTGCCAGCAATGCGGCAACATGCTCGGCCTGCCAGAGCGCGAGCCGGCTCTCGCGGGTCGCGATGCGAATGGTCCTGTTCATCCTTCCTGAATCCTCCTGCGCACTTCCGGCGCATGCCGGCGGCTGACCGCCAATGGTTCCCCGACCCCCTCGATCCGCGCGCCGAGCTGGCCTCGCGCGTCGCGTTCGAGGGCGGCCATGTGCCGCAGAGCCACCAGCGCGTTGCGGTGGATGCGGACGAATTCCTCGCGAAACTCGCTTTCGAGCTCTTTCAAAGACTCGTCGATCAGGTCGATTCCGTCCTCGTGGTGGACCGCGACGTATTTCTGTTCCGCCTGGAAGTACCGGATTGTATCAACCGGGATCAGTCGCAGCGCGTCCCCGAGGCGCGCGGCGATGCGTCGCCGGCCGTTGCCCCCCGCGCCCGTGAGCGCCGCGAGCTGCGGACGGGTGGGTCGCGCCGCGCGCGCCAGCGCCTCGAAGAGCCTTTCTGCGCGCACGGGCTTGAGCAGGTAGCCGACGGCCTGGGCCTCGAATGCCTCGATCGCGAAGTTGTCGAAGGCGGTCACGAAGATGACGGCCGGCGGCGCATCCAGCGCCGCGAGGTGGCGGGCCGTCTCCAGTCCGTCCATGCCCGGCATGCGGATATCGAGCAGGACGATATCGGGGCGTTGCCGGGCCACGCGTTGCAGGCATTCCTCGCCGCTTTGCGCCTCGCCCACCACCTCGTGCGCCTGCTGGCCGGCCAGCAGGGCCTTGAGCCGGTCACGCGCCAGGGCCTCGTCATCCA